>CAYZHX010000019.1:0-5687 GCA_964476905.1 uncultured Terriglobales bacterium
TCATGAAGCCAAAGAATATACGGTGGAGGGTCAAATTGGGAAGAGGTGCCTTGCCCTGTTTTCGCTTTAAGGTGTCCGCTGAGGCTTTGATTCCAAATCGAGCGAAAGCATAGCCCGACAGAACCCCACCAGGGCTCGATGCCAGAGCACTGTGTTTTCATCTGCTCAGGACAAGTCTCTGCTCTTCACATCGCCTTTTATAGAACGAGATCACCTCCCGATTAGGCGATTGGTGGGACAAGGCAATGTAAGCCTAAGTTGTAAGTAAGTCCCACTACCCGAGACGCCGAGGTTCGAAGCGATTGCAAGCGCCGCACTAGCGGCACGATTCACTGCGGCTTCTTGCCATAAGTTGAGGCTGCTAGCGTGCCATCGCCATGCGCGTGGAGAACGGCCGGGCGCGTCCGCGATTGAGATTGCGATTGAAGGATCTTAAATAGGATATGGTCTTTCTCCGCGAAGGCCATGTAATGGCGCAATTCCGCTTCGACGCTGTCGGCTTCCGCATTGCGGCCGGCTTGCCGAAGCAGCTGGATAAGGAGCAAACGAGGCAATGACCATGTGGAAGCAGACATATAGCGAACGTTCGCCGGATCGGTCTCGTGCAAGATGCGGATGGCTTCGTCCAAAGATCCGAGTTCCGCGAGAGCACGTGCCATCGCTTCGCGAGTCCAGAAATAACTGCCGCGCGTGGTGAGGAGGCGGTCCAGCGGCGTGTAATCGAGCCGCAGTGCGTCAAGGGCTTTTAAAGGTTTGCCCTGCGCTAAAAGCACCTGACCGCGCAATTGGGGTAGGGTGTGTGAGGGAAGCCGGCGCGCGAGCAGCGTGTCGGCGTCGTGCAACAGACCGGCGTGCAGCATGACGTTAATGCCGATTCCGTTGAAGTCATTGACATCGCCGACAGGGGTGGCCTCAAGTATTTTCTTCACCTCTTGCGCGACGGCGGTACGATCCCCGCGGAGATAAGCGACCACCAGGGAACAGTTTTCTCGATTCATATTCGTTGTTTTTAGCGCCAGAGGCGGTAGAGCAGCGCAGACCCGCTGAGCATCCGAAAGATGGCCGATCTGGAGATTAGCCATAGCCACGTCGAATTTCATGCGAATGGAAGTTTGGCGGAGCGCTCTTTCGGTGAGCCGTGGGAGCTCGCGATCGGCAGTTGCAATATCACCGACTCTCCAGGCCTCGAGTACCGGCAACAGATCCAGCTCGATCCAGTTCGCCGGAGCTGCGCCTCCATTCGCGCGCAGTTCGGCCAAACGCTCGCGATATTTTTCTGAGCGGACAGGGTCATTTAACGCATACCTGGTCAGGTACATCAAGTCGATGAGACTGTCTGGAGAGGTAGGTCGAACCCTGACTACTCGGTCAAGAAGTTCTACGCGGTCAGCGGGCGTCATGCCGGTTGAGTGGAGAAGAACAGGGTTCCCGGCAGTCGAATTCCAGAGCAGGAGTCTGACGCCCCACAGGTCGTCAGGATAAAGGTTCACCAAACTTAGAAACTCGCGCGTTGCGCGAACCGGGTCGGGTTCGAAGCGAGTGAAATAGCAGCCGCGAATGAAGAGACGCTCGCGCTCACTCGTTCCATCCGCCAGCTCGAATGCGCGCTTGAAATGCGGGCGCGCCTTCTCCTCTTCCCCGAGCTGTTCCTCAGCGTAACCTGCAAAAACGTGGGCCAGGGCGAATTGCGGATCGAGTCCAGTGGCTCCTTCGAAAAGTGCCGCACCTTCCTGCCATTTGTCATCGTTAATGGCCTGCATCCCCGAGCTGAACGCCTGAAGAGCTTCTAGCGATGTCGTCGTTGCTCGCTGAAGAACTTTGTTTCGCCGGCCAGTTTCGCCCAACCGCGGGCGGAGCAAGTCGGCAATCCGACGGATTGCCTGTGGAATATCATTCTTCTTACCACTCTGTTCAAAGACCGCGACTACTTTTCCAGATGCGGGCTCGATCAGACGGGCGGTCAACACGTAACTGGCATCGAAGCGCTCAATTCGACCCGAGAGCACGGCGCGAATGCCGGTATCGCGCAACGCAACCTGGCGCGCGAGGTTCTCATCGAGCTGCGTCCCTTTCTTCTCTCGCATGAGAAGGAGAGTGTCGTCCATTCGGGTGCGGGAGACGACATTGACGTATCGCGACTCGCCGATCTCGCGTTCGAAACCATATTCAATACTCCCGTCGAACAATTTATCGCCAGTCTTGTTTTCGAAGGCGCCGACCAACAGCCAATCGCCATTCCGGAAGGCTACAGCCGGATGATGCGGCCAGAGAATGGTAGCTGCGGCGGCGATCAGCAACACGGCGGCAGTGGCAATCCGAACCCAGAGCTTGGCAGTACTTCGAGCGGCAGCTATCTCGGCATCGCTTCGTGCAGCTTTCTCAGGTTCGCGAGCCGCAAGACTTGGCTCTGCTGAAACTACTGCAGGCTCGATCTGGCCTATGAAGCGGTATCCCTCGGAGCGGATCGTCTGAATGTAGATCGGCTCTTCAGCCGAGTCGCCGAGAGCGTCGCGTAGTCGGCGCACCGCGACCTTAATGCCCAAGTCGAAATCGACGTATGTGCCTTCTGACCACAGCCTGGACTGAAGGTGTTGGCGGGTGACGATCGCCGTTGAGTTTTCAATCAAGCAAGCGAGGACGGTTGCGGATTTCGGCTGAAGCTTGATCCTGCAGCCCTGCTTCTCCAGCCGGCCGCTATGACGATCGAAGATAAAGGGGCCGAAGCGGACCCGAATGTCCGTATCAACCGGCATTGCTGACTCCGAGAGAGGCTAGACAATACACCGAATACTTGTTTTTGTCATCGCCATCCCGCCGCATTGACGCCCAGAATCTCCTGACGATTCAAGAGCTTCGCCCGTAACCAAAGGCAACCTGAGAATTAACTCAAGGAGGCTTGATCTGTTTGGGCGATGTCTTACAAATGGCCACTCCAATGTCGCAACTGGTTATTTGCGCGGAGTAGCAAAGTGGGACGAGAGTTTCTCTCTGACTTGGGTCGAATCGGCAAGCTCATGTGCGACGCGACCCTTGGCTTGTTCATGTGCGCCCTCATTGTGGAGGGCACCGCGTTGGCCCAAGCTCCCTCGGATTTTCAGCCGCGGCTTGCGATACTGCGCTCGGAAAACGCCGTAGGATCATTATCGTCCCAACGCGCGATCCTGACGCTTTGGTATGTCGCCAACGAACTGCGAGTTTCGACGCAGGAGATTCCGCGGATCATCGTTGTCCTCTGCACTCCCGAATCCGCAATGGTGGCCAAGCTGCCAACGCTGCCGAAGCCAATTCCCTCGGAAGGCGTGGCGGCAATACTGCGAGACGATGTTTCCGGCGAGCCAGTCTATTTTCTATGGATTATCGGGAAAAACCCAGAGCTGTGGCTGTCCCACGGTATGGTCAATATTCTTTCCCTGCAACTCGGTATTGATCCAGCTACGGAAAAAGAGAGCATAGTTCGAGTACTGCGAAAACTGAGTGCTACAACCTCTGGAGCGGAATTAAAAGCAAGCAAAGCAGATTTCCCACATATTCGGGCATCGAAGCTGCCTTAACTTTTGGCTGTGATCCTTATTTCTGGCACGCAGGTCAGTGAAGTTCCTATGAGAGCCAAGGAGGACTCGATGAAAAAACAAGTCCGGATTCTTGAAGGTGGATTGCTGGTTGTCGCACTAGTCGGTTCGCTAATTGCTAAAACCGTAAGCTACGCAGAGCCCGTAACCACCATGGTTTTCGACAACGACTCTGCAGGTGGGCAGCTTTTTCTTAGGAGTGACGCCTCCAACGGAACCGGAGAGGCGACCTATAGCAACAGCCGTACTCTAACCAGCGCAATCGAGGCGAACGGGGAATGGAGACTCCAATGGGGCTCGATGTCTACACGTGCGCTATGGATCACTCCTAACGATCCCGTTGACAACTCCCAGCCGGCGAGCCCTCCCGCTGGCTATTACACCCAAGGCATTGAGGTAGTCAGCGTTTGCAGAGACCAAACCGGGAATATTGTGCCCTTTGAGAATCTGGTGAATGGAAGCAACACCTGCTCGCTAGGTGTGGATTTCATCACCGGCGGAATTGAATACAAACTTTTCATGAGTCCGTCTGGAGTCCCGGCCGACTCAGGGAGTTCGTGCCCTTCAACCGGATGCCCTCCGACTGGAGTCGCGACTGTGACCTGCGACGAAGTCAGCAGTAACCAATGCGTCAACTGGACAATCACACCGAATCTGACAGCACCGTACGCAACCGTAGCCAGCCTTTTCTCTTACACGGGAACCAGAGCACAGCCTTGGGTTTACATCGGTCAATACCACAACACCTTTCGCATCAATGCGACCCATCCATAGATGCGGGCGAACTTCTGGCGTCGCATGTTCTTCACAACGTCTCCCCGGGCGTGATTCGACACATCTATTCCGAGTCAGCCGACGGCGGCAAGACCTGGACGGTCAAGATCGATGGCCGTTTCGTCCGATAGGAATGCCAAGAATGGGAATCCTTAGCTTGCTCCCTCCTTTGTAGAGCCAAAACCAAACACGGAACCACACGGACGCCCGGGATCATACGGACAGGGTGAGCCGGGGGCAATGTAGGCTCTGAGCATGTCGATTATTTTCGCTTGACTTTCGCCCAGTTTCGGGATAGCACAGATATTAGTGGCCGTAAACAAACGTGCACTTCAGCTGTAGAGGTTTCGATTCGGCTATGCGTTCCAGAAGTTGAGGTCGCAGGGGGGCGAGCGAGTTCGCTGATAACCACCACGCAAGTGCTGGCGGAGTTTATGCCAAATACTGTTTCTCGATTACAAATTGGCCAGCCATCTGGATCGGCGAGAACCATACTCATTTTTTGCGCTGGACAGTACTCATTTCAACCCATTCGACGACTGGGTAATCCTGAGGAAATGTGAGGGTAACCCTGAGGAAATGTCAGGGTAACCCTGAAGAAATTCAGGGTGGAGAACTGCAGACTGATGTTACTCGCGTTTTCGCCATGCGCTTGGATTCAAAGCAGATCGCGCAGAAAAGCACTCAGGAGTTTTGCATCGGGAGATTGGAGAAAATGTTGATGCGTTCCGTGCTGCAGTTCGACCAGGAGCAGTTCCACCACAGTCATTTTGTTGCCCTAGGTTCCTCAGGAAACTACTTTCAACTCTGGCGTGTCAGTGGGAGACGCTTCGTTCCCCCTTCACGGGACTCAGGATGCCCAACGTTCATGGATTCGGTGGGTGCCCCCGATGCATGCTGGGGTGACGCCGTGGAAATTTCGGCGTAACGCCGTGGAAATCTCGGGGTAACCCCGTGGAAAAGTTGGGGTAACGCCGTGGAAAACTTGGCGTTGGCCTGGCGGAAGGCGAACAGAGCATCATTCCCGTCTCTCGGAAATCGTTGATCCTCAGCAAGATGATTTCACCTTCGTCGAACATATTGCCGAGTCGAGAACCAACGTTGGTGAAATTTACATGTATGCAGTCAGTAGTACCAGGTTGCGAGGGATCTGAGGCAGTTCGAATTACCATAGAAGGTCATGCTCTCCGAAGAACGCATTCAGGACATCTTCTCGCTCATTAAGAAATTCTCCTCGGCCGACGGGGTGGAAGCCATCATCGGCGGAGGCAGCAGCGCGCTGACTCGGTTCGCCAACAACACGATTCACCAAAATGTGGCGGAAGAGGGGTATGTCGTTTCGAT
>CAYZHX010000019.1:5787-37027 GCA_964476905.1 uncultured Terriglobales bacterium
TCAACCTCCGATCACGTGGAAGCGCTGGTGAACTCGCGCGGTGTGATGCACGTGCACCGGCAGACGAGTTCAGAAATTTCCATCACGATGCTGGCTGCGGATTCATCAGGCTGGCAGAAGGCAAACTCGCCCAATGTTGCCAATCTCAATCCAAGAAGATTGGCGGATATTGCGGCGGAGAAGGCGTCGCGCTCTGCACGTCCACGAGAGGTGCAGCCGGGGAAATACACGGTCGTACTCGAGCCGGCGGCGGTACTCGATCTGCTCGGATTCATGTTCTTTGATTTCGGTGGGGCGGCATTGCTGGAACAGAGATCATTTCTCAATAATCGAATTGGAACGAAGTTGTTCGGGGACAACGTCACCATTCGCGATGACGTGTATCATCCGCTACAGTCTGGTGCTGCGTTCGACGGCGAAGGAGTTCCGCGTCAGCAGGTCACACTCGTTGAAAAGGGAGTAGTCAAGAATCTGGTTTACTCCAGGGCGACTGCGAAGAAGATGCAGAAATCGGATCTGGCGTCCCAGGCTGGGAAGATCGGCGCGACCGGTCACGGCTTTCCTCTGCCGAACGAGATCGGCGATGCGCCGATGAACATTGTCGTTGAAGGCGGCAACCAGGACGCGAAAACTGTCGATCAGATGGTGGCGTCTACCGAGCGCGGCATCCTCGTCACACGTCTGTGGTATATCCGCGAGGTTGATCCATACGAGAAGATTCTTACGGGCATGACTCGCGATGGCACCTTTCTGATCGAGAACGGGAAGCTGGTGAGCGGGGTCCGGAATTTCCGCTTCAACCAAAGCCTCGTGGACATGTTGCAAAATGTTGCAGCTTTGGGGACGTCGGTGCGGGCGAGCGGCGAGGAGTCGTTCGATATGGTCGTGCCTCCGATGAAGGTCAACAACTTCAATTTCACCGAGATAACGAAATTCTGAGGGGAAGGAAGTTCGAGGGAGGTAACACTCGGAAGTACATGTCCGGTGTGTCCTTTCGCACAGGCGGGATGTACTTTAGTAACTTTAGTCAGCCGATGACAGCGGATATAACGTCAGTCAACTCCATCCCCCAAGGATTGACCCGTGGACGAATTAAGAAGTTCAGTTCGGTTTCCTCTGAAGCTTCCGGTTGAAGTTCGTGCTGAACCCGGCGACGTGCCCGGCCAGACCGAGGACATTTCGGCGGGCGGCGTGCTGTTCTACATGGATGCGGCGCTCGAGATCGGCTCCATCATCGACTTCAGTATTTCTATGCCTTCGAACGTTCTGGGTACGGCAACCGACGTGATAGTGAAATGTACTGGACGTGTGGTACGCTGCTCGAAACACGGCGATCGAACGGCAGTGGCAGCAGTGATTGACGAATACCATTTTGATCGTTCACAGTAGATCGAGATCATGAGTAGCAGCGGCGGTTTCAAATCGCCAGGCAGTCCGTCACCGCAGGGTGAAGAAGAATCCGTCGCCAACAATGGCTCTGATGTAAGCTCGGCTGGTCTGCCGACGATTCGCGTTATCCTGGCAGATACGCAGGCAATTTATCGCGTCGGCACCAAGAAAATCTTCGCCCTGGAAGACGACATTCGCGTCGTTTCTCAGGCCGAGAACCTCGGTCAGGTTTTGGCCGCTGTTGCCAAATTTCCCGCAGACGTTCTTCTGTTTGAAGCCTCCATTTCTCCCAATTCTCCAGAAGCCATTGGGGAAGTCTTGAAGCGTTCGCCGCATTTAAAAGTCATTGTGCTCTCGCCGGAGAACGATGAAGACACGACGGTCGAATACTTCCGCCGTGGCGTGCGCGGGCTCTTGCCACGGAGTATCGCGCCGGAGATGCTGGTGAAATGCGTTCGCAAAGTTTTTGCCGGCGAGACCTGGATCGACAACCAGAGCGTCAACTGGGTAATCGAGGCCTATCGCGCACAAGCCGCGCAACTCACATCCCCGCGTCCCAAAACGAAACTCTCGGATAAAGAACTACTCATCATCTCCTGTGTGACTCAGGGAATGCGCAACAAAGAGATCGCGAACGAAATCGGCACGACCGAGCAGGTGGTGAAGAACTATCTGCGCAAGGTCTACGACAAGCTCGGGGTCTCCGATCGGCTTGAACTCGCGCTGTATTGCATCCACCATCGGCTGCTACAGGGCTCGGGCAAAGGACAGATTCCCGACGAGGCCGCGGTTGCCGTCGCTAGCGGCGCTGCAGTCAGCGACTAGTCATTCTCTTCCGTGCGGTAATCCACCGAATTCCCATTTCGGGAAATGCAGTGTTTCGGGCGAGTTTACGGGACAGGACTGCCTGCAAACGTGGTTCCCATCGCAGTACAGATGCACCTCGAACTCCTAAGTCCCTTTGTATGCGCTACCAACAGCGACGTTGCGAAAGCGTGCAGGGGAGGCGCCATGGCCGGTGCCCATCGTTTGCATCGGTTGTCCTTTGCCGCAGTTGGGTGTGCCCCAGAGTTGCCACTGGTCGCGTGAGCAGATGGCGTCCATCGAATTCCAAAATTCTGTGGTGATGCCGGAGTAGGATGGATTCTTCAGCATCCGTCCCAATTTCCCGTTTTGAATCTCCCAGCCGATTTCGCAGCCGAACTGGAAGTTATAGCGTTTGTCGTCAATCGACCAGGAGCGATTCGTCTCCATGTAGATACCGCGATCGGTGTCGGAGATGAGTTGATCGAGCGTAAGCGGCTTCTCGCCCGGCAAGATGCTCACGTTGGTCATACGAATCAGCGGAATGCGATTCCAGCCTTCGGCGCGCATGGTTGCGTTCGAGCGCTGCTCGCCTATGGTATGCGCGGTCTCACGCGAAGAAAGGTATCCAGTGAACTGCCCGTTGGTGATGATCGGCGTGCATTGCGCTGGCACGCCTTCATCGTCGTAGGCGAATGTTCCCAATCCGGGACCATGAGTCTCAGTAGCATCGGCCACTACGTTGACGAGGTCGCTACCGTAGCGAAGGTTGCGCAGCTTGTCGATGGTCAAGAATGAAGTCCCGGCGAAGTTCGCTTCCATGCCGAGAACCCGATCCAGCTCGATGGGATGTCCGACAGACTCGTGAATCTGAAGCCCGAGTTGGGAAGAACCCAGGATGATCGTGAACTTACCTTCAGGACACTGATCGGCCTTGTGTAGCGCAACAGCCTCTTCTCCGATGCGGCGCGCATTCTCGACCAGGCGAAGCTCGTCAATCAGCTCGTAACCTTTGTTCTGATACTGGCCGCCGAAGGAGTTCGGATACGAGCGCTTTTGAATCTCAGTACCCGCGAATGCATAGGCAGCATATCCGGCTCCTGTGACGAACCGAGTCTGATGAATGTCCGAGCCTTCGCTGGAATAGAACCATTGCTCGTAACGCCGCAAAGTCATCTGTGCTTCGGCAAGAGTGACTCCCGAAACGGAACGCAGCTCTTTGTCGCAGGCCATCAGCAGTGCGAGGTTCTGCTCGATAGAGGTACTGAAGGGATCAATCGTAAACGGGCTTGCCCAATCGGCAGTGACGGGCTTCTCCGACGCGAGGCGAATCGGATGTTGCTGCACACGAGAGGATGCCCGCGCAATCTCAACCGCACGCGCAGCCGTTCGCTCCACCGATTCGTGGGAGAGATCATCGGTCGAGGCGAATCCCCAGGCATTGTTTACGATCACACGAATGCCAATGCCCAGCGATTCGGAATCGGCGGCATGCCCAATCTTGCCATTTTTGGTCGCGAGCCCCCGTTGGCGATCGTTGACGATGCGTGCGTCGCAGTATGTAGCCCCGCGTTTGGTGGCTGTGTCGATCGCCGACTGAGCAGTCTGCTTCATCATATAAACGAGTATAAAGAACGAGACTCTGGCGGAAGCGTGTGCGAGTCGAACACACCCTCGACACCGCGAAGGTGCCGAGCGCCGGTTTTGAAGACCGGGAGGATCACCGGATCCCATTCGCTTCCGCGTATGTTCAACATAACAGCTCGCCTGATTTCGCAGAAAGCGCGTTACGTCTGGTTGGAGCTAATCTGTCTTATTGATGGCGCAGCACCAGCGCCGAAGAGGCTGGCGCGGTGCAGGCAGCTCAGTGTTTCTGCGCGGTAAAGGTGGAAGGGCTTCGTGCAGGTTGTGGTAGCGTGTAGATCACTTCGCCTGGCTTTGCGAGACGTAGTTGCTCGCGCGCTTCTTTCTCAATTGCCTTGGGATCGTTCTTCAGAGCATCGACTCGTTCTGTGAGCCGCTGGTTCTCTTGTTTGAGTTCGAGTATGTCTTTGTTCAGTGCGCGATATTCCGTGCGCTTGTGGGAGTAGACCACCATGCCATTGGCGCCGAAGATCACATGATAAGCGACCCACACGGCGACGAGACAGAGAGCCAGCGTTGCGCCTCTGCGTCGCCAGTCATACGCCTTTTTCCACACTGCTTCGAGAACCGATTTAAGTTTTTCCATTCGCTAGTGCAGAACCCACTGCTTGGCAGCTTCGCTCAACTTCGTCGAGTCACCTTCCGATCGAGCTTCGGTATAGACGCGAACTACTGGCTCGGTTCCCGACATGCGGTAAGCCACCCAGGCGCCGTCACCAAAAATCAATTTGAGTCCGTCGGTGCGCACGACCTGAGATACTTTACGTCCTGAGAATTCAACAGGATCGGCAGCAACCTTCTTAGTGAACTTCTCCTTCACCTCGGGCGTCAAGCGAAAGTTCTCCCTAATCGGATAAAAGGAACCAACTTTGCCAAATAGCTCCAGAAGGAGTTCGCGAATCGATTTCTTGCGCGTTGCAACCATTTCGCAGCAGAGCAGCCCAGCGATGACTCCATCTTTTTCGGGCACGTGTCCGCGAATCGTCAACCCGGCGCTCTCTTCGCCGCCAATCGTGATCTTGTCCTGCTTGATGAGCTCGCCGATGTACTTGAATCCGACTGGCGTCTCGTAGAGCTCCAGTTTGTTTTTATCCGCGATGGCGTTTAGAAGGTTTGTGGTAGCGACGGATTTTCCTACGCCTGTTTTCCAGCCACGCGTCGCCAGCAAATAGTCGAACAGCAGGGCAATAACGTAATTCGGCTGAATGAAAGTTCCGTCCTGGTCCACGATGCCGAATCGATCCGCATCGCCATCGGTGCAGATTCCAATGGCGGCGCCGGTCTGTTTCATTGTGGAACGGCACTCGTCCAGGAGCTTGCCTTCTGGCTCAGGGGCGTGGCCGCCGAAGAGAACATCTCGATAATCGTGCACGGACGCGACAGAGATGCCATGTTCCCGCAGCAGAACGTCGGAGTAACCGCGAGCTGCGCCCCAGAAGGGATCGAAGACGATCTTAATTCCGGATTTCTTGATAGCGGCCAGATCCACCAACTCGCCAAGACGCTTCATATATGCAGGACGGACGTCGATTTCTTCACTCGCGATTTTCTTTTCGCCACTGCCGTTGGCTGAGCCAGGGTTTACGGCTGAGATTTCCTGTTCAATTGCTTTCGTGACTTCCGGCAACGCGGGCGCGCCGTCTGGAGTTGAGTACTTGATTCCGTTGTATTCCGGCGGATTGTGTGAGGCAGTGAAGTTAATGCTGCCGTCGGTCTTGCGAGTGATGACGGCATACGCAATGGCTGGTGTCGGCGCCGCTTCGGGAATTACGAGCGGTTTCACGCCGTTTCGGAAGAGAACTCCAGCAGCCTCGGCAACGAAGGCCTCACCCATAAAGCGGGGATCGCGGCCCACGAGGAGTTTTGCACCCTTTGTGTTCTTCGAGGCTACATAGCGTGCGATGCCTGTGACTGCGCGGCGCACATTGTCCATCGTGAACTCGTCGGCGACTATCGCGCGCCACCCAGACGTTCCAAATTTGATAGGCGTTGCCATCGTGACCTCCACGCCAAAGCATCAATGTTTAAACGACAGCATGGATTTGATCGTCATTAGCTATATCGATCCGGAATCCACTATCCCGCAAGCGCCTGAGCAGGAGCGAAGCGCGACGGAGAGAAAGCGCGTAAGTCCAGGCGCGGCCTCTTGCCTTGGATTAACTCCGCCATGAGAACTCCGGTGATTGGCGCAAGAAGAATGCCATTGCGAAAGTGCCCAGTGGCTACATACGTTCCCGGCAGACGGCCCGCTCCCATAATCGGCAGATCATCTGGAGAGCCAGGACGCAAACCCGCCCATGCGTCCAGAATTTTTGCTTCTCCGACTGAGGGCACGAGATTCGCCGCCTTCTGATGTAGTTGCTGAATCTTCGATGAGTCAATTGTCTTATCAAATCCGCAATCCTCAACAGTGGCTCCGATGATCACACGGCCGTCTTTTCGCGGAACGAGATATACCTCGCGCGAGCGAATCACGTGACGAAGCTTACAATCGCGCGGAACTACGCTGAGCATCTGGCCTTTTCGAGGACTGGACGGGGCCGCCGCGCCCGCAATCTGATTCGCCCAAGCGCCGGCGCAGTTCACAAAGGTTGCTGTTTGATAGGGAATTCGCGACGTACGCACTTCGATCAGATGCTCGCGCGTAAGCGTCACGGCCTCGACCTGGGCTTCGTGATGAACCGTTACTCCTAACCGCTTGGCAGAGCCGATTGCTGCCCGAGTCAGCATCGCTGGATCAATACTCTGTTCCGAAAGAAAGTGAACTCGCGGATGTTGCGCGAGGCCAGGTTCCTGCTCCGCGAGCTCAGCTAGACATAGCGCTGGACAGTCGAGGCGCTCGGATTCAGCCGCGATATACAAAGCGCCCTGCGCTTTGAGATCAGCCCGCAGGCCGGAACGAAGCTCCAATTCTTCAACAAACGATGGGTAGAGCGCCGCACTGGCCTGGGCCAGTTCTCGCATTGGTGTTCCCAAATCGGGATCGCCCGTTACGAGCATTCCGGCCGCAGCGCTCGATGCTTCGCGGCCTGGCTCACCGCGGTCGAGCACAGTGACAGTTGCGCCGGCTTTTTGCAGCTCGATTGCGATCGACAAACCGATGATGCCCGCGCCGGCGATAACTACATCGGAAGTGTGCACTCTAGGATTGTAAATAGAAAGGGAATGTCAGGAGCCTTGGCGACCCGCCGCAGCCGATGCGGTCTGCGCTTCTTGCGCTCGCGTTTGGGAGTCGCTTACCAGCTTGGAAAAGACGATCAGCCGCTGAGGCGCCGGTCCAATGTAGTAGGTCGGATAACAAGTAATCAAAGTAAGGCGTGCGTCCGATGAATTCTTCAACACCGAAATATCATCTGGCTCCACGATTTTCTTTCCGGTCACCTGGAAAGTGTAGGTACGACCGCCACGACGAACCTGAATTTCGTCACCTTTGACTAATTCGTAGATATGCCTGAAGAACGTGTCGCGGTGAGCTGAGATCACCGAATTTCCAAAATCGCCGGGAGCTGGCGTGTTCTTCAAATGGCCCGGCCCGACGCGCAGTGCGCGATGATTCGTGCCTTCGACAACGATCACGTCCAAATTGATCCTTGGAATCGAGACGCGCGTGAGGCCGTCGTCCTGGATAGCTTTTACATTCGTCTTTGTTGCCGAGGCGCTTTTCTGCTGTTCTTGCCACTCGCGCTGGAGCACCTGTTGCTCGTGGTACATCGCCCAGTATTCTGATCCGACATAGCCAAGGATCCCAACACCTATCAGCATCAGAATTGCCGATAACCGTTGGCGGAGAACCAGCGAACGGAGCTTCTGCCATTCCGGGCGGCGCGTCAATTCGCTGCGACGACCCCACACTGACTTCGCTAAGTTGCTCATCTTTGCTGGATCGAATCTCTGCATGGAGACACAAACGCGGTGCAGAGGGTTGGATGCAGAAATCCAGAGCAGCGCGATTACTTGTGAGCTGGGCGGGTGCGCAGGGCTGAGATGACTCCGCCCACAAGAATGCCGAATCCGATAATTGAGAGCAGCGGCAGCGAGCTGTTACCGTTCGGCAAGTCGTTCGCGGGCGGTCGCGGCAACGGCGGAAAATTCGAGGTTTGTGGACCAGCACCATTGGCCGTAACAGCGGTCTCGGCCACCGTAAAGTCCACTTCAGAGCGCGTTCCCGGAATGGGAGCGCCTTTTGCATCTACAACCTGAACCACAAGCTTGTGATCACCTGGCCGCAGTCCGTTGAAGGTGTAATTCGTGTCGGTGGTCTGAACAGGATCGCATTCATCGATCCGCAGTTCATAAGTAGGACGGCTCGAGGCACTCGAAGAGACGTTCTGGTACTGCACAGCGGCGTACGCTTTGCCCAGTTCCTCGCCTGTCTTCGGCGAAATGATGTGCACTGGAGCGGTAGCAGCGGGCGGTGTCTCACTGCCTGTAGAGTGGTGCAGTGCCCATGCACGACGATGCAGGGCAAACGGGGTCGCGATCGCAATCAGCAATATGAGGACGGCGATACGAAAGTTTTTCATGGCGCTTCTTACGTTATTACGTAGTTACTGTTTATGAGAACGTAAATACCACCTGTATCCCTCAGACTTCCACCAGGTGGATACATCCGGAATCGCTGACCTGAGCCGGACAAGAGCAGCAAAATCAGATATTTACTTCTATTAATGCCGCTGGTACTGAGCTGGTTCTCACGCCAGCACCTGCCAGTATGCTATGCAATTCCGTAGCCTAAGCTCCTGCCCAGAGTAGAAGGATGAAAATTTTTTCCATGCAGGTGAAAGCGAATAGATTTCCCGGTATTGGGCTTCGACGTGGCCCAACCGAAGGACAGCCAATGTGTGATACGGACCACACGCGACGGAAGATGTCGTCCCTGCAGTCCTAATGTGAGTTACTTGACCACTTTGGTTGGAAGAGTCGCGTCGTGAGCTGCCGCTGCGGTTGTGGCATCGATAATCAATGGTGAGTGATCGTAGAAATTGACGATCGCCTGGAGGGATTTGCGTTTATCCCAATCATCACGCGAGACAGGGAAACTGAAAATTGCCAGGCCCTTCTGATCAACATTGGCTGGAATGCTCGACTCCGACTGGAAGGGTTTGATGTCAGGAATGGCTAGCTGCGAGTATGCCTGCACAATGCGCTCATAATCTGAGGCCGGAGCGGCATCGTCGCTGAACTCCCCTTTATCAGTGACGAGCTTGGCCTGGAGTCCTTTGATGTACATCGGCTTGCCTATTGCATTCTTCACGCTGAGCGCGATGTTGACCAACACGGAATCGCTCTTCTCGACATTTTGATCGATGGTTCCTTCTTGGCCCGGAGCAATCGAGCCTTTGGACTCGATGTGCATCGGGAGGGCAACTACGCGGACGGCGCTGCCAGTCGACGTCGGTGGCTTCCGGGAGGATGCTAGATATATACCGAGCGCAATCGCGAGCACGGCGGCCGCAACCACCACCGGCACGACTGGAGGGAGACTCCACCGCGCACTGTCGAGTTCCTCGGTCATCGGCACGTGTCCCGCATCGGGACGTGTTTCTTCCGGCTTCTTTACTACGGGATTGGACGGGCTCGACATTGCGCCTCCTTGAGATCCTCTGACCTGGTTCTCTGCACCTAAGATGCTGAATGTTGCTTCTGCGTCACTGGTTGATGGACATGCCGGCGCATCGCTTGCATGAAGCGATCAGCAGGCAGTGTGTTCAACACGTCATCGCGTGTCAACCAGGCGCGACGCGCCTGGACGATGCCGAAACGCATCTTTTCGAGATGCGAGGTGTGATGGGAATCGGTATTGATGACGATTTTTACTCCTCGTTCCCTAGCCATCTTCAACTGACGATCGCAGAGATCCAGGCGATCGGGATATGCGTTCAACTCCATGGCAACGCCATAATCGGCGGCGGCGCGCATCACGGCATCGAGATCGAAGTCATAACCTTCGCGCCGCAATAGGATACGCCCGGTCGGGTGTCCCAGAATGGAAATGTGACCACCGGTGATGGCTTGCAGGAGGCGGTCGGTCATCTGCTTCGACTCCTGTTGAAAGTGCGAATGCACGCTCGCAATTACCAGATCCATTTCGTCGAGCACTGAGGCCGAGAGATCGAGCTCGCCGTCGGCCAGGATGTCCACTTCAATCCCGGCCAGCACCTTGATCCCTTGGGTCTGCTTTCCAACTGCGCGAATCTTCATGATGTGCTCGGCCGCGCGCTTGTCGTCGAGGCCGTTGGCGAATGCCAGATTCTTCGAGTGATCGGTGATCGCCATGTACTCGTAGCCGCGCTCGCGCGCGGAGCCGATCATCTCTTCAATCGTGCAGCGTCCGTCGGTTTCTACGGTGTGCATGTGCACGTCACCCCGGATGTCGTTCAACTCGATCAGCGTCGGCAGTGCCTGCTGTGCTGCAGCTTCGATTTCGCCCTGGTTTTCGCGAAGTTCGGGAGGAATGTAGTCGAGCTTGAGGGCGGCATACACTTCTTCTTCTGTGGCGCTGGCGATGTGCTTGCCATCAGAAACGCGAGTGAGGGCATACTCACTGAGCGTGTATCCCATTTTCAGCGCACGCTGGCGAATGGAGACGTTGTGCGTCTTCGATCCGGTGAAGTACTGCAATGCGGCGCCGAAGGATTCTGGTTTCAGCGTTCGCACGTCAACCTGCATCCCGCTCCGCAGTTTGAAGCTGACCTTGTTACCACCTTTCGCTAGTACTTCGGAGATTCCCGGGAAAGTGACAATCCGGTCGAGCAGTGGATCGAGGCGCTCATCGGCACAGCATGGGCCGGTAATCAGGATATCGAGATCGCCGACGGTGTCCCTTCCCCGGCGCAACGAACCTGCTGCAGTTATCTTCTCAATCCCCGGCATCTCAGCCAGAAACTCTTTGATTTTTTCCGCCGTCTGTTCGGCTGCATCGAGCAGAAAGCGTCCGGAAATTCGCCGGTACTCTTCAATGCCTTTAAGAATCTTCTGCTCGTGCTTCTCTCCCATTCGCGGGAGTTCGCGAATCTTTCCTTCGCGCGCGAGCTTCTCAACTCCATCAACATCGCAGATCTGGAATGCGTCCCAGATGAGCGCAATCGTCTTGGGACCCAGTCCCTGAATTTTCAGCAGATCCAGCATTGACGGACGGTACTTTTGCAGCAGGTCCGCATGAAGGCTGAAGTTTCCTTCTTTCAAAAGCTGCTGAACATTGGCAGCCATGCTCTTGCCGATTCCAGGGACTTCAAGCAGCTTCTTCGTATCGGAAGCGATGTCAGCGAGCCGATATGGCAGCCCTTCCACGGCTTCGGCAGCGCGGCGGTATGAGCGGATCCGGAAAGGATCGTCTCCGCGAATCTCCATCAGATCGGCGGTCTCGTAGAAGATTGCGGCTATGTTGCGATTTTCCATGTCTTAGGCTGAAACGATTCTAAACACTTTCAGAATCGAGGCTTCAAAGCTCCGTGGCTTCGGAGCTTGCGTCACAACAAAAAACCCAGCCACATCGGCTGGGTTTCCTCAGAACTCTTAACTTCTCACTAGGAGACTTACGATACTTTGGTTACGCTGTCGGCTTGCGGCCCTTTCTGGCCCTGCACGATCTCGAACTCGACCTGATCGCCTTCCTGAAGGCTCTTATAACCTTCAGATTTGATTGCGCTGTAGTGAACGAAGACATCCGGCCCACTATCTTGGCCGATGAATCCAAACCCTTTGGCGTTGTTGAACCATTTGACTGTGCCTTTAATGCGCGTCACTTGCATACCTTCCGTTTATTCCTTTTTTGGGGCCGAATGGACCCTATCTATCCAGAACATCCCTTGGGGACTGCACAAGGAGAGTTACTGACGTGCCACAAAAGGAGAAAGGGGAACCGGCACGCCGGGTAATTCTTGGGGTCCTAGTGAGGTTACTGGTTGATTAAAATTATCGTTTACTTTTTACATATTGTCAAAGTAGTACACATTCGACAATAACCTCGAAGCGGAGCTTTGACACTAGTGCTCTAAACTGCTGAATCTAGCCAAAATAGAGAGGCAAGAGTTTTGGCATCGCGGATTCTGCCGCTGTGAGCCATCTTGAGGGCGGCGGGAAGTGTAAAGAAGCGGGTTTGGATGCGTTCGTCGTCCTCAGGTTGGGCCTTCCCGCGGGTCAGACCGGTCGCGAGATAGACGTCCATCGTTTCATCGAGAATGCCGGGGCTAACAAAAAAATGGAGAGCGCGCTTCCAGTGCTTTGCCGTGAGCCCGGTCTCCTCCAGCAGTTCGCGTTTGGCGGCTACGGCCGGCGCTTCACCCGGATCGATGTGTCCTGCCGGCAACTCCCAAAGATAGTCATCGGCAGCGTAGCGATACTGCCGTTCGAGCAGGACTCGCGGCGGAGAAACAGAGTCATCAACTGCCAGAACGACTACCGATCCATGATGCCGAATGATCTCGCGCAGCGCGACGACGCCTTTCGGCTCGCGAACTTTGTCTGCCACGATCGTGTACACCTTTCCGCGATAGCCAATTTTGCGCGAGAGAACTCTGGCATGCTTGGGTTTAGGAAGGTCAAGGCTTTTGTTGCGGCTATGACGCGAGCGGGAGGCGGGCATGAAGCCATAGGTTAACATTCCCTCGCGTTCATATCGGGACCGGGAACTCATGCCGCGCGCATCAAAGCGCCAAAAACAGGATATCGCGCTAATCGGGGCCGGAACACTGGCTACCGCTCTGGCTCGCGCACTTCACTCGAGACGGTACGCAATCCGGGAGATCGCGACGCGCAGCAACCCGCAGTCAATGCGACGAGCGAATGCATTGGCGAAGCAAGTTCAGAGTTCTGCGACGACAATCGAAAAAGCGGAGCTGACGGCACGGGTTGTGTGGATTTGCGTGCCTGACGACGCAATCGAAGGTGTCGCGGAGCAGATTGCAAGTAGAGATGACTGGGAAGGCAAGATCGCAGTGCATTCAAGCGGCGCTCTCAGCTCCGATGTTCTGGCCGCTGTAGAGCGAAAGGGCGCCGAGGTCGCGTCTGCTCATCCATTGATGACATTCGTGGCGTCATCGGAAGTCAATATGGCTGCAGTGCCATTTGCGATCGAAGGCTCCGCAAAGGCCTTGGCGCTGGTCGCTAGAATCGTCCGCCAGCTTGGAGCACAGCCGTTTCGAATTGGGAAGGAGGACAAGCCCGCTTACCATACCTTCGGCTTTTTCTCGTCACCCGCGATCGTGGCGCTGATCTCGGCTGCGATCGACATTGGTAAGCTCGCAGGCCTCGACGCCACCCGGGCCCGTGCCTTAATGGAACCGATCGTTCGGCAGACAATCGACAATTCCTTTTCCACCTCACCACAACAGGCGTTCAGCGGCCCAGTACGCCGTGGTGATCTCGAGACCATTCGGAAGCACCTCGGGGTATTACGCCAGCACTCAAACTTGCTGGAGGTGTACCGCGCGCTGGTGCGAGTCGCTTTGAGCGACCTTCCGAGTGCCAAAACGGAACAGATCGAAGCGCTCATAAAAGGGGGGTGATATTCGACATCGTGGTAAATTCATCGCGATGCCCAAGCTGTTACGCCTTTTAGTCCTCTTTCTCTGTCCGACGGTTTTCGCCCAAACTCCACCTGCTGCGCAGTCGGGCACATCTCCGATCACCGACCCAAAAGAGATCACGAGCAAGGTTCTCAAAAGGGAAGTGCAGCCATTCTCGATCGAGAAGATGTACATGACTCGCGTGGTCGGCGCCACAAGCTGGTCGCCCGATGGAAAGCAAGTCGCGTTCGTAACAAACATCTCTGGCCGGAACAACATCTGGTTGATGTCATCGGACGGGGGCTGGCCTTCGCAGCTCACGATCAGCGATCAGCGGCAGACCGATCCCGCGTGGTCGCCGAACGGGAAATGGATTTCTTTCGCCTCCGATCATGACGGCGATGAACAATGGGACTTATTGCTAGTCTCGGCGCAAACCGGCGAAGTTGTGAATCTCACCAACACTCCCGATGTCGCCGAAGAAGGGCAGGCCTGGTCGCCGGACTCACGGTATCTCGCCTACATGTGGAAGCCGCGCAGCTCGCCCAATTTTGAGATCGACTTGATGGATGTGCTCACTAAGCGCTACCGCGCCCTGACCACTGGCACGCCGAAGAATCTGAGCAACACGGGACCAATCTGGTCCGGCGATGGGAAAACGATCGCGTACACGCAGCAGGATGCAGCAGGGAAGAACTCGAACGTCTTTGTACTAGAAGTTGCGAGCGGTAAAACCACGTTGCTCACTCCGCATACCGACGAGCGCAACTACCGGGCCACAGCGTTTTCACCCGACAGCAAATATCTGCTGGTCACCTCCAACGCCAAGGGCTACGACAACGCCGGTTTGTTGGAGATTGCTACCAAGAAGATCGATTGGCTAACGAATAACAAATGGGAGATCGGATCAGGGACTTTCTCTCCTGACAGTAAGCGGCTCACCTGGACGGAAAACGTCGACGGCAACACGCAAATTATCGTCTATGAAATCGCTTCCAAGCAGACGACGACGCTGCCCCTGCCTGCAGGTGTGAACTCCTTGGCAGGATCAGTGACTTCGTTTTCCCCAGGTGGTGAGCGGCTGCTTTACTACCACAATGGTCCAAATTCGCCGAATGACGTGTGGGTCTATGACTTCGGCACCAAGCAATCCAAGCAACTCACGCATTCGCTGCTAGCCGGCCTGAGCACCGACGACATGGTCGAGCCATTTCTCGTGCATTATCCCAGCCGTGACGGCAAATGGCAGATTTCAGCCTTCGTCTATGTGCCACACAATGCGCCCCGCGATCATACTCACCCCGCGATTGTGTATATCCACGGCGGTCCAACGTCACAAACGGTCAACAGCTTCAATCGTGTGATTCAGTACCTCGCTAACCAGGGGTATCTGGTAATCGCGCCCAACTATCGCGGATCAACCGGCTATGGCAAGGAGTTCATGGACGCCAACCGCTTCGACATGGGCGGAGGAGATCTCGAGGACGTGCTCGCTGCGGCGGATTGGATTCAGAAGACGGGCTACGTCGATCCCAAAAAGCTGGTGGTCATGGGCGGCAGCTACGGGGGATACATGACGATGATGGCTGTCACTAAAGCTCCCGAGGTGTGGGCCGCAGGCGTCCCCATCGTTCCTTTTGTGAACTGGTTCACAGAGGTGCAAAACGAGGACCCTCTCCTTCATGAATACGACCTCGCGACCATGGGCGATCCGGTGAAGAACAAAGGGCTGTGGGGGGACCGTAGCCCGATCAATTTTGTCGATCGCATCAAAGCTCCGGTGCTTTTGCTCGCTGGAGGGAATGATCCACGCTGTCCGAAGTCAGAGGCACAGCAGGTGGCGGATGCGATCAAAAAGCGAGGGGGAACTGTTGAGTTGAAGATTTACGAGAACGAAGGTCATGGCTTCGCGCGAGTCGAGAATCAAATCGACGCCTACACACGAGTTGCCGACTTCCTGAAGAAATATGTTCCGGCGCCACCATGTGGGTGCACGCTGTAGCGACACGCACCGTTAGTACCGTTCGCGGTGCGAATGCGTGAGTACCAACTCTTATCTTCTCTCCTTGGTCATGGTTCTCGAAGCGACAACACACCGGGCCGCTGAAGGCGCCGGTACTCACGCTAGTGTGACCTTCGTGTTCACTGCAGCGTGCATCGAATTGACTGAATGAATGTTCATTCAGTACTATCTGAGCGCAGCTAACCCATGCCGACTACCCTCGAGACGAACCTTTCCGGTATAGCCACGCCGACATTAACCTCCGATAAGATGGGAACCTCTCCCGTCGGGAGCGAAAGCCGAGGCATGGCATTTCAGATCAACAAAGTTGCGGTTCTAGGCGCGGGAACCATGGGCTCCCGCATCGCGGCACACCTCGCAAATGCTGGAATTCCCAGCTACTTACTCGACATCGTTCCGCCGGGAGCGCCGGCGGCAAAGCCGGGTGAACGTGGTGCCGAGCGGGACAAGATAGTCCTTGCTGGTCTCGAAGGCGCGAAGAAATCTAAGCCCGCCGCCTTTTTCGACCCGTCCCTCGCCCGTCTCGTAAAGACCGGCAACTTCGAGGACGACCTCAAGCTGCTCGCCGACGCCGATTGGATCATCGAAGCCGTTGCGGAGAACCTCGAGATCAAGCGTGCCCTGCTCACGAAAGTAGAAGCCGTTCGCAAGCCGACCGCGATCGTGACCACCAACACGAGCGGGCTTCCCGTCGGCAATATCGCCGAGGGATTCAGCGAGGCATTTCGCCGCAACTGGTTTGGGACGCACTTCTTCAATCCTCCGCGTTACATGCGGCTGCTGGAGATCATTCCCACTCCGGAATCCGACGCGGCAGCGATGGAGGCGATCTCGCATTTTTGTGATCAGCGCCTGGGCAAGACCATTGTCCGCGCCAAGGACACGCCGAACTTCATCGCCAATCGCATCGGCACGTTCTCTGTCCTCAACGTGATGCGCATCATGCAGGAGATGGGATTCTCGATCGAGGATATCGATGCCCTCACCGGCTCAGCCGTGGGATGGCCGAAGTCGGCAACTTTCCGCACTATTGACCTCGTCGGCCTCGACATCCTCGCACACGTCGTCGGCAACATGACTAAGAGTGTTCACGACGAGCGCTCTGAACTGAAGCTCCCTGATTTTTACGATCAGATGCTCGAGCGAAAATGGCTCGGCGATAAGACCAAACAGGGTTTCTACAAAAAGACCAAATCGGAATCAGGCGAAGAGCGCTTCGCGATCGATTGGAAGACCCTGGAATATCATCCGCGCGGCAAGTCCCGCTTTCAGTTGCTGGAAATGGCGAAGAACGTCGATGCGCCGGCCGAGCGGCTGAAGATGCTCATCACGGCCGATCCCCGCGACAAGGCCGCGCAATTCTACTGGACTTCTCTCTCCGAGCTTTGGACTTACGCCGCCAATCGCATTCCTGAGATCTCGGATTCAGTGGTCGAAATCGATCGGGCCATGCGCACCGGTTTCAATTGGGAACTCGGCCCATTCGAGATGTGGGACGCTGCCGGTGTAAGTGCCACGGTCGAGCGCATGAAGAAAGAAGGGCGTCCAGTCGCGGCCAACGTCGAGAAGCTCCTCGTGAGCGGGAAGACGAACTGGTACACCGATGCTAAAACCGCCGCTTCGGGCCGCAGCTACTTCGATCTGCGAACTTCGGCATATGCACCGATTGAAGTGCCCGAAGGCGTCTGGTCGGTCAGCGCTGCCCAGAAATCGAACGGCGTTGTCAAGAAGAACGCCTCAACTTCTCTCGTCGATCTCGGTGACGGAGTGGGCTGCATCGAATTCCATTCCAAGATGAACTCGCTGGGCGGCGACATCGTTCAGTTCGTTACGCAGACGCTGAAGGCGGGCAGTCCCGCTTTGGAACAGTTCGATGCCTTCGTCATCACCAACGACGCGCAGCATTTCTCGGTCGGCGCAAACATCATGCTACTGCTGATGGCGATACAGGAAGGCGACTGGGACGAGGTCGATCTCGCCATTCGCGGTTTCCAGGGCATGACGCAGGCAATTAAGTTCTGTCCGAAGCCGGTGGTAGCGGCGCCGTTTGGAATGTGTCTTGGAGGCGGAACTGAGGTGAGCCTGCATGCAGCGGCTCGCCAGCCTCATGCTGAGCTTTACATGGGACTAGTTGAAGTCGGTGTCGGACTTCTTCCCGGTGGAGGCGGCTGCAAAGAGATGCTGCTGCGGGCCGTCGATGCTGCTTCGAGCATTCGTCCCGCAGGACGCGGCGAGTCGGTCGAGTTAATGGAGGCGATGAAGAAGAACTTCGAGACGATCGCCATGGCGAAGGTTTCGACGTCGGCACCCGAAGCTCGAAATCTGGGATTTCTGTCGGAAGCAGATGTGATCACGATGAACCGCGACCGCCTGCTCACCGATGCCAAGCGCCGCGCGCTGGAACTCGTCGAAGAAGGCTACAGCGCGCCGGTGATGCGAACCGATATTCCTGCGCCGGGCGAGAGCATTCTCGCAACCTTGAAGCTTGGCGTTCATCTCATGCGGCAGGGCGAGTACATCAGCGATCACGAGGTAAAGATTGGCAACAAAGTCGCCGAGGTGCTCTGCGCAGGAAACGTCACGCCGGGTACGCCCGTGAGTGAGCAATATCTGCTGGATCTTGAGCGCGAGGCGTTCAAGTCGCTCTGTGGCGAGAAGAAGACGCAGGAGCGGATTCAGTACACGCTGAAGACAGGGAAGACGTTACGGAATTGAGTCGAAGATAACCACAGAAGACACAGAGATCACAGAGGAGAACCACTGAAAAGGTTGTTTCGAGGAATCGAAATCCAACTGAAAGGCTCGCTATATGCACGAAAGCATTTCGAATCCTCAATGAGCCTCTGTGTCCTCTGTGGTTGAGAGGTTTTTATGAGAGAAGTAGTCATCGCGAGTTCGGTACGCACTCCCGTGGGCCGCGCCTACAAAGGCGGTTTGCGTAACACCCGTCCAGACGATCTGGCCGCTGTCGCCATCAAAGGCGCGCTTGCGCGCGTACCGCAGTTGGACGCCAAAGAAATCGAAGATGTCATCCTTGGCTGCGCGATGCCTGAAGCGGAGCAGGGAATGAATGTAGCTCGCATTGCCTCCTTGCGAGCCGGCCTCCCGGTCGAGTGCTCGGCGATGACCATCAACCGCTTCTGCGCCTCTGGTCTGCAAGCGATCGCAATGGCCGCAGAGCGAATTGGATCGGGCAGCGTAGATGTTGTTCTTGCCGGTGGTGTCGAGTCGATGACCATGATCCCTATGGGCGGCAACAAAGTCAGTGCCAATCCCTGGCTCATCGAGAACTATCCTGACGCCTATCTCTCAATGGGGCTCACGGCCGAACGTTTGGCGCAGCGCTTTGGGATTACACGCGAGCAGGCCGACGCCTTTTCTCTGCAGAGCCATGAGAAAGCTCTGTCTGCGATCGCAGCCGGGAAGTTCAATGACGAACTCGTTTCCGTTCCGGTCAGCTTCACGACTCCGAACGGAAGCAAGCCAAAGCGCATCGACATCGAATTCAAGATCGACGATGGTCCGCGCGGGGATACCTCGATGGAAGCTCTTGCAGGTTTGAAGCCGGCATTTCATGCCAAGGGAACCGTGACCGCAGGCAATTCTTCGCAGATGTCAGATGGTGCCGCCGCAGCGGTAGTCATGTCTGCCGATCGGGCGAAGGCGCTCGGCATTAAACCACTGGCGCGCTATGTGGCATTTGCAACGGCTGGTTATAAGCCGGAAGAAATGGGTATCGGCCCCGTTTACGCAATTCCCAAAGCTCTAAAGATCGCCGGGCTCAAACTCGATGAGATCGACGTGATTGAGCTGAATGAAGCCTTCGCCGCGCAATCGCTTTCCGTCATCAAAGCAGGAGAGCTGGATCCGACCAAGGTGAACCCAAACGGCGGAGCCATCGCGCTCGGCCACCCGCTAGGCTGTACCGGCGCGAAGCTGACGGCGAGCATCATCCGCGAACTGAAGCGCAAAAACGAGCGCTATGGACTAGTGACGATGTGCGTGGGTGGCGGCATGGGTGCGGCGGGGATTTTCGAGAATATTCAATGAGCACTCAACCACAGAGGGCACAGAGTCGCACAGAGGATTTGGAGGTCAATTCTCTTACCGAAGCCGTAATCGGGGCTGCGATGAGAGTGCACAGCGCGTTTGGTCCAGGATTGCTCGAGAGCGCCTATGAGGTTTGCGTTTGTCATGAATTGGTCAAGGCTGGATTTTCAGTTCAACGACAACTAGCACTTCCCATTGTTTACGACGGCATAAAGATCGATGCTGGCTATCAGATTGACTTGATCGTCAACGATCTTCTGATCGTCGAGTTGAAGTGCGTCGAGCGCCTCATCGGAGTTCACGAAGCGCAGTTGCTTTCCTATCTAAAACTCAGTGGGAAGAGCGTAAGTTTACTAATCAACTTCCACGTACGTCATCTGAGGGATGGAATTCGTAGGTTTGTTGTAGGACAAGATTGGAAATCAGTTCCTCTGTGACCTCTGTGTCCTCTGTGGTGAATAAGGAGGCTTATGGCAACGGCAGCAATTCCTAAAACGAAAATCGCTGGTGGCAGTTTTCTTATTGAGGATCGTCGTCCTGACGAGGTCTTCACCCCCGAAGACTTTACCGACGAGCATCGCCAGATCGCGCAGACTACGGAAGAATTTGCGCTGAAAGAGATTGTCCCGAACATCGAGAAGATCGAGCACAAGGACTACTCCGTAAGCCGCGATTTGATCAAGAAAGCCAGCGAGCTTGGCCTAACTTCCGTCGATATTCCCGAGGAGTACGGTGGGATGGCTATGGATAAAGTTAGCTCCGCCATCATTGCCGACTACATTGCCAAATCGGGAAGTTTCAGCGTTACGTGGGGCGCGCACGTCGGCATTGGCACGCTGCCGATTGTGTATTTCGGCACGCCGGAGCAGAAGCAGAAATATTTGCCGAAGCTCGCTTCAGGAGAATGGGTCGGTGCCTATGCGCTCTCAGAGTCTTCTTCGGGATCGGATGCGCTCAACTGCCGTTCTCGTGCCGATCTCTCGTCCGACGGCAAGCACTATGTGCTTAACGGCGAGAAGATGTGGATCACAAATGCTAAGTTCGCCGACCTCTATGTGGTTTTCGCCAAAGTCGGTGGTGAGAAGTTCTCGGCGTTCATCGTGGAGCGCACGTTTCCTGGATTTTCGGTTGGGACCGAAGAAAAGAAGTTGGGCATCCGCGGGTCATCGACGTGTCCGCTAATCCTCAATGACTGCCAGGTGCCGGCGGAGAACCTGCTCGGTGAAATCGGCAAAGGACACATCATTGCCTTCAACATCCTGAACATCGGGCGCTTCAAATTGGGAGCAGGATGCGTTGGCGGCGCACGGACTTCACTGCAGACCGCCCTTGCCTACGCTAAGCAACGAAAAGCCTTCGGTAAGGTTCTTTCAGAGTTCGGCCTGATTCGTGAAAAGATCGCCGACATTGCTACGGGAATCTACGTTGGCGAAGCGTTAGCCTATCGCACCGTCGGAATGATTGACGAAGCTTTGCGCGACATCGACAAAAAATCGCCGGACGCTTCCACCCAAATCCGCAAAGGAATCGAAGAATACGCGGTCGAATGCTCGATTCTGAAAGTCTGGGGCTCGGAAATGCTCGACCGCGTAGTCGATCACGTCGTGCAGATCTATGGCGGCTATGGCTTCGTCGAGGAGTATCCCGCCGAGCGCGCCTATCGGGATTCGCGCGTGAACCGCATTTTCGAAGGCACGAATGAGATCAACCGCATGATCATCACCGGCTGGCTGATGAAGCGTGCCATGAGCGGACAGCTTGCGCTGATGCCAGCAATCAAAAAGCTCATGGACGAAGTCCTATCTGGTCCCTCGATGGGCGAAGAAGTAGAAGGAGCGCTTGCATCCGAGCAAACGCTGGTCGCTAATGCAAAGAAGGCCGCGTTGTTCGTCGCCGGAGTTGCTTCGCAGAGATACATGATGGATCTGGCGGAGCAGCAGGAAGTCATGGCGGCATTGGCCGACATGATCATCGAAGTCTTCGCTATGGATTCCGCATTGCTGAGAACTATGAAGCTGGTGCGGTCGAAAGGGGAGAGTGGAGCAGCACTCGCGATCGCAATGACGCAGGTCTATCTGTCGGAAGCGATGGCGCGCATCGAAGTTTCCGCCCGGCGGGTCGTGGCGGCAGCAGCGGAAGGGGACAACCTGCGGATTCAAACCACAATCCTCCGGCGATTGATGAAGCACGAGCCGACAAATGTGATCGCTCTGCGCCAGCAGGTCGCGACGAGGACCATCGAAGCAGGAAAGTACACCATCAGTTAGACCTTTCCACATCGCTCCGGTCTGCGTTGTCTTTTACGTGACGTGGCCGGAGCTGTTCTTTTGATTTCTTTGTCTCCCGAATTCTCATTTTGTTGCGCATTGATATTTCCTGTAAGTCCTTGAAAACACGCGGCTTTTCGCTTTACATAGAATTTACCCACAGGCGAGCATCGCTGGATTGTTCTCGCAAGCCTGCAGCCCTCAAATCGTGCACGTTCGCAAAACCTGCGAACCAATAATTCACGACTGGAGGATTGCAACGATGCCGGAAGTGCAGCTCAGACTCGAAGGGACTCGGCTGGCGGTTTTTCAGGAGGCCATCCGAGTGCAACAGAACGTAGTTGCCAAATCTGAAAAGAAGGTCCTGACCTGGTTGGCGGAAAGAATGCCCCAGGCCATCAACTCCGACCACCTCACCGCCCTGGGAGCGCTGGGAATGCTTCTCACCGGAGCGGCATACGCATTCGCATCCTACAGCCGCTATGGCCTATTGCTCGCTTGTGTGTTTCTCGTCTTGAACTGGTTCGGCGACAGCCTAGACGGAACGGTAGCCCGATATCGGAACCGGCAGCGACCTCGCTATGGCTTCTACGTCGACCACGTCATCGACTGCTTTGGAGTAACTGCCTTGTTTGCAGGTCTGGGTGCTTCAGGTTTCATGCAGCCAATGCTAGCTGCCTGCCTCCTGATCGCGTACTTGCTGTTATCTGGCGAAATCTTTCTGGCTACTTACGCCTTGGGCAAATTCGAGATGTCATACGTTGGGGTCGGTCCGACCGAGCTTCGGATCCTGTTGTGTATTGGTAATCTGTATCTCTTCTTTCAACCCTCCACTCATCCATTTGGATTGCCTCTGAGCCTCTTCGACTTCGGCGCAGGGGTCGGCGCAATCGGGATGGCCGTCATTGCTCTCCTCTCCGCAATCAAGCACGGGTGCATTCTGTTTGAGGCCGAGAGGCTCAAATGAAAAACGACAGATCACAATGGAATCGATGGGGAATGTTCAATGTCGTGGGACTGCTTGGCTTCGGAGTGCAAGTCGTTGCGCTCTTCTTACTGAAGCGTGTTGTCGGCCTGGATTATCGACTGGCGACCGCGTATGCCGTCGAAGTCGCGCTGCTTCATAACTTCGTCTGGCACGAGCACGTCACGTGGGCAGACGTGATCTCGCGCAGCTGCGCTGAAGTTTGGGGTCGGCTGGTCCGCTTTCACGCCGTCAATGGTTTGATTTCGCTTGCCGGCAATGTCGCAGTTACGTGGACGCTAGTCACAGGGGCGAAAATCCCCTATCTCGCTGCGAACTCGGTCAGTGTAGTCATCTGCTCGCTCCTCAATTTCGCAGTCGGGGATCGGTTCGTTTTTGGAGGGCGACGCGAGATAGATGCAAGCCGGAACTCTGGCAGAGAGCGGCCCGGGGCTACTTGAGGATCAGAGAGAGCCTCTGTCTAGGACGCCGAAGAGTTCCCCAGTCACGAGATCGGGAGCGAGATCGCCATCGATTTCCGTGAGCAGTCCTCGTTGGCGGTAGTAGTCGCTGAGCGGAAGAGTCTCTTTGTCGTACGCGCTCAGCCGATTCCCGATCGCCTCTTCGCTGTCATCCTTGCGGAAAGTGAGTTTCGCGCCATCTTTGTCGCACAGCTCGTCCTTTTTCGGCGGCGTCGTGTAGATGTTGTAGATGGTCCCACAGACTGGACACGTGCGGCGCCCGGTAAGACGCTTCCGGAGCTTGTCGTAATCCACAGCGATCTTGATCACTCGCAGCGGCAGCTTGGAGCCGCGTGCAGCAAGAAATCCGTCGAGCCACTCAGCCTGAGCAACGGTGCGAGGGAACCCATCGAGGATGTATCCCCGCGCGCAATCTGGACGCGCCACGCGCTCAGCGACCATGTCGCACACCAGTTCGTCGGAGACAAGCTTTCCGGAGTCCATCACTGCCTTTGCTTTCTTGCCCAGCTCCGTCCCCAGCTTAACGTTTTCCCGAAGCAGGTCGCCGGTTGAGATCTGCGGCACACCGTACCGCTCCACTATTTGTTTGGCTTGAGTCCCTTTCCCCGCACCGGGAGGACCAAGCAGAATAATTGGACCGACCGCGCGAGCGATGTAGTCGGCCACCGAAGTTGCGGGTGTATTCATTGGGCAATAAGAAGCCTGAAGATGAGTTCTCCGCCCAGAGTAAAGGGCGGACAAGCTCTAGTGTAAACGGTTCCAATCACAGTAGCAGGGCAGGTTAGCAGTCTCCAAGGCAACGAGGAGTAACCGTAAAGATCTCTGGTTCAAGTCAGCCAGCGAGAATCGCCGGATCGGGTGCCGTCTGAACTTCCTGAGCACCAGGCAATAGATCGGCGAATACGAAACCCTCACGCTCAATGGTTTCGCCGGTCCGAATCGTAATAGACCTGCGGAAAATCGGGCCGTCATAGACAAACGTGTGGAACTCGCCGTTCTCGGCACAAGGATCAACGGAGGGCGACAGATCCCGTAACAATCCCTCGTTGTATTCTCGGCCGGCGTACTCGGCCGGAACAGCTCGCGGGTCCACACAGGTAAGTCGTGCCTTCAACCCCGAATCGATCATCATTCGTGACAGGTCTTTCGTGGCGATACCCCAAAGCGGAAAAAGCAAATCGAGCCCAAGACCTCCAAAGCGGGCCTCCCGATAACTCCGGATATCCTGCAGATACAAATCGCCGAACGCTATAGCGTCGACTCCCAATCGCTGCATGAAATGCAATGCGTTCCTCACGCGGCGTTCGTAATGTTCATTCGTGCAAGGCGATGGGAGAGGAACCACCCACAACGGGAGACCTGTCGCCAGCGCCTGCGCTTCGAGCAGTTCACGCCGTACACCGTGAATTGCAACACGATTGAACTGCTGGTTGATGGTGGTCAGCAATCCGATGACGACGTACTCTTTCGGCTGCTGACGGAGCGTGTGCAAAGTCCACGCGCTGTCTTTGCCGCCGCTCCAGGAGATTACGACGCGCTTGGGCATGGGGTTCAGGCCAGCTATTCTACCGGGCGCCAATTCCGAAGCGCGGAAAAGTAGTGTTACGCTTATCCAGTTCCTCACTTATGTCCAGCCAGGCATCATCGGCGCAGAATACGCTCGTCGCAGCGCAGGAATTCCCTGTGCTTCTGCGGATTGAAGGGGATAAGCAGCAGGCAATCCCACTAATCACGTTTCCATTCACGATCGGCCGTCGAGCAGAGAAGAACCTGGTGATCACCGATCCAATGGCCTCGCGTGATCACGCCGAAATCGTGCAGATGGGCGGCGAGTACTACCTGCTAGACCTCGCCAGTAAGCATGGCACTTTCGTTAACGGATCGCCGGTCAAACGGCACAAGCTCATCAATAATGACCGGATTCAATTCGGCAGCAGCAACGATCGTAACTTCGTGGTTTTTCAATATGGAACCAGTTCGCAGACCGGCAGCGCCGCCCGAGAGCTATTGAGCCAGATTTCCGGACTGCAAGTCGAAAAGGAAGCTTCCGATCTCGAAAAGCTGGCATTTTTCCTTGAAGTTGCTCGCAAACTCAATAGCCGCGGCGCTCTCGATGACGTGCTCGTTACCTTGGTGGAAGCCACTCTACGCATTACCGGAGCCGAGCGCGGCTTCGTGTTTCTCGTTCAAAAAGACGGGGAGCTCAATCTTGGGGTGGGGCGCAATTCACTTGGCGACGAACTGAAGGACGACAGCACAATCTCGCACTCGATCCTTCAGGACGCAATGACCTCCGCTTCGCGCGTGATTATCACCGACACGGCGAGTCACTCCGATGTCGCTGCCCGCCAGAGTATCGTTGCCCACGACCTGCGCACAGTAATTTGTATGCCTCTCTTCCGCACCAACATCTCCGCGCAGAGCCAGATCGGTACGGAAACTGATCAGCAACGAGGAATTAACGGCGTCCTCTATCTCGACAGCCGGTTAGCGTCACGTGGCTTATCGAGCCTGAGCCGTGACATTCTCAACACCGTGGCGACTGAAGCCGCCGCGCTCATCGAAACCGCCCAACTCGCGCAGGCAGAACAGAACGCCCGGCTGTATCAGAAAGAACTCGCGATTGCCGCCAGCATTCAGCAGCGATTGATGACCGTGGTGATTCCAGAAGTGCACTTCGCTCGCCTGCGTGCACGAAGTCTCCCTTGTCAGGAGATCGGTGGAGACTTCTACGATGCCGTGATTGCCGATGGAAATCTATACCTGGTACTAGCGGACATCTGCGGAAAGGGAGTTTCGGCTGCAATTCTTGCCTCGATTTTGCAAGGCATGATCTATTCTCAACTTGTTTCGCATGTTCCTCTCAGCGAGATCGCGTCCGCGGTAAACCGGTTTCTTTGTGTGAAGAAGCTAGGAGAGAAGTACGCGACCTGTAACGTTCTCAAAGTGAAGCCGAATGGAGACTGCGAATTCCTCAATTGCGGCCATGTTCCCGCGGTGCGCATTGCAAATGGCAAGGTGCTGCGTCCAAGCGAAGGCAATCTGCCTCTCGGACTAATTCCCACCGCTGAATTTGAGACGTACACCTTCAGGCTGGAACCCAGCGACAGGATCGTGCTCGTGAGTGACGGCGTCAACGAAGCGCAAAATCGCGAAGGTGAATTTTTCGGCGACGAACGGCTCGAAGCCACAGTATTGGGCGGTAAAGACCTCTTCGCCGCCGTCAGCGACTTCGCGCAAGGTGCTCCTCCTTCTGACGACTGCACGACCGTAGAACTCGAGTACCTCGGGGCCTGAAGCGAAAACGCGAAAGCGTCCGCTCCACGTTACTCAAACCCGATCTTGTCGCCGCGCACGATCGAGTGCTTCAGGAAGGCGCTATCATTGTGATGAGGGAAATCGCTACGGAAGTGCGCTCCGCGGCTCTCCTCTCTCGCCAAGGCAGAGCGTGCAATAAGCGCTGCTACCGTCAACAAGTTGCGTGTTTCGATTGACTGGCGATCTACACCCTCGCCTATCGACTTTTCCCAATCTGGAATCCTCTCCCGAAGCTTCTCCAGACCTGCTCGGTTCCGCACTACTCCGGCATGCTCCCACATTGAATGGCGAAGCTCGTTGGCAACCGCACCTGCGGCCCCGGAGCTGTGATCATGCGAATAAGCACAGGGTTTGCCTGAACTGATTCCGCGTTCTTCGCGCATCGCCTCAACAACGCGAGCGCCAAAGACCAATCCCTCCAACAGGGAATTACTGGCGAGGCGATTGGCGCCATGCACGCCAGTGCAGGCGGTCTCGCCGGCTGCATATAGACCAGATACCGAAGTTCTCCCGTTCAAATCAGTCTTGATTCCGCCCATCAAGTAGTGCGCGGCCGGGCGTACCGGGATGAGGTCGCGAGTGATATCGATTCCATACTGCAGGCAAGTAGCGTAAATGCGGGGAAAACGTGCGCGTAGAATCGCGGCATCCAGATGACGCATGTCGAGATAAGCAGTTGCGCGCGGGTTGGTACTTGCAGCAATCTCCTGCACAATCGCACGCGCAACGACATCACGGGGTGCGAGCTCTGCCATGGCGTGATATCGCGGCATGAAGCGTGCGCGTGCGGGATTCAGAAGCAGTGCGCCTTCGCCACGCAGTGCTTCGGAAAGTAAAAACCGCGGTGCTCCTGGCACTGACAGCGCGGTTGGATGGAATTGAAAAAACTCCATGTCGCTAATCGCAGCTCCGGCGCGATAGGCCATCGCGATTCCATCGCCGGTCGCGACCGAGGGATTGGTTGTGTCGGAATAAACCTGTCCTGCGCCACCGGTTGCAAGGAGCACGGCTCGCGCTTGAACGCTGGTCCGAGTTCCGTCTGGGGAAAGCAAAAAGACGCCGATTACCCGATCGTCCGCGACACACAAATCTGCGGTGAACTCGAATTCAGTAAATGATATTCGCGGAACAGCTCGTGCGCGCGCTATGAGTGCGCGTCCGATCTCACGTCCAGTCGAGTCGCCGTGCGCATGCAAAATTCGCGACCGGCTGTGCGCTCCTTCGCGGGTAAAGCTCAGCCGACTACCGCTGCGATCGAATTCAGTGCCCCAGTCGATCAGTTCCTGGATGCGCCGGGGTCCTTCTTCGACCAGCACCCGCGCAGCGTCGATGTTTACGAGTCCATCTCCGGCGTCAATGGTGTCCTGCAGGTGTAGCGCAACTTCATCGTCGTCGCTGAGAGCGACTGCAATCCCGCCCTGCGCATATTGTGTGTTGCTTTCCGTGACTTCTTGCTTGGTAACAACGAGAACACGCCCAGCTTCGGCGAGACCTATCGCACCGCGCAGTCCAGCGATTCCTCCTCCGACCACGATGAAGTCTGTCTCGGATGGAAGCGATGCCATAAGAGGAAACCTCGATGGTAGCACGCGCAATCTGCTCGCCCACTCGCTCGATCAGCGTGGCGCACAATCGTGTGAGAACGCGTGGGATATGATGAAAAGCTTGTGAAGAAGATCACGGTAAAAACTAAGACCGCGTCTTATCCGGTACTGGTCGAGCGAGGCATTCTCAAACGAGCCGGCAAGACGATCACCAAGCTCCTCCCAAGCAAGAAGTCGCGATGCTTCGTGGTCACTGTCGAGCCGGTCTGGAGGCTCTGGGGAGAAGCGCTGCAGAAGAGTCTTTCTGATGCGAAAATCGACCATTCTGTCCTGCAGATGCCTGATGGCGAACGCAACAAGAGTGTCGCCACCGTTGAGCAATTGGCAGAACGCATGGCCACTAAAGGGGCTGATCGCAACGCCGTGGTGATTGCGTTCGGTGGAGGCGTGGTCGGGGATCTCGCTGGACTACTGGCCTCGATTTACATGCGCGGCGTGGAATTCGTCCAGATTCCCACCACGTTGTTGGCACAGGTTGATGCAGCGATCGGCGGAAAAACGGGAGTAAATTTACGCGCCGGAAAGAACCTGTTCGGAACATTTCATCATCCGCTAACGGTCATTTCCGATCCCGAGGTGCTCGCCACTCTCCCAGATCGGGAATTTCGTGCAGGCTTGTTCGAAGTGATCAAATCCGGAGTCATTCGTGATCGGAAGTTGTTCGAAATCACCGAACGGGATCGCGAGAAGTTGCTGGCGCGTGATCCGGCGATTCTGGAGCGAGTGATTCACGATTGCGCGCGGATTAAGGCGGAAGTTGTGGCGGCGGATGAAAAGGAATCCGACCTGCGCCGCATCCTCAATTTCGGCCACACTGTTGGTCATGCGCTGGAAGCCGATACGGGGTATCGCCATTTTCTTCACGGTGAGGCCGTAGGGTGGGGCATGGCGGCTGCCGCAATGATTGGCACGGCAGTGCACAAAACTTCTCCGGAATTGGCACAACGGATCGTCTCGTGCGTGCTCGCCTACTCGCCTCTTCCGGAAGTGAACAGTCGTCCCGAAGAGATCGTGCGCCGGACACGTGGGGACAAGAAAACCTTGAACGGCAAAGTGAATTTCATTCTCGCCACCGACATCGGCAAAGTCATCATCTCCAATCGCGTGCCCGACGAAGTTGTCGCGCATGCCGTGGAGCAATTGCACGTTTTATCCCGAAGCTAATGTCCACGACCATGACAGAAAAAGAGGAGCACGTGACTGGCGCTGCTCCGGCAGGCGCGGCGGACGAACGCGCAGCAGCGCGGGCGGTGCAGCAGATGTTCGATGAAATCTCACCGAGCTACGACTTGCTCAATCATGTTCTTTCAATGAACGTGGACCGGCTTTGGTGGTGGCGAGCTGCTCGCTCGCTTCGTTCCACCCTGCAAGCACCTGGTGCACGCGCGCTGGACCTGTGCTGCGGTACTGGTGACATGGCTCGTGCGCTCCGTAAGCAGTCTCCAAGCGCCACGATCATGGGCGTCGACTTTTCGCGTGGCATGTTGACTCGTGGTAAATCGAAATTTGTACAGCACAGGATCGCTAGCGTAGAAGGAGACGCTCTGCGTCTACCCTTTCCAGATCAGACCTTTCATGTTGTGGTTTCCGCATTCGGCTTTCGCAATCTCGCCAACTACGATGCGGGATTGCGCGAGATTTATCGCGTATTACGTTCGGGTGGGCAACTGGGAGTTCTGGATTTCAGTGAACCTGGCGGCGTGCTCGGCAGGCTCTACAGCTTTTATTTCCGGAATGTCCTTCCCAAAATCGGAACTGTTATTTCTGGTGTGTCTGGGCCGTACTCGTACTTACCTGCTTCGGTCTCTCGATTCCCCTCACCGGCAGAGATGATCGAGCGCATGCAAGCCGCTGGTTATGCGAACGCCCGCTGGCAGCCCTACACATTCGGCATCGCAGGTCTATATCTAGCGACGAAGTGAATTGTCGAGGCGAAATCGCCGAAAAGCTGTAAAGAATTGGGATCGTCTTCACAGTCCCGCTTCAATCCTCGATCGCGGATCAAGATAATCGCGCAGAGCGTCTCCTATGAAATTGAACGAAAGTACGGCGAGCATAACAGCAGCAGCAGGGAAGAGCACTAAGTGCGGTGCGTCGAACAGATGCGAGCGGCCGTCGTTCAACATCGATCCCCAGCTTGCGGTTGGCGGAGGGACTCCGAGCCCGAGAAAACTCATAGTGGCTTCGGCGAGAACAGCTCCAGCCATTCCAATCGCCGCCTGTACGATCACCGGCTGAATGATGTTAGGCAAAATGTGACGCGTGATCACGCGCCAGTCGCTTGCTCCCAATGCTCGCGCTGCCTCGACAAATTCCCGTTCGCGAACTGCTAGTACCTGCGCGCGTACTAAACGCGCGTAGCCGACCCATCCGCCGATCGAGAGAGCAAGGATGAGGTTGAAGATTCCCGGACCAAGGAACGCCACAAATGCGATCGCAAGTAGAATCCCGGGAAATGACAAAAACGCATTCATCACGATCACGTTAAAGAAGCGATCGATGCGTCCTCCGTAGTACCCGGCGATTGATCCAAAGACGAGTCCCAGCAGCAGAGAGCCGACGACGACGCTGACTCCGACCAGCAAGGAAATGCGCGCGCCGTAGATCACGCGGGAAAAGATATCGCGGCCGAGTTCATCGGTGCCAAACCAGTGTGCTCGCGTCGGTGCTTCAAGTCGGGTGGCTAGATCCAGCTGTGCGGGATTGCGCGGCGCAATGAGTGGCGCGAACAGCGCGAACACTACGAACAAGCAGACGAGCGCTACACCAAAAGCCGCCAATCGATTGCGTAGCAGTGCCCGCATGTAGGGAATCCCAATTTAACCACGGAGACACGAAAAACACAGAGGCTGATTCAGCTCTGCTCCGGTACTCCGTGGCTCTGTAGCGAATATGTCGCCTGTATTCATCGACATATAGACGTGAGAAATTCACAAGCAACCCTCTTGACATATATCGCAATCAGTAATAGTGTTATCGCGATTTGTAATAAGCAACCTGAGATGAAGTTGGGCGAAAAAATCCGCTACTTGCGCGAGGTGGAAGGCAGCATTCGCGGACTGGATCGCGAGATGACGCAGCAGGAAGTCGTGCGGGCGATCAAGAAAGACCTGGGAACGGGCATCAGCCAGTCCTATCTTTCCCAAATTGAAAAAGGTGCGCGCCCGCACCTGACCAACACCACGCGCA
>CAYZHX010000020.1:0-26137 GCA_964476905.1 uncultured Terriglobales bacterium
ATGAAGTTTCATTGGTCCCCCTTGTTGTTATTCGGTATTACATCTTGTACCGCATCGATAGCGTAAACACATTGCCGCGCATGTTACGCGGCAACGTTGGACCGGGATCGGATTTCTCGTTGTAATCGTAGAAGTTCCATCCGGTTTTGTAGGTTAGATGTTTTGTCAAATCAAATGCCAGAGTTGCTGAAGGCAAGTGATAGTTGTAGCTCAGCGGGCCAGTTGGCGCGTTCGGATTTAGGATCAATGTATTCCCCGCGCTACTGGTGATGGTGTAACCGATCCCCGTTGTGAGCCGCGGAGTTGGATGGAACATCAGTCCACCAGAGCCCGAGTGTGCATTCTCGGTGTAGAAAGAAAATCCGGATGCGAACGGAGCTCCGCCGCAACTGATTGCAACTGGCGGCGACGGTGTAGTGACGAAGCAGATATTGGTGCGCGAGAAGATGTCGTTGTAATCGTACGAGAGGTCGAGTGACCACTTTTCATTTGGGCTGACATCAGCATTAAATCCATAGCTGCGATTATGCTGGAGATTCCCTACGTCGCTTGTGTTGTTTCGACTTTCCCGGATGATGATTGCCGAACCTAACGTGATCCAGCTTCGTGGGCCGTAACTTGCGCGGAACTTGTAGTCTTGCAGATGCCGTGGACTGATTCGAGTAAAGGTGTTATCAGCCGAGTACAGTTCAGTATCGAAGCTGACGCGGAAGTTATCCGTCGGACGTGCAGAGAAGCCGATCAAACCTGAGTGCCCGTTGATCTCGGTTGAGTCGTTGTCGTCGGCGAGAACCGTTGTCAGAGTACAGACGTTATTCACAACCTGTGTACATCCACCGCGTGTATTTCGATTCGGGAAAAAGGTCCCAACTTGTACGTACGAAAGCCGCACATTGATATCCCGACGCTCGAACCGATAGCCCACGTGGCCGGTGATGCGTTTGGTGAAATCGTACTCAAGCTCGAAGGTATTGACCTTCGAGTCCTGCCCAAGAAAATTGTTGATGGTGGACTGAATGACATCCGGCCCAGATGAATTCGTATGCTGTGGGCATGCCGCAGCAGTAAATGGTGGAGGACACGTCGCCGGATTGTAGGTGTTCGGAGTGCTCAGCAGATTAGTGCCGAAAAAGTCCTGCTCGCTGAGCGCCCAAGTGCCGGGAATGCGGAAGTTCGAAAAGCGGAAGGTGTCCACAATCCGAAAGCGATCGGTTACGTTGATTGTGGTGGCAAAATCAGCCGTGGCGTTAACCCGGCGCGATTTCGCCGGTCCCGTCTGTTGATAAGCTCGGCCGCCAGTACGGCTAATAAATCCATTAAAAGTTTCCAGGTAGTTCGGACGATCGCTGTCCGATCCGCTGTAGCTGAATCTTCCTGACAGATCCACGTTTCTGAAATATGCGCTCTGGAAGCTGAGCTGTTCGACGGGATACGAGTTCCGAATCGGGCTGAAGCGCGTGTAGCTAAAGTACCCATTGCACGCTGGATTTACAAAACCGCCCTGAAGAGGAGTGGCACAAGGCTGGGCTGCTCCAAGAGGTCCCGAGTTGAAGACTATGCCCAAATCTACGGGCGTGCCGTTCGCCAATGAAAACGGTAGTCCGTTTAGCTGCCATGACGAGTCGTTCTTGTAGTGTGTGTAAAACTGGTCATAGTTGATGCTAGTGCGTGGGAAGAAGCGAAACGAGATTCCCGCCTGATAGCTGTCGCTGGTGTTTTGCGTGGGCTGCAGCAGCTGGGCCTCCGTACCCTGGTGAACTGTACTGAGCGCGCTGCCGTCGTTGACGTAATGCGAGTATCCGAAGCGCAGGTGAACCGGCGCCTGATCGAACAGACCCAAACTGAAATCGCTCATGCGTCGGGTGGTCTCAAACAAGTGCGGCGAAATCGGATACGGAATGTTCGGGACGGAACTTGGTGGATTCAGCGGATTTGCGAGCAGGTTGTAATCGAAGAAATTCTTGTTACGCCGGAAGTTTGCTTGAAAATTGTAGAGAGTTCCTTTCTGGATCTGAAAGCGGGTAAGGTTGTTGGGATCGCCGCCATATCCAAAATTGGCGAGCGTTAGGTCGTCAAAGAGTAAGCCAGTGTGATTTGCCGAATGCATGTCGAGCGTCTGTTCGAGCAGACGCGGACCGCTATCGATGTTTACATATGAATCCCAAATACTGCGGCTACCGCTGAAGTCGGCAACGCGCCCCCCGAATTCGATTGTCTGCCTTACTTCGTAATCTCCGAGCTGCGCACCTTCGTTGCTGCCCGTTGTGTTGTAGCCAGGAAGATCGACCGTCTTACGTGCGGAATCCACTGCAATGCCGGGAGCAACCGACTGTTCTGCAGGTCCGGTGCCGCTTGCGGGTTGCTGCGCAGCGAGATAGGAAACGCTCATCATGCTTACGCCTACTAGGACGCCACTCACTCTTGAGATGAACCATCGTTGATGCTTAAACATGCTCGTCATCTCCGCTGCTAGAACTTGAAGAAGTCACGATCGGAGTTCGATCCGTGAATGGCGACATGGCACATGGTGCATGCTTGGTACTTCTGCGCTTGATTGTGGAACGACGGAATACCGGGCGCTGCCGAATCAACAGTCAGCGTGTGGCATTCAAGACACAGCAGGTTTACGTTGCTCCGCTTTAGAAGTCGCGGATTTGATGATCCATGCGGCGTATGGCATGAGACGCATCCTTCTGTTTTGACTGGAGCATGCTCAAAGACAAACGGACCCGCTTTGTCTGTGTGACAAGTGAAGCAGATCTGGTCTTGCGCAGCACTAGCGCGAAGCTGGCGAGTAAGGAAGCCACCGTGCGGATTGTGGCAGTTGCTGCAGGTGATCAGACCTTCGTTCACCCGGTGATGGAATGGCTTTGAGAATTGAGGCTTTACTTCGGCATGGCAGCCATAGCACAGCATCGGCTGTGCCATGGTGAGCAATGCCCGTTCCACCTTGGGATGATGAGCGGAATGGCAATCGATGCAGCCTACGTTGCTCTTGAGGTGTTCTGAGCGGAGAAAGTTCGCGTGCTCCTCGCCGAACGCGTGGCATTCCAGACAGCGCTTACTCGAATCTTCACGGGAAAGTGTTTTGAAACGAACGATCTTAGTGATGTCGCCGCCGCTCTCCGCGTGCGCCTTGCCCGGCCCATGACATGCCTCACACCCCTGGAATTGAACACCGCGATGATTGAGCATCGTTTTCCAGTGCGGGCTGTGATCGTAGGTCTTGGCAATGTCCTCGTGACAAGTGCGGCAGGTATCCGTGCCAGCATATAGAGAAGGATCGGCTGGATTCGCGACGAACTTTTGCGTGTTTGGAGCCGGTTGGTCCTGCTGTTGGGTCGAACTAGCCGGCGGCGGAGAGGCCTTTACCGCGCGCTTGCTTGGGGCAGCCCAAGTAGCTGTGATCAGTAAGACTGCCACCGCCCACAAAGAAACGCCTTTCAAGTTCATCGCATTCAGCCTTTCGAATGTGGTCGAACTGAGTCCTTGGGCCGATAGAGTACAGCTGTGTCGTAAGTAGGCGTGTGACGGTGGTCACATTACAGCACCTTTTTTTTGGGCCGCAAGCGTCTTTCGCCGTCAATTTGGACCGTCTATTAATCTGCGCCTAGCTCTTTGATTGAATCCTCATCGGTGATCCTGAAGCTGGATCGATCGGTGTTGATCAGGCCCCGCCTCTCAAAACGCTTCATTAACCTGCTGACCGTCTCGCGGGAAGCTCCGATGAGCTGTCCCAATTCGGCATGGGTGTAATTCAAAGTCCTAAACCCGTTGGAACCGTTTTCGCGGCTCTCCTCCAGCCGTAGAAGTGTGGCAGCAAGCCTCTGCGAACTACTCGAAGGAACCCGCAACGAGAGCAGATCCCTAGTTCGTTCCATGCAGCAGATGGCAAGCTGCTGCGCGATCGCTTTGCAGAATGCTGGGTATCTTTGCATTGCACCGATCATTTCTTCGCGAGCCAGAAAGCCTATCGACGACATTTCTGCAGCCTGAGCCGTTGTAAGGAGCGGTTCGTCCGCAAAGCAAGCGGCGAGATTGAGGACCTCTCCGGGTCCGGCGATCTTTAGCAATGCTGTTCTTGCATGTAGTGCAATAGCGGACATCCTTATCCTTCCAGCCAAAACCAGAAAGATGCCCGGTGAACGTTCGCCCTGGCGATAAATCACGGAACCTTCTCGATACTTATTGACAAGAAGCTTGCTCTCCAAGTCGGCAATGATTGCGGTTGGCAGCGATGGAAACATGGGTTGCAGCCGTGAAGCTCGGGAATATCTGCCGTTGCTACTCTGCGCAGAACCCATACTGGCCTCCTGCTCATTAACTCCAGAGACTAGCTCCGAGAATTCAGGCGAGACAGTGATGGGCGTCACGCAGATTGAGAAAAAATTGAAAGAGTGGATGAAGCCAGCTGCTAAGCCGGGAAGCGAGAACACAAATAAGCACGTGTCCCTATTGCATTACTTCGATTCAGTCGGAGCTTCTGCGGGGTACATTTCGATTGAATAGAGATGCATGACAAAGCCGGTGTCGGGATTCTGCTCGGCAATGACTTGGTAGGTTTCTCGGCGTGCCAGGTAACCGTCGGCTTCGAATTCCAGCACCTTGCGGTGGAATATATCGTTGTCCCATTCGCGGATTAACACTGGTTCCATAGTCTCTCACCCTGATCACCACTACTCTAAAAGCTGACGCCGCAAGCTTTCTGTGATCCCAGTCACGGATGTGAAAAGTCTGGATCTTGTGACGTTCGTCACTGCGTGAGGGTGCGGCTACATCGATACTGCATTTAAGAGGGAGGTCCGACATGCCAGACGATCGCAGACGGAATACTCTTCAACTCCTGGTGAATGAGCTGTCGTTCCTGAAAGGCGGAGGCTATGGCCGTCCATTTCGTAGCCAGTGGCGTCCCACTCTCATGTTTCGCGATTCGCCCATCTGTTTGAACTTCGATTCCGGCGCTCCCCTCCAGCCATGTGAGCGCTGTTCACTGTTCGAATTCATTCCTGAAGCCAAACGTAACGATCGTGTTCCGTGCCACTCCATTCCGCTCAATGAGCCCGGTGACACGATTACATCCATGTACGAAGTTGGCAGTCAGCAACAGCTCGATAACGCGGTGCACAGGTGGCTGGAGGCCACGATCCAGAAACTTGGACGAGAGGAGAAAAACAATGCAGGTTCTTGAAAGTTCCACCAAAGTGGCGCTCAAAAACATTCTGTTTCTCACAGATTTCACCGAAGCCACGCAGCCGGCGTTGGAGTACGCGATCGAACTCGCGCAGCGCCACGAGGCAAAGTTCTATGCCGGCCACGTGCAGACGCCAGATACTCCACAATTCCTGGAAGGCCCGGCGCTTACAACGTATTTCAATGAAGTTCGCGAGCAGAAACGGGAAGCACTCAACGAATTGATCAAACCATACAACCTGGATGCCGAGGTTCTGTTGGCGGAAGGCTTCATCGAGGATGCCGTCCGGCGCTGGACTATTCTGCACGGCATTGACCTCATTGTCCTCGGCACTCACGGCAGACAAGGACTGCAAAGGATGCTGCTCGGATCAACTGCGGAAGTGATTCTGCGCGGGGCCAGTTGTCCAGTGCTGACGGTAGGCCCGCATGTCTCAAGGAGAAAGCATGATGGCGAGCACATCGATCGCATCCTGTTCGCAACTGATCTGACTCCCGAATCGGAATATGCAGTGAGCTATGCACTGTCATTCGCCCATGAACGATGCGCCCACCTCACCTGCATGCATGTGATTGACACGAGCGGCAACATTCAAGATCGCCGACGTGTGGTGGGCTATTGCGAAAAGGAACTGCAGAAGCTTGTTCCCCAAGATGCTCCGTTATGGTGCGAGCCGCAGGTCGTCGTGGCGGAAGGCGATGCTGCTGAAGAGATCGTTGAACTCGCCGAGCGGGATAACTCAGACATCATTATTCTTGGTTTGCCGAAAGAGAAGGCCTTCAGCAACCATTTCCGCACCGGTGTGACCTACAAAGTGGTGAGCAATGCACCGTGCCCGGTTCTGACTGTCCGCGACATGCTCGGGTAACTTAAATTTCCACGACTGAAGTACTCCGAAGGATGTGACCAATATCACATCCTTCCTTTTTTGCTGTTGTTATGCTTCGACATGGATGTGATTGAATGTCAGCTCTAATCGACATGCCCTCGCAAGCTCTTCCTTCCAGCGCCAAGCTTCCCTCTCGGCTTTCTCTAAAATCGATTTTTAATCCCAAAACCGTCGCCTTGATTGGCGCTACGGAGAAGTCGGCAAGCGTAGGCCGGACCATTTTGCGCAACCTCTTGGATCAGCCGTTTGGCGGCACGATCTTCCCCGTCAATCCGAAGCGCAGCAATGTGCTGGGAGTGCGCTGCTATCCCAGCGTTGCTGCAATCGGTGAACCGGTAGACCTGGCCATCGTGGTCACGCCTGCAGAAACTGTGCCTCCAGTGCTGCAGAGTTGTGTGGAAGCAGGAGTGCGCGGCGCCATAGTGATCTCCGCTGGTTTCGCCGAGCACGGCGAGCACGGACGCGAACTCGAACTGCGCATCAGAAACGTAATTGCGTCCGGCAAAGTGCGCGTGATCGGTCCGAATTGCCTAGGCGTCATGAATCCGCGCACTGGATTCAACGCCACCTTCGCGCAATCGAACGCACTGCCGGGAAATCTGGCATTCTTGAGCCAGAGCGGCGCTCTGTGCACGGCAATTCTTGACTGGAGCCGGCGCGAGAACGTTGGCTTCAGCGGCTTCGTCTCCGTGGGCTCGATGGTCGACGTAAGTTGGGGCGACCTGATCTATCACTACGGAGACGACCCGTACACATCGAGCATTCTGCTGTACATGGAATCGATCGGCGACGCTCGCTCATTCCTCTCGGCCGCACGAGAAGTCGCGTTGCAGAAGCCGATCATTGTGATCAAGCCGGGTCGCACAGAAGCTGCGCGCCAGGCTGCCGCGTCGCACACCGGAGCCATCACTGGCTCAGACGAAGTATTCGAAGCTGCATTTCGGCGCGCAGGAGTGCTGCGCGTTAATTCCATTTCGGAACTTTTCGACATGGCTGAAGTTTTGGGCAAGCAGCCGCGTCCCAAAGGTCCGCGCCTTGCGGTGGTTACAAATGCGGGCGGTGCCGGAGTGCTAGCGACCGATGCCTTGCTGACGCAAGGAGGCGAGCTAGCCCAGCTCGCATCGGAAACGCAACACAAGCTCAACGAGTTCCTTGCACCTTCCTGGAGCCACGGCAATCCCGTGGACACGCTTGGTGACTGCGGTCCTCAGGATTATGCGAAAGCGGTGGAAATCGTTGCCAACGATCCCAATACCGACGCTGTGCTTTCGATACTTGCTCCGCAAGGCATGACAGATCCTGAGAGTTCTGCCCGTCTGCTGAGTAAGGTTGCAGAAGGAGCGACCAAGCCATTGATTGCAAGCTGGATGGGAGGCGACGTGATGCAAGTCGCCTCGACGCTGCTCAATGCTGCACGAGTCCCTACCTTCGACTATCCAGATGCGGCAGCGCGCGCCTTCGCCTTCATGTGGAAATACAGCTCGAATCTCCAGGCGCTCTACGAGACCCCCATATTTACAGGCGTGTTGCCGATCACCGGTCCGCGTCGCGTGGCTGAGGTGATCGCTGCGTCTGGTCGCGAGGGCCGGACAATTCTCAGCGAGCATGAATCGAAGAGCATTCTCGAAGCCTACGACATTCCAACTGTCACCACCCGAGTCGCGCTTAGTATGCGGGACGCTGTGGTCTCAGCCGAGGAGATCGGCTATCCCGTGGTGCTGAAGCTCCACTCGAAGAAGGTGACGCATAAGTCGGATCTTGGCGGCGTGAAACTCAACTTGACCAAGACGGGCGCTGTGGAGTCAGCATTCGTGGAAATCCGAGGCGCGTTTGAGCCAACAGGGGAATTTGACGGTGTAACCGTCCAACCGATGGTCTCATTATCAGGATACGAGCTAATTCTCGGCAGTTCGACGGATTCCCAGTTTGGTCCGGTTCTTGTCTTCGGCCTGGGCGGACAGCTTGTCGAAGTTCTGCGCGATCGCGCTCACGCGCTACCGCCACTCACTACGACTCTCGCACGGCGCATGATGGAAAGCACGAATATCTTCCAGGCGCTCAAAGGTGTGCGGGGGAAACGTCCCGTCGATCTGCCGAGGCTTGAGGAGCTGTTGGTCCGTTTCAGTGAATTGGTCAGCGAAAATCCGAGAATTGCGGATATCGAAATCAATCCGCTCCTCGCCGGACCAGACGGCCTGATCGCCCTCGATGCTCGTGTAATCCTGCACCCAATGTCCATCGCGAATAGCGATCTTCCGCGCTCCGCAATTCGCCCCTATCCAGCGCAGTATGCATCGAAATTCGTCGGCAGGGATGGGATGAAATTTAACGTGCGCCCCATTCGTCCTGATGACGAGCCCATGATGATCGACTTTCACCGGCACCTTTCTGAACGCAGTGTTTACTACCGCTATTTCACGCCTCTGGAACTTAGCTTCCGTACCTCACACGAAAGGCTTACGCCTCGTTGCTTCGTCGACTTCGATCGCGAGCTTGCGCTCGTAGCCGAACACATTGCCGACGATGGAAAGGCCTCCATCGTCGGCGTCGCACGACTCATGCGCGATCACTCCGGCAACAGCGCCGAAATTGCGTTCGTTGTCTCCGACAAGTTCCAGCACAAGGGACTCGGAACTTATCTATTGGAGCAAACCACAGGGATCGCGAAGCAGGAAGGAATTTCGTCTCTGCACGCGGTAGTGCTGAACGAAAACTCAGAGATGAAGAATCTATTCAGACGTGCCGGCTTTACCTTGTCGGAACCTGAAGCAGGAGTTGTATCGGCGCGCCTGGACCTGCATGAAGGCTAAAACGCTCTTGCCTACTGTGTTTTTGCCCGGAAATCGAGCTCTTTCTCTTATTCCGGCTCAGCGGCAGTTCAGTCAGGATTTATCGTAGCTCCTTCATTTCCATGTCAGCCATTTCTGAATGGTCGCCGAAGTCTCTCCTTCTATTAAGGAAGTACACAGTCCATACGTTTTTCTCGGATCTGCTCGCGGGAATCACTGTCGGACTCGTTGCTTTACCTCTGGCGATGGCATTTGCAATTGCTTCCGGCGTTTCGCCGCAGGCGGGTCTGTACACGGCGGTGTTCGCCGGGTTTCTCATTTCGGCACTGGGAGGCTCGAGTACACAGATCGGCGGTCCAACGGGAGCGTTCGTGATCGTGGTTGCCGGAATTGTCGCTAATCACGGAATTCTTGGGCTGTATATCTGCACGCTGATGGCCGGATTGATGCTCATTTTCATGGGCGCAACCGGACTCGGCTCGGCAGTTCGTTTCATTCCACGTCCGGTCGTGGTTGGATTCACCAATGGCATCGCAATTCTGATCGCGAGCACACAGATCAAGGACTTCTTTGGACTGCGCATCGCAGGGGCTCCCGGTGACTTCTGGGGTCGCATGCAAGCGATCGCAGCAAACTTTCGCTCCATCTCGTTTGCGGCAACGGCCCTTGCGATTTCCTCTCTCGTTCTGATCATTCTCACTGCGCGATACGTAAAGCGCATTCCGGGTTATATCGTCGCGTTGTTCGTCGGCACGGGATTGGCACTGATTTTCAAGCTGCCGCTCGAGACGATCGGTACGCGGTTTGGTGGAATCCCATCCGGATTGCCGCACTTCGCGATTCCGCCGTTGAAGCTGGGAATGATTCGACCGTTGGTTTCGCCGGCTATTACGGTTGCGATGCTCGGCGCAATCGAGTCGCTGATGTCGGCCGTGGTTTCGGATCGAATGAGTGGTGATCGGCACAATCCCAATGTGGAACTCATCGCTCAAGGAATAGCCAACGTCACCTCGCCACTAGTTGGAGGACTACCTGCGACCGGGGCTATAGCGCGCACAGCAACAAACATCCGCTCCGGTGCAAAGACTCCCGTGGCCGGCATGGTGCACGCGCTCACGCTGTTAAGCATTCTGCTGTTTGCCGCACCGCTGGCGAAATTTATTCCATTGTGCGTCCTGGCTGCGATTCTTATGGTCGTTTCCTACAACATGGGAGAATGGCGAGAGATCCCCGAACTGCTGCGCCTTAGCAAGCTGGAAATTGCGGTGTGGCTCATTACTCTTTTGCTGACTGTTTTCGGCGACCTGACCATAGCGGTCGAAGCCGGTATGATGCTGGCGGTCCTGATTTATCTGCGCAATGTCACTTCAACAACGACCGTTTCTGAAGTGACTGATGAATATCTGCAGGATGGTCGAGTGCACATTCTGCAGGATAAAAACATTCCACCCTACGTTGCGATTTTCCGCATACACGGCCCATTCCTCTTCGGTGCTACAGACAAAATCAACGAAGTCTCCGCGCAACTCGACCAAATGCCTGCCATCGTTGTTCTGCGCTTGCGAAATATGACAGCGCTCGATGGCACGGGAGTTCGCGCCTTGGAGGAGTTCGCCGACGCGGTCCACGCAACCAACCGGCATCTGATCCTGTGCGGAGCGTTGCCGCAGCCTGCCAAGCTCATGAAGCGAGCAGAATTTGAGCAACACGTCGGCGCGGAGAATATCTGCCTCAACATCACTGCTGCACTCGCCCGGGCGCAGGAAGTCTATAGCAAGATGTCGCCGGAAGATCAGTCTATGAATCTGCACAGGCGAAGGACCGACGCAGTTGGGAATGCTTCGGCGGCGAACGTCTAGACATGAGAAGCTTCACCCATCCACCGCCAATTCACTCCGTTGAGCGTCGCGGATGATTAGCCGTGCAGCCAATGCGCTTCTATCCGTTTTGCCGGAGAGTCGTTTGCCCGGGTTGGCGGTTCGCGAGCGCAGCGTTTTGGAATCGGCTTCACTGCGCGTCGCTAGGGCACGCTTGAGTCGCACAATGTTCCGCGTCAGCCAGAAACGTAGAGCATGTTCCAGTTCGTCCTGCGTACCCCAACGCTGCAGGCTATCGATGGTCAAGCCATCTTTAGTGAGAGGAATGTGATGGCACGGCACGGGAGCATGTTGCAGCGCGACAGGGACGAACGGGTTCAGGAGGCAGTTCTTGCAAGCTTCCGGGTGACCCGAACCGGCATGATTCACGCAGGTCGGTGAATCGAGAAAAACGAACCGAGGCCGCCAACAGTCGGGATTGTGGTATCCGCCACTGTCTAGAAACTGCAGTTCGGCCTCGAGCATATGAAGCAGAGCAGGAACGGACTTCCACATAAAGACCGCCTTCCCACAACAGGAACGCCCAAGGCTCAGCCCAGAAATTCGCGTTCTCCGGTGATGGTGAGCACCGGGCACTCCGCCCGACACATTACGTGATATGCCACTCCCGATTTGAAATACGTGAGCACTCCGGCATTTGATTTACGTGTGCCCATCACGACGAGGTCAGCATTGCGTTGCTCCGCCAATTCCACAACAGCTTCAACACTGCTGCCGTACTCCAGGACGAATTCGGGCTCACACCAGTCTTGAGCATCAGTCGGAAGGAGGAGTTCCAGCTCGTCATGGAAGTGACTAAGCAAAAGATCACGACCAGCGTTGCTGCGCATCTCAGGAGGGAGCACGTGTACCAGCGTTATCTTCGCTCCATACTCCTGCGCCAGTGATAGCGCATACGGAGCTGCGTGTGCCGATTCTGCGCTGAAGTCAGTAGCGTAGATGATGTGCTTGATGGATGGTTCAAAGGTGGGACGTCGGAACACCCGCGGCCCTACCGTGAGTACTGGGCAGGCGGCATTATGGATCAGCGACTCGGCAACCGATCCCATTACGAGACGATTCCATCTTTCAGCGCCATGCGTGCCTACCACCAACAAATCAATGTCGCGATCGTCGACGAGGCGTTTAAGCTCTTCTGAAATACCTCCTTCCAGAAGCACTGGATTGCACTTCACCCCAGCGTCGGTCGCGTATTGCGCGAGGTCATCAAGGCGATGTCGTAGTTCGCGCTGTACACCATCGAGATACGGCAGCGGATCAAGCGCGCCATATAGTGCTGCATTAGAAGGAGTGGCGTACAGCGCTGGGCTGAGCACATGGGCCACCGTCATAGTTGATTCGTAGCGGCGTGCGAACGACAACGCGTAGTCCATCGCTCGCTGCGAGATTGGGGAAAAATCGGTTGCGACCAGGATGTTTTTGAGTCCGATGCGAACAGATGGGCAAGTAAGCGTCGTCATGGGAATACTCCTAACTACTGAAGCATCCCACGATCATGATCTGAATGAAGTGATCGCCTGCACATCGGCTTGTGACGGCTATCACCGCCGGCGATCGTTATCGCTGGTGCAATGAAACAGAGTGAGTTCTTCTATGCTTTCGAAGTGTGCCAATCCGGACTGCACAGCGCGCATGAAATATCTGCATGAAGGACGTCTGTTCATCGTGCAAGCCCATGAGTCCGCGAAATACTGGTCGAACGACAGCGGCTCGTTTAGCGCGCCTTCTGGCAACCAGGTCGAGTACTACTGGCTCTGCGACGGTTGCTCCGATCAAATGACGCTTACCAGCAATGGAACCTTGCAGTACGTCTCTGCCACTTCCAAATCAGATCACGCGGAAGAATTTGACGTGCTTTGTCATCTCTGACCAAATCTTAAACCTCAGCGCAGAACAAGCTGCCTCACACGTGATGCGGATCACAGACATTGCTTCCAGCCCGCTGTAACGTGCGATCAGGAGGTGCGCCATGGCAACCAAAGCGCAAACCCTCGTCGAAAATCCTTTGCAAGCTCAGACCTTTCCGAAAATACGAGAGATTCTCTATGCCACTGATTTTTCCGCTGCTTCACTTGCGGCGTTGCCGTTTGCCGCTGCAATGGCTCAAACTTTTAACTCGAGAATCCATTTACTTCACCTCTTAATGACAGAGACGTATCAATTTCTTCCTCCTGAGGGAATGCCGGCAGCTGTGGGAGCGATTGAAGAGGACGCTTGGAAGCGAATGCAGCAGCTACGCTCCGCAGGAGCGCTGAAGGGAATTGAGATCGGATCTGGTGAGGTAGCAAAAGGGGAGTTAGGCACTCTGCTTAAAAGGATCGAGGAGCGCGAGATCGATTTACTCGTAATTGGTACCCACGGCAGACGTGGATTTCAACGCCTGCTGCTCGGTTCCATTGCGGAGGAGATTATTCGTCATACGCCCTGTCCCGTTCTAACCGTTGGACCACATGCTCACTTTCCCAACTCAGGAGAATTCCATCCCAAGCACGTTGTCTTTGCAACCGACGCGACGGCGGATTCGTTCCGAGCCTTGCCGTATGCGGTTCTGTTCGCAAAGCGTGAATGCTCCGACATGGCGATGGTTCACGTCCTACAGGACAGGCGCGGGCACACGCCCGAAGCAGATGCCTTCGCTGCGCTCATGAAAGAGTCGTTGCACCACACAATTCCGCTGCATGCAATCAAAAGCTGCAGCCCGGAGATCCTGGTGCGTTTTGGAGATCCAGTAAAGGAAATCCTCAAAGCAGCGCTTGAGCGGGAAAGCGAGTTGATCGTAATGGGTGCTCGTAGCGGTTCAGTGAAATTGGAACGCTTCTTCAGCAAAGGAGTTTCTTACGGCGTAATCGCGGGGGCCAGCTGTCCCGTGTTGACGGTACGTGGACGCAATTTATAGCGGCTTGGCCACGTCGTGCCAGCATTCGAGGAGGCTGCGTATGTTACGGGACTTAATGAGAAATTGGTGGTTACTCAACGTTCGCGGAGTACTCGCTCTGCTATTCGGATTGTTTCTCATGTATCTCGCAGGAACGATGCAGGGTATATTCACCACGACATTTGCTATGGTGGCTGTGCTGATCACGTTTATGTTTTACGTGATGGTTTCTGCAGTCGCCACTATGGTCGCCGCCATCCGGGCCTACGATCAGCCGCACAAATTTGCCGCACTTGCCACACACGCGCTCTTGCTACTCATTTTCAGCGGTGCAATCTGGTTCTTTGAGCCGATCACCGTTAATTGGCTCATCTGGTTCCTGGTGGTCACAGCGCTAACTTCGGGAATTCTCGAATTCGCGCTAGCGCGGTCTCTGCGCGGACATCTTGATGCCAGCTTGCTGGAGCTTGCCGGCACTATCTCCATCATTAGCGCCGTCGTGCTCCTGCTCGCACGCTCACTGCCGGCATCCTTATTAGTGGAAGGACTTGGAATCTACGTCATCTATTACGGCGGAGTACTCGTGCTTCTTTCCCTGCGCCTGCGCACGTTGGGAGCGACGGCCGCCGCAGAGTTGAAATAGCCGTGTTCCCACTAAAGTCGTACCGTCAAATGCTTTGGAGCTGCTAGGCTCAGATCCGACGAGTTCAGCAATTCTGTGACGCAGGTCACATACCTAAGTTCACGACTTGTCCTAGGATGTGATTGTTGGAATCGGAGGTCCGGTATGCGCTCTCCTTACGGGCTCCAAATCATTGAAAGCTGCGTGACGTGTCCCGTTAAGGAACAGCGTCTGTTCTGCAACCTTCCAAAAGGAACCTTACAGGCCTTACAAGCGATTAAGTCCACTTCGACATATCCCAAAGGCGCAATGCTGTTTGTCGAAGGACAGGAATCCCGCGGCGCGTTCATCCTCTGCAAGGGAAAAGCCAAGCTCTACACCAGCTCAAGCGACGGCCGGACGATCATTCTTCGCATCGTCCAACCCGGAGAAGTTCTCGGGCTGACGTCCACAATTGGGAATAAGGCATATGAAGCGACGGCCGAGATTCTCGAGCCCAGCCAAGTTAATTTTCTCCCCAAAGCGGAATTTCTTCATTTCCTGGCTGAACATGGCGAAGCCAGTCTGCATGTGGGCAAACAACTAAGCGCAAACTGTGCCAGCGCTTACGACGAGATCCGCTGCCTAGGATTATCTGCGTCATCGACAGAAAAGCTGGCGCGCATGTTGTTGAACTGGGCTGCTCACGAGTTGAAGCCCGGCGTAAACGAAGCGCGAGTGACGCTCTCCCTCACGCACGAAGAGATCGCGCAGATGATCGGCGCTTCACGCGAGACGGTCACTCGTATCTTCTCCAATCTGAAAAAGAAAAATCTCGTCACCATCAAAGGTGCAATGCTCTGGATTCGCGACATCAGAGGGCTGCGCGAGATGGTCGCCAATTAGCTCGTCACGAATTCAGGTGACGTACATCACCGACTGCCCTATGCAACCAGGCATAGCATGCAGCTATGAAGTTGCTAGATCGGGGCGAGAAGCTTCAGCGCGTGGATTTCCAGGAACTCCTGCAGAAGTTCTTCCCCGGCCTTCCCAGCGCGGCACTATCATTCCTCGAAGACATCCATGAGCTTCGCCTGTTCCAACCCGCCGACGTGCTTTTGAAAGAGGGAGAGAGTGCAGACGGAGTTCTTTTCATGCTGTGCGGCACAGCGGTCGCCTCTCTCGCTTTGAAGTCGAAAAGCAATACGACGTTCCGCGAGATCATGGCTCCTGCCATTTTTGGCTTGAGCGAAACCATGCTCGGCGATGCGAACAGAGCCACGATTGTTTGCGAGAGCCCGATCAAAGCGGTTTTCGTTCCTGCGTCGTCGTTGATCGTTGCAATGCGACGTTTTCCGCTGGCAACTTTGGAGTTCTCCAAATTGATAGGCGACGAGCTAAGCGCGACGTACTCCAAGCTGGCCATTATGCGTCACTCATTGGGCGGAACTCACGATAGAACGAATTGTCGATAGTGCTCGTTCGTCTTCCTTGTTCTTTCGTCGTGAACGCGCAGTGCATTGGCAGTCCACTTATGACTCCGAGTGGCTCCAAAGGACTCTAGACTCTGCCATTCGCCGCCGCTATCTCTATGAATTACGAGAGTAGGTGATTTCGACTCCCTCTCTCCGCCAGTTTCAATCATTTGCTCTTGGGCCGAGCGGCCGTCTAAACGGCTTGCGACGAACTAGACGCGAGAATTTCCTCATTGGCAAAAACAGAAAGCCCCGGCCGCTTTGTGCCGGGGCTTTCGCTGTACTTAGTCAGAACGAGTAACGCAGGAGGAACTGCATCACTCGCCGGCCCAGGTCGCCACCCTGGACAGCGGTAAAGTTGGAGAAGTTGTCCGGCGGATTGCCTTGATTCGGATCCAGAGGGATACCGAAGCCGCTGCGACTGCTATCGAAGGCCCCCATGCTTTGATGATTGAGGACGTTGAAAACTTCCCATCGGAACTGTAATTCGTGGCTCTCGGGAATCTTTGCCGCGAGCCCGTTCAGGTGGAAGGTCTTTCCGAGTCCCATGTCGATGTTGTAGTAGCCCGGAACGCGGAAGACGTTACGTTCACCGGTTTCGCCTGGGTATGGATTCCGGAAGTGCGTGAACGCGAAGTCCGTGTTGCATCCGAACAGCTTCGGAGTTCCATCGATGGGCCGCGTCGGACATGTGTTGAAATCGGCAGTCCTGACTGCGTTGCTCTGGACTTCCCAGTTCGTTGCCCAGCGTGCGTCGTCAAAGACGCCGGTTGTCCCGTTATAGAACCCGACAGGTAGACCGGTATTCCAACGGAAGATTCCGCTGAGCTGCCAGCCTCCCATGAAACCGTTCGCGACCTTCCCAACCTCAGAGAATATAGCTCGGCCATGACCGAACGGCATCTGCCATACGGCATTGACGTTGATCTGGTGACGAATGTCGAAATCTGAGTTCGAGTACATGTCGCCTTGTCGGAAGGGATTGAGGATGAACGCTTCGCCGTTGTAACCTGCGCCGTTTTGCAGACCGGAAGAATCATCCAGAGAGTGAGAGTAGGTGTAGTTGACATCGGCAATCAGGGTGTTGGTACGAACTTTGTAGGAACTCGTAAACGCGCTGAAGTTGGAGTTGCCGATGCTCGCCCAAGTGCTCAAGGCTCCGTACTGCGGCTGGTAGAACGCATTCGCACCTAGAATCGAGATGTTGTCGAGGTACGCCTGTGTGGTGGTGTAATCGCCACCGACGTCTTGAATCTTCTGATAGACAGCTTGCGTGGCTGACAAGCTTGGGTCATATCGCAGATTGGCTGCGGCGCCCGGGAACAGATGCTCGAAGTATGGAATGGGAGCGATGTTCGCGATGGGAACGCCTTGCGCTCTCTCCTTTGCCAATATCGTTCCAGCCGTGTACCAATCCATCTTCGACTGCGGATCAACCAGGTCGACCGGCTGCATGACGTCACGTTGTGCGAGTAGGTGGCGTCCGGCACGTCCGACATAGCTGAACTGCACGAAGGATCTGTGAGGCATCTGGCGCTCATAAGTTAAGTTCCAGGAGTAGCTCTTAGGAGTCGTCAGATTCGAATCGAGAGAAGACTCAATGCGGAGCGAATTGTCGGCTGGCTGGGTCTGCGGGAAGGATACACTCTGCGCGAATGGAGGCGCGGGCAATACGCCGCGAATTGGTTGGTTGATACCGGTAAACAACGGGCCAAGATTAACTCCAGCCTTACACGCACCGGCAGACCCAAAGTAGTCGGAGGTTGGATCCTGATACGGGGAGCAGCCAACGTCGTAAGTATTTGGCCCGACGGTGAAGGAAGAGCCGAAGCCTAAAGTGTTTTGCTGATCGAAGAAGGTCGACAGTGCCTGCCCGAAGTAGTCACCGTTGATGCCGAATCCGCCGCGAAGTACCGATTCGCCCTCTTTTCCGAAGACCCGGGAAAGCAGTCCGGACTCGAAGTGCGGGGAGTAAGCTACGCCGACGCGCGGCTGGAAGTTGGTCTTATCCCAGTTGTACAGCGGAGGTCCACCATTGGCAGGTCCGGAAAGGTTGACCGAGATGGGCGTGGTGTAGTCGATGCCTTTCAGCGCATTGCTCGCGCGCAGATTCAGGTAATCTCCCAGCGGAACATTGGGCTGGGTTTCATACCCTTTGGTCTCATAGATCGGTCGCGCCAGACCATAGCGCAAACCGGCGACAATCGTCAGGTTCGATTTCATCTTCCAAGTGTCCTGAACGTATCCCTCATAATTCTGCCCGGCGAAGTCGCGAAGGTTAGGTGAGCCCGGTGCTGTCAGCTGGAAGGCACGGTTGTAATTGTAGCGAGCGGTGTACTGCGTAAAACGACCGATGAGGGCGGTCATCGCATTTTCCGCACCCGAACCGTCGCCCGGGAACATGGGCGCACCATACACCGATTCCGCGTAGTTACTCAGAGGCGCGCGCAGCAGGTCAGTCAGGTAGTACGAGGGATTGGTGGTCGCATTGTCATAGGCGTGGCCAAAGAAGGTACGCATGTTGTTTGATTTGCTGACGTAAGCACCAAATTGGACCGTGTGTTTGCCCTTGACCCAGCTAAGGTCGTCCACCCAATTGTGGACAGGAGTGATTCGCGATAACGGATACTGCTGGTTAGTGGGATTGTAAACAAACCGGAACCATACGTAGTTGGCGTTGGAATCGCCACCCTGTGTAAAGGCCTGCCGGGTGTATCCGTAATGCAGGTTGTTTACGAGAGTATTGCTGATGATCCAAGTGTGGCCGATCGCGAGGCCCGTGGGGTGATCCCACTCGTCGGGCGCGGGAGTGTCAGGATAAGCCGGTGTTCCGCCCCATTTGTCGTATTGCACGCTGCTACGGACAAACAGCGTCTGCTTGCTCGTGAGGTTGAAATCCAACTTGGCGTTGTGAGAGTGCAGATGAACCGGAGCAGGCGCATTGAACCGGAAGCCACCCGTGTTCAATCCGTCGCCAATGGTGGCGTCGTTGACCTTGTACTTCGCCGCCGCTGCGGCCAAAGCTGAGACCGCGGCCGGGTTGATACCTCCGATATCTGGGAATATCTTGTTGAAATCGGCCGAGGTGAGGCTCACGGTCTGGCCGGGCGTGTCGCAAGTCGCGCCGCAAAGCCGGAACTTAAGGATGCCCTGTCCGAGACTCGCGGTCGGCACCGACTCTCCAGTACCACCGTAATTTAGTGCGGCTAGTACGGGAGTCTCGCTGTCGTCAACACGTCCTTCGTAGCTGTAGAAAAAGAACGCCCTGTCCTTCTTGATAGGGCCGCCGACTGCCCCGCCGAAAGTATTGCGATTGAGTTTCGGACGGGCGACTCCGGCGTGATTGTTGAACCAGTCGTTGGCACTAAAGATGGTGTTGCGGTTGGACTCAAACGCTGCGCCGTGCCAGTTGTTGGTACCGCTCTTGGTCACCAAGGCAATCTGAGCACCGGAGGAACGTCCGGCACTTGCGCCCGAGTTAAGTGTCGAGACGCGAAATTCCTCGATCGCCTCTGAATTGAGTCGAAGCACCGGTCCTTGCTCTGCCTTTGGTGGGCTGTTGCCTAAAGCCTGGCTGGATTGCGCAGGTCCAATCGCATTGCTCACGGACTCATTGATGTCCACGCCATCTAAGGTCACGTTCGACTGGTCTTCACGACCGCCATTGACATAACCGTCCTTAGTTACACCGGGTTGCAGAGTAAGCAGAGTTAGTACATTGCGCGCTTCCATCGGCAGCTGTGTGATTTGTTGAGAAACGAAGTTGTTGCCGAGACTGGCGTCTTGCGTATCGACCTGGACCTGCCCTGATTGGGCCGTCACTTCCACGATGTCAGTCGTTGCTCCAACCTGCAGAATCACGTCCAGCGCGGTTGCTTTCGCGATTAGGACATGAACATGCTCCAGTACCTGCTTTCGGAAGCCTGGGGCAGCCACTTCCAGTCGATAGTCGCCAGCGGGCAGCAAATCAAACGAATATCCACCCTGGGCATTAGCAGTCTGTCCGCGCACAGCGTTCGTCGCGATGTTCGTGAGCGTTAGCGTGGCTCCCGCAATGACCCTGTCTTGCGGGTCCTTGATCGTACCGGTCAGCGAAGTATTGCTGGTTTGCGCAAAACCGAAGCTCAGCAACATCATTATGCTGAGCAGGCTTCTTAAGACGAGAGAGAATTGAGCTATCTGGGCAGAGCTAGGTGTCATAGCAAGCCTCCAAAGAAACTGATTCTTTATGTGATTGCGAAATACTCCCCTCGCCTGCAGGGTGCATTTGCACTTTCCTAGGATTTACAGAACGCTAAGTCGCAAAACCAATGTTTTAGGGAAGGGCCTTTGTTACTCGGGACAAAGTATCCGCACGCTAGTTACCAATGTTGTGTATCTCGAAACGGCAGGTAGACACCAATTTTCCGCGACTCGTCCCTAGCTACTTTCTACATTTGGAAATGGGTAACCCAGAGATATGCAATTTTGAATTCTCCAGGCATCTGACTTTGTTCCGCGGCTGACGTTTACCATATCGAAAATGTGCAAAAACACTTGCAAGGGCCTATGTAAAGGGTTCGGGGCGGAGTCCATACTGGTTCTGCCTGCGCAATTCGACGCGGTGTTTGCCTTCTAGGATTAGCGGGTTCATGGCTGGCGCGCCTTTGTGTGGGCTGACAGCGCGCCATGCTGGGTCTTCTAGCTAGTAAAAACTCGGCTTGACCTGGCGTGGCAACCGGGGTGGAACGATCATGTATTTTGCGTTTCTCTTTTCAGCTTCTTATTCCCAGCCTTCGTCACTGAGCACTATTCCAAGTCCCTTATCCAGATATTTCGGAAACTGATGGGTTCGCTGTGATCGCCGTGGGCCTGTAGTTTGATGGGGGCTCGATCGTACTTCTTATAAAAGGGCTGACCGATATACAGCGTCTCCCCCTTCAACGCAAAGTGATCCTGCACCAGCACGCCGTTGAAGAACACTGTGACATATGCCGGCGTCTTCAACGATCCATCATCGTTAAATGAAGGAGCAGCCCACACGACATCGTAAGATTGCCACTCTCCCGGCCTGCGATTGGCGTTCACCAGTGGAGCCGACTGCTTATAAATGCTGGCGGCCATCCCATTGACGTACGTCTCATTTTTATAAGAGTCCAGTATCTGCAACTCATATCCGGCGTCCCCGGGCCCGGTAGAGGCGAGGAATAATCCGCTGTTTCCCCGTGCCTGCCCGCTGCCCGTAACGTTCTCCGGAATCTTCCACTCCAGGTGAAGCTGGTAATCCTTGAAGCTGCGCCTGCTTTCGATATTGCCTGCCTTCTTGTTGACCGTGAGCACGCCATCGGCAACGATCCACTGCGCCGGAGAATGATCCTGCGCGGACACCCACTCGTCCAGATTTTTTCCATCGAACAAAATGATCGCGTCTGACGGGGCCGCCCCAAACGCAGCTCCGGGAGTCACAACCTTAGGCACGGGCTGCCATACCTCAGTCTGCTCGGGCTTGGGCTTGTTGTGTGGCGATGGTTCCTGCTGCGCGAAAAGGAAGCCGGCAAATATAGTGAGAGCCGTAAATGAGAGGAACATCATGAACCGAATTCTCATGGCTCGGCGATGCTAGCAGAGAAACCCGACATCGACTGCGCCGGATGCGACGAAAGACACGAAGAACTCCGAAGTCAGTTTGTCCATTTGCTTGCTACTTCGTAGAACCTAGCTCCTACTTTGGGATCGATCATATTCAGCAAACGTTGACACCAGTCACACGCATCGCCTGTTTTGTCCACGAATTCATCAATGTCAAGTCCTTTTTGTCCCATCTGATAAACCTGGAGCGCCGTCAGGCGCACAGCATCTGGCAATGCGGTCTCGTCTACTGGCAGCATGACAGGGACGGCGCCAACGATCTGAGAGACGCAACCAATGATTGTCAGCAGAAATGACAATTGCGCTCGCTTTCCCGATTCGGGATACCTGGCATCACTCCCGTTTGATTCCGCCATCATGCTCAACAGATCGTCAGATGTTCCAATAAATCGCATCAGACCTATCAGATACGAAGATCGTTCAGCCATTCGTGCAGCCTCATGGGTGATTTCAGATTTAACTAGAAGAAAAAGTATACGAATTCGGCGGCGAATTTGGGAGACCGCAAATCAAGATCGTCTGTTTTTGATCCGTCTTTAGCTTGGAACCGCGCTGTCATGATTCGTGTCGATGCGGTCCCTGTGGTCGGTGTCTGGTTTCCTGTTGCTGTTAGATGCGCTCTGCCCAGTTATAATCATTCTCGCGCAAAAGGGCGCTTCCGGTCCGCGGGAAGGGATTTTCCCACCTGCTTCTAATTAGTTAATTCTGACGACCTTCTTTCAGCCCTTCATGCGGACGCCGGGGCAACTTTGAAAGGAGGCCTCGTGCCAACCCACTCTGAAGTAGTCCGCCTGAATCTTGAGTACTACCGCAAGCAGGCCAAAGCCTTGCTGAAGGCCAGCAGGTCTGGCGACGCGAATGCCATCGAGCGCCTGTATCGTTATCTGCCCAAACCACCAGATGTTCCGGCTTTGCATGACGCGCAGCTGACCATTGCCCGCGAACAAGGTTTTCCCAGCTGGCCGAGCTTCAAGGCCTTCATCGTCGCATCAAATCTGAATTTTCAGGAATTGGTTGCGGCCTTCATCGGTGCGGCGACGTCGGACATGCGACGCGCCGAAGAGATTCTCTCTGCGCATCCAAAAATTGCCGACGCAGGATTTTATGTGGCTCTGGTCTTAGGAGACCATCAAACGGTAGATCGCGTATTGACCGAAAGACCTTCTCTCGCCAATGCCAAAAGCGGTCCGCAAAATTGTGAACCGCTCGCGTACCTGTGCTTCTCCCGTTACGGGAACGCAAGATCAAACCGGGCGATGCAGATCGTCGAGACAGCACGAGTCCTTCTGCGTCACGGCGCCGATCCCAACACATCTCTTCTTACTGACGATCTCCCAGACAATCCTCTCCCGTGTCTGTACGCAGCCACTGGACTCAACAACAACGCCGATCTCGGTCTCGTCCTCTTGGAAGCCGGAGCCAACCCGAATGATGGCGAATCTCTGTACCACTCAACCGAGCATCCCGACCTCGCCTGCATGAAGCTGCTGCTCCGCCACGGAGCAGAGCCCAATCGCGCCAATGCGCTGAAGCACATACTTGATCGTGAAGACAGCACGGGAGTGCAACTCCTACTCGATGCTGGCGCTGATCCGAACGGAAGAAACGAAGGCGGCGATACCGCGCTTCACTGGGCAGTTTGGCGTGGACGCAGCGCAGAGATCATCACCGCCCTGCTTGATCGCGGCGCCGACGTCAACGCCAAGAGAAAAGACGGCCGCACTCCATACGCACTGGCGGTTCTGAGCGGACAGAAAGAGATAGCGGCATTGCTCAAGTCGCGCGGAGCGAACACATATTTATCCGCCGTTGACCAATTTGTTGAAGCTTCCATGAATACCGCTCAACCACTCACTGCGCCACCGAACATCAGCGCTCTCCCGGAATATGCGCACCTTGTTCCGCATCTGGCAGCCGTACACAACACGGCAGCCGTCCGCGCGCTACTCGCAGCCGGCCTGCCGATCGACGCCCGCGGACAGCACGGCGGCACCGCCTTGCACTGGGCGTGCTGGAAGGGCTACGCGGATTTGGTCAAGCTGTTGATCGACCACGGCGCGTCTCTCGACATCAAAGACGATTCCTTCCATGCGCCACCTGCTGGGTGGATGCATCACGGAACTCGAAATTGCGGCGAACCAGGAGGAGACTACGCCGAAATTACGCGGCTTCTAATTGCTGCCGGCGCACCCATGGAAGGTTGCAACACGCCCACCGCAAACCAAGAAGTGGATGCAGTTTTGCGCGTGCACAAACTGATCGAATAAGAGGGCCGCGTCAAACAAACAGGGATTCAACAGCAACCGCGCCAGGAAGGAGTGAGTACCGATCGTGGTTGGGTGCCCGCGTGTGCAGTAAGCCTCGCGGGCTGGTGGTAGCGGGCGGGCGGTTTAAATCAGACCTCCTGCGGTAGCGGGGGGAGCAGTTTAAGTAGTGACGACTGTGTGAGCAATGGCGGCAACCATCGCTCCCCAAGGGGGCCTCATCCTCTTCTACACGTCTTCCCCCGCAAAATGGAGTATCCCGAATTGAAACGCACAATTGTCGAGCAGGCGCAGCTCTGGGGAGCAAAGAACGTGCTGATCGAGGACAAATCTTCGGGCACGCAGCCGCGCGAAACCCGATCCACGAGGGCATGCAAGGCATCGTCAAGGATAGGTGAGAGCTTCGGTGGAAGGCGACGGATTTATCCGCGGGCTTCAGCATCGTGCATGTATATGATTTCTTGGTTGTGGCTTCGGCGAGTCATCCGACTCGCCTTTCCTACGCGTCGGATAACGCGGTTTGACGCCGATTGTCGTGGTCGTCGGTGCGGATTCTTTTGCTAAATTTGCTCGCACTAGCTTCTCCTTAAGTCCACGCATGCCCCTCCACGCGAGGGGCTTTTTATTTCTTCGCATTGGTGAGCTGCGGGTTGTCAATGCCCTCAATCTCGTGTTCTGCCTCGTTCACCTTCATCCAAGTGGAGATGGAGGTGAGTTGCGCATAAGATGAGGCACGCGGCGGGTATTCCAATGAGTGGTTCCTCAATCCGATGGGGCCGAATCATGATCGGTGGCTTTGCTGCCGAGATCGCATTGATCGTTGGCATCGTTCCCGCCGGGCTGCGGCTCGGCGAAACATTCCTGCACTACACGGCTGGCCCCGGGTCATTCTTGACGTGCTTCCTTGCAGCGCTATGGGTCGGCCGGAGGGTTCAATCGCGCTTCCTCTTGCATGGCGCCCTCGTCGGAGTGGTTGCGGCCGTCATTTACGTTGCGCTCACCCATGCGCAGCCGGAGCCTCTGGCTTATGTCATCGCGCACGCGCTCAAGCTGCTCGGTGGTGCTTGCGGCGGCTTCGTTGCTATGCGCCGGCAGCCTGGGGCGGAGGTGAAGGCCCGCTCCGCCTCATGATCTTGGTGGCGCAATCGAAGTTACGCGAAAATGAGCAGCGGTCCTCTGTTCAGGCATTAGGATCGCTTATGAACTGGGAATATCGTGACAGCGGAACGCTCCCATTTCGGTATCGTCGGTTAGTGACTGAGGACGCTCGGCTTTTCCGGAATCCAAAAAGAAAAGACCGCACCGCGCGGACTGTGATGATTGCGAGCGCGTATGAAGCCCCGGTGTTGTTCGATGATGTCTTTCGTGAGCCATAGTCCCAATCCGGTACCGACGTCGCCCTTAGTTGTGAAGAACGGCTCAAACAGCCTAGAGTAGGCTTTAGGGGAAATGCCCTCGCCATGATCCGCTACCGAAATCCTGACACCCGGCACTCCCGTGGAAGGATGGGGCACGGCACTCGCGCGCACAAGCAAGTCTCCTCCCCTGCGCATTACATCAAGGGCGTTGGAGATCAAATTCACGACCACCTGGCGAATCTCTCCCAGTGAGCAAACCACCTTGCAATCCGGGTTGCACTCTACGTGCACCTTAACGCTTTGATTGTTCAGCTTCGCACGAAAGATCACGAGGGCAGAGTCCAGCAATTGAGCCAATTCAACCTTCTCGGGACCCTTGGAAGACCGGTGAAACCGCAGGTTATGGTTCGCAATCTCAGAGACGCGGCGCAACTCATCTTCCGCCTGCAGAGCATAGTTATGAGCTTCTTCTAAAGTTGCAGCGGTGCGCACCAGAAAGAGAAGGTTGGTCACGGCGGTAAGAGGATTGTTAATCTCGTGCGCGACACTCGCCGCGAGTCGTCCTGCTACGGCAAGCTTCTCGGTTCTCCGCAATGCTTCCTCTGCTTCTGCCTGGCGCCGCAGAAAATCTCGAACTTCGTATTGCCTCATGCGAGCCCGCATCGCACTTTCGACGGCGCTGAGCAGGGTCTCCGAGTGTATGGGGCGTTCCACCAGGGTTACATTTCCCAGTTTGCGTAGAAACGAGAGTTGGGCAGGAGATGGTGACTCTCCCCTTGTCGAACTCGTCAGGATAATCTGCGGGAAATCCGACCAGGAAGGCTGGGACTGAAGGTAGTTCTCCCATTGCTCGCCGGGTCCGTTGAGCGATTCCTCAGTAATAATCGCGCTCGAAGCTCCACGCTGTATCTCGCGCGAGAGCTCATCTGCGCTGGAGACAACATGGCAAGCGAAGCCATGCTGCTCGAGGAAACTATGCAGCAACTCGCTATCCCGCCCAAAGTTGGCGAGCACCAGCACACGGTTGTGGAGGTCGTCGGGAATCACAGCAACGGTTTGGAATCGCCCACGAACCTGGGTACCCCAGTCAGGACTCCCTCGAATTCGCGCAGCGATTCGCTTACCTCGATTTTTTGAGGAGAGAGACGCAACTCGCGGATGCTTCGTTCGTGCGGCCCGCTGCGCCGCTT
>CAYZHX010000020.1:26237-36767 GCA_964476905.1 uncultured Terriglobales bacterium
GAGGAGAGAGACGCAACTCGCGGATGCTTCGTTCGTGCGGCCCGCTGCGCCGCTTGAGCACTGATATTGCTTGCCTCACGTCGCCCTGCGATTCGAAGTAGCGAAACAGCAGCACGTTATCTGCGAGATACGAGACGTCAATTGGCGCTGCCATATTGGTGCCGACGATGCCGGTCTGAGCCAAAACCATGAAGGTGGTTACGCCCATATGACTGAGATAAGAGAGTAGCTCGTGCAGTTGCACCATCATGGCGTGTTCGCCTTGCATCGCGTTCAGCAGGCCATTCAAGCTGTCGATAATTAGTACACGGCAGCCTCTTTCCTCAACATCTGAACGGACTTGGGCGATGAATTCGCCGGGGGAAAGATCGGCGGGATGGAGTTCTTCTATCTGTATCGTCTTCTTCTTGCAGTATTTTTCCAACGGAATGCCGAGGCCGCGAGAACGTGTCAGCACAGACTCTACAGTCTCGTCGCAAGCGAACATGATGCCGCGTTCTCCGCGGTCTGCCGCCGACTGCAGGAACTTGGTCGCAATTGTGGACTTGCCGCAACCCGCCGGCCCCATAAATAAAGATGTAGATCCTCGAGAAACGCCGCCGCCGAAGAGCATGTCGAGTTCGGCGATGCCGCTGGGAAGCTCAGAACGGTCGATGTTCTCTGGCCGGTGCTCGGCAGATATGAGGCGGGGAAAAATCTGCAGTCCCCCTTGCTCGATCTCATAGTCGTGTGCTCCTCCGCGAAATTGTGAGGCGCGCAACTTGAGTACCTGAATCTGGCGACGCTGCGGCCCAAACTCCCGCGGCTGGGCCTCCATGCGAATTGCCCCATGACAAATGCTCTGCAGTTGTGTGTCGGTACGGTCACCGGTGGGTCGTCGAGCAGCAGGACGGTGCATTCGCGACCCACAAAGAACTGCTTCAAAGAAAGAATTTGCCGGCGATAGCGCAGAGGGTCGCGTGCCAGCATGCGGATCTCGGACATAGAGTCGAAAACGATGCGCCTCGCTTTCGTCTTTTCGAGTTTGCTGAGGATGGACTGCATCACATCCACCAACTCGACTTCAGAAGGATGAAACACGGTGTACTGATCCGCCCCCTTCTGATCCAACTCAGGCGGCTGTACCTCGAAGATTTCGATCTTGGAGATGTCGAAGCCATGCGAGTCTGCGACAGCCTGCAGCTCCTCGCTAGATTCCGCGAGCGTTACGTAGAGGGCGGGTTCATTGTTCGCGAGACCCGCGAGCAAAAACTGAATTCCCAAGGTGGTCTTTCCAGAGCCTGGGTCACCTTCGATGAGATAAACGTGCCCACTGGGCAATCCGCCGCGCAAAATGTCGTCGAGTCCAGCAACTCCAGTCAAAAGACGGGCCCTTACGAGCGCTTTGGCCATCGCTCCCCCTTAGAAATAACTTTGATGATACTTTCTCGGCGGAGTGGCCGCTCAGAGGTGAAGAATTCTGGTGTTCTGATTAAATGCAGGGTGCGGAACAATGGAAAGATCGGGCACACCGGTCATATTTTCGCACGGCCCCTCGCCGGCCCAACGGGTCAAGCAAAGCCAAAACAAAAAGCAATGGACAAGTGGTCCCCTAGACCCGCCGCCGGTAGTTTCGAGCTGGAGCCTCCCCTAAAAGGTTCGTTGGAGCATGTGCTACTGAGGAGATGAGTTTATTCGTCCCCTCTATGTTCAGCGACATACGTCCCGGTCACGTAACCGAGTGTTGAACCGACGAGAATGTCAGAGAGGTAGTGCCGTTTCGCCGGATAACGCGACAGCGCCACGCCGCTCGCGAGTGTATACGCGCCCCACTTGACCCATCGATTGTGAGGATATCGGTGAGCGATGGCGGACGCGAATGCGAAACTGGTAGCCGCATGCCCTGAAGGAAAGGATCGACCTCCTCCCCAAAAAGCTCCCTGGCTGCCCGGCTTGAAAGGAAACTCGCGATCGAAGGCGAGCTTGAGACCGAGATCGAAGGTTCCGGCTGCTCCCATTGCGGTTAGAGCTGTTAGCCCGTTATCGCGCAAAGATGGTTTTTGTTCCATGCAGCCGACTCCCCAGGTCGCGACACCCGCGGCGATCTCGGTGCCGAGACCGGCGTCTGACCAGCGTCCTGCGAGGTTCTGCAACGATTTGGATTGAATCCGGTTGGCCGCCGGCTGATCGACTTCTGCAATGAGTATCCCGGTTGTTGCGGCGATCGGTAATTCCCATTTCAGATTTTCCGGGCGGATTGCGGCCCTTGGCACATGTGCGAGCCCGTGCAGCAACTGACCGGCATGCCCGACTACCTGGTGCGTGGTTTGGGATGGTCCGCAGCCGGTCCATGTGGCTTGTGCTGCGGAGCTTGCGCTGAACCACAATGGGAATACGACAGTACACATAAGAAGGGCAGGGAAGCGTTTTGGAAACATGGATGACTCCTACGGAGGTGCACTAGCACTCAGCTAAGATGCACTTCTGAGCGGCTAGTGGCTGCTGGCTACTGGTCGGTGGCTAAGACCATCAGTGGAGCAGACACGGACCCCACCGACGGCACGGATCGCGCGGAGGGGAAAAATCCCAGCCGGCTGTCGGCTAGAGGTGCGACAGATTTTCTTGTCAGCCGTCATCTAAGGTGCGGTTCACTCCTGTGAAACGCAGTTCGCCTGCGGACAGATCACCGCCTCAGTCCCCTAGCTCGCAGCTTCGATTGGGGGTAACTTATGCCTCTTTTTGCAAATCGATGGAGGCGTCCATCTGGCGAGGATCGCCGAGCAATTTGCGCATTAATTGCACAAGAGCCTCGGGTTCGTAGCTGGACAAATGGTGGTTAGCAGGCCCGCACTTGAAAGCCTGACGAGGGGATAAAGCAATGAGCGGAATGTCGTCGCGAATGGTGCGAACGAACTTCAAAATGCGTGCGCAGTCAATCGTGTCGCCGTCTACGGCAATGACGCATGCCGCATTGGGAAACGACTGAAAGATGTCGAGGGCTTCGTCGGTGCTGTGAGCTGTAAGAACGTTGAACTTTGCGGTTTCCAGTACAAGCTTCCGAGTGGAAAGCGCCTGGCCGGGTTCTGCTTCCGCGACAATGATCGTAGGGCGACAACGCATACTGGCTTGATGCGGTACGCGGAAGAAAAGAAGCCTAATAGATCGGTGTTGATCCGCCTCTCACCTGTCTTTTTGGGGCAAATTTTCCCTTGAGACGAGAACTCGGGCACCAGAGCATCCGGTCGCGACGTTTCACGAACGTGTTTCTGCCGGAATCCTGAGAGTTAACGCGACCTTCGTAATCTCGCTGCGTGCAAACCTTCCGTGGTACAAGCCTTCATCCTTGCACTTTTATTTGCCTGAGGGCTGCAATGAGAAAGACCCACCTATTAGCGGCTGGCATAGCGCTCTTCTTTTTATCAAGTGCATTCGCTCAAAACACCGGAGACCTGCGCGGCAGCGTGCACGACAAATCCGGTAAGCCGGTTGTGAGCGCGTTTGTGATTGCACAAGACAGTCACAGTGCGGTGATTCGTGCTGCCAGCACCAACGAGGCTGGTCAGTTCGAGATCGCCTCGTTGCCGGTTGGAGAGTACACGTTGCAGGTAACTGCAGGCGAACACGCAAAGCTTGAGGTCCACGACATTCATCTGAATATCGGAAACGTCGTGGACCTAGATCTGGCGCTCGGGAATGAGCAGGCCAAGGGGGGCGTTGAGTACGCTGCCCAGAGCGACGCCAACATTGAGTCTGCGAATACGCAACTGGGCGTTGTGATGGATGCAATTGCGATTTCCAAGTTGCCGCTGAAAGCTCGCGACACATACGAGTTGCTCCAGCTTCAGCCTGGAGTTGAAAGCACCGTTGGCGCCAACCTCTTCTATGGGAGCAACGAGCCGGGAGTGGTCTCGGTGAGCGGTGGTCGCGCGCGATCGAATGACTATAACGTGAATGGCGCTCATGCCGCCGAACTGTTCGTAAATGCGCCGTCAATACAGCCATCGCCCGACACGATCCACGAATTTCGTGTGATCTCTCACAATTATGATGCCGAATTGGGAAGAAACTCGGCTTCGGTACTGAACGTTGTCACCAATGCCGGCAGCGATTCTTTTCATGGCAGCGTGTATGACTTTGTCCGCAATGATGCGGTAAATTCTCGCGGCTATTTTGATCCGCAAAAGAATGCGTTTCGGCAAAACGAATTTGGGGGGACATTTGGCGGTCCCATTCGCAAAAGCAAGACTTTCGTCTTCAGCTCTTATGAGGCTCGCCGCGTCACGATGGGCCTTACATCTCCTGTTGTGTCGTTGCCGACGGCCCAGGAAAGAGCCGGTGATTTCTCGTCAGGTCCGGCCTTCGCGGGAACACTTACGGACGATACCGTGGCCCAAGTTCTCAATTCCCGGCCCGGATGCGCGGCCGCTGTCGCAAACGCGGGCGGCGCTCCCATAGCGGCGAATGCGCCTTACGCGAATATTTTTCCCGGCAACAACATTCCTTCGCCATGCTTCGACGCAACTGCTGCCGATCTGCTTTCGCGTGTGCCGCAGCCGAACTTCGGGACAAACGGCTATCGCACAAGCGCCATCTCCAATCAACGGCAGGATCAGGGCACGTTCCGGATCGACCACAGCTTCAGCAGTCAGCAGAAGCTTGGCGTTTACTACTACATTGCTGACGGCTATGTGTTGAATCCTTTCTCTACATTTCAGGGAGATGGAGCGAGCATCCCCGGATTTGGTGATCAGACCGACAGTCGGTTCCAGCAACTTAGCCTCTCGCACAGCTGGGCCGTAAATGCGAAAGCAACAAACGAAGCTCGACTCACATATTTCCGCCAAGGGCAGAAAAAATTTCAGTCGCCGCAGTCGACACATCTAGTACAAGATTCGTGCGTGAACGTGCCTGCATCGACGTGCTTCACTGATCCGAACAATCCGTTTTTGGGAATTACGCCCAGCCTTGGTTCCAAGCTGGAAGGCACGCCGTTCATCAATGTGGCAGGCAGCTTCGCCATCGGCAACAACAAGAACGGTGCCTTCAATCAGGGAGCTAATGTGTATGAAGCGTCCGACGCATTTACCCGGGTGCTCGGCCAGCACACTCTCAAGTTCGGCGCGGACGCGCGCAACGAGAGAATGACGCAGGTCTATCTCTACAACATCAATGGAGACATCGAATTTACAGGTGGCGGTCCCAACGATGTTGCCTATCAGAACCTTATTCCTAATTACCTGCTCGGACTCCCGGACACCTACTCACAGGGTTCCTCAAATGCACAAGATGTGCGCACAACTCAAGTTGCGTTCTTTGGTCAGGACAATTGGCGCGTTCGTTCGAATGTTTCAGTCAACTACGGATTGCGCTGGGAGATGACGACGCCGCAAGCAGATGCGGCAAGACGGATTCAGGGTTTTCGTCCGGGACAATCGAGCACGGTGTATCCATGCCAGCTGACACCAGGCAGCAATCTGGCAAATGCTCTTGGAAGTATCGACTGTTCCGCACAAGGGCCTGCGAACGCTGTGTTCCCTCTAGGGTTGGTTTTCCCCGGTGATTCCGGAGTTCCCAACGCATTGACCAACACTTACAAGAAATCCTTCGCACCGCGGTTAGGACTGGCATGGTCGCCGGACTGGAGTACAGGGTTGTTGGCGAAGCTGACTGGAGGTCGCGGCAGATCTAGCCTTCGTGCAGGCTGGGGCATGTTCTACGACGGAGTCGAAGAGGTCGTCCAAGCTCAGTTCACCGCGCAGCCGCCATTTGGGGGCAGCGAATTTCTTTCAAATCCATTCTTCAACACTCCATTCCTGGCGCAGGATGGAACTGTGAGCCCAAATCCGTTTCATGGAGTATTGAGTCCCAAGCCGGGAACGCCGGTCGATTTCTCCATGTTTCGACCGATTGAGCTCTTCGGCAATTATCCCGGTACTCTGAGAAGCCAGTATGCGGAACAGTATCATGTGACCTTCCAGCGTGCTCTTTCGCAGGACACGCTGCTGCAACTTGGATATGTCGGCAGCCAGGGCCATAGGCTGTTGTCTCTGATCGATCAGAACTACGGCAACGCGCAGACTTGCCTGGATCTGAATCTCATTCCGGGACAATCCTGCGGTCCTTACGGCGAAGACAACTCGTACTTCATTCCCGCTGGAACTATTCTTGCTGGAGTGACCCTGCACCTGCCGTATGGACCGGTAGCGAGCGTCACAGGTCCAAATCCATCGGACATCACGCTGGTGGGACTCAGGCCCTACTCGTCGCCACTCTGTGCTCCGACCACCGGCGCGGGCTGCGCGCCTGATGGTGTGCCGGTATTCGGCAGCATTTTCGGAATCCAACCGATTTCGAATTCAGCATATAACTCATTTCAGGCGCTGATTCGCCACAACTACTCTCGCGGACTCCAACTACTTGCCTCTTATACGTGGAGTAAGTCTTTGGACAACGCGTCGAGTTTCGAAGAGAGTCTGAATCCTCTGAATCCGGCAAGTTCTCGCTCTCTTTCTCTTTTCGACGCCGAGCAGCGTGCAGTCATCAGCTATTACTGGATGCTGCCGCAGTTTCACGGCGCACTCTGGGCTCGACGAGTTCTCAATGGCTGGGCGACATCGGGTATCGCAACCCTGCAGTCAGGATTCCCGATTCGGCTCACGAGCGATAGCGACCGCGAGTTGATGGGCAGCCTCGACTTTCTCTCGCCAGGCAAGCCGGACCAGATCGCACCGGTGCACATCCTTAACCCACAAAAGTCGGCGGGCCTCTATCTTGATCCCGCGAGCTTTACCGATTCTGCATTAGGTCAAATCGGGAATGCACCGAGAAGCATCTGCTGCGGTCCTGGGATCTTTAATTTTGATATCGGGCTACATCGCACATTCGCAATTCAGGAATCGGTAAAGATGGAAGTTCGCGGCGAAGCGTTCAATCTGTTCAACCACACGCAATTCCTGAACCCTGACGGAAACTTTACCAACACCAGCACCTTTGGCTACGTCGATCGAGCGCGCGATCCGCGGCTTGTACAGGGCGTGCTGCGCTTCGTCTTTTGAGGTGAGCCAATGAAAAGCGCCAGATACATTACATTTCTTTGCCTCCTGGCAGTTGCAACCGCCGGAGCTCAAGACGATAAAGAGCGAAAGGTCATTTCCAGGCAAGAGCCCGAATATCCGCAAATTGCTCGGCAAATGAATCTCCATGGCACGGTGAAAGTAAAGGTATGGATCACACCGCAAGGCATGGTTCGTCGTTCCGAATATGTCGGCGGCCATCCCCTCTTGGCCCAAGCCACAATCGACACGCTTAAGGACTGGAAGTACGAGCCAGCCTCTCGCGAGACAACAGCAGTCATTGAGGTGCGGTTCTAATTTGTTGTCTTCGTGATCCGGGCTGGGCGGACGACCTTAAGGGTAAAGGATGGCGGTCCGGCTCGACCATGTGCGTACGCGCGTGTTCACTAGACAGGCATTCCGAGGAATAGAACGCGTTCAACCTATCGCCGTCGAGCAGCCACGCATGCTTGCTCAGGAAATCGTCGAATGCGGTCAGCTCTGGCGTTGCTCGATGCGCGACTTCGACCAGCCGAAGCCAGGCTCCGGTAATGGTCTCGTGATACTTCTCCTCTTTTCCGACACGAACCGCGAATTGACGGATGATATTTGAAATCCGTGCAGCTGCCACTTGCGGAGGATAGCGGCGAACGTAAATCCAAGCCAGGCGAAGGTGATCTGCGTGTTTGAATTTCTCCGCGGGATAGGAACCTGACTCCATCGCGGACAGGAACCGCTGGTCGTCGAATTCAAAACTTCCGTAGGCGGAAGAAGCTGCTAGCTGCTGGCTCAGGGCGGCCGGCTGATCAGGATCTCTCGTGATGGAAAACGACTGGCTCATGCCCTTGCCCGTCCGCTGTTCATGACTACCAGGACCGAAGTGGCATAGATGGCGAGCGTCCCAATTGCGTTCAAGTCGCCGTGGAGGAGGTGGAAGATTGCTGCGGCTCCGAACGCCACGAGCAGTGTTGCTCCGCCGCCGCGGATGGAGAACACGAAGATCGCAGCGCCCACGGCTTCGATGACACCCAGTATGAGCAGGAAGATGACCGCATGCGTGCGGTGGTGAGTGTGGATTTGCCTGCTGACGAGTTCCAGGCTGAACACGCACAGCACTACGCCAAGAACAATGTTCAACGCGCGAATAGGGAGGCTCATGCTCGTTTGCTTTCTTTTTTTGTCGCCTTGCGCTCGACCAGCTTGTGGCTGGCGCTCGCGTCAAGGTCGAGGTCGTAGATCTTCTTGAGGTCGGCGATGCGTTTGAGAGACTCCGGGCCGAATGGAGCCTTGCCGTCGAAAGTATGGAGCACGATGCCTTCCAGCAGGTCTCCGAGCGTCATGTCTCGATACTCCGCGAAGGCTTTCAACACCTTTAGCAGCCGCTTCTCCAGGCGCACTCCCGTTTGCACGCGCTCCACTGTGTACGACTGGGGGCCGTCTCCTTGCCTCATGATGTACCATGGTACATAAGTATCTAAGTACCATCAAGAACACTCTTCTTTAAAGTGAATTCAGACTGAAAAGCAGAGGTATGGCATGAATGTGAGTTTCTGCATCATAAGTAGTGCAAGCTTCAGCACGCCTCATGGAGGATTCTGATGTCGGGGTCGACACCAAAACGGGATTGGTTTTCAAGTCTTTCAAATACTTGTTCTGCGGTTTTCGGTTCGCGGTGGTCCTTCCTGGTGGCGATGCTCGTGGTTGTGACTTGGGCGTTGGTCGGTCCCTACTACCACTACTCCGACACGTGGCAATTGGTGATCAATACCGGTACAACGATCGTGACGTTCCTGATGGTCTTCCTTATCCAGCACACGCAGAATCGAGATGCTAAGGCAATCAATCTCAAGTTGAATGAAATCGTGTTTGCGCTGAGGCAAGCCGAGAACGACCTTATCGACGCTGAAAAAATGTCGGACGAAGAATTGGAAGAGCTCGAAGCGAAGTATGCACGCATCCGCGAGATTTGCGAGATGCGACGCGAAAAGCGCAAAGAAGTCCCGACAGAAACTGCTGCCTGATCCTCTCAGCAAGCCAAGTCGCGCAGCTTAAACCAACGTCCTGCGAGTCTGCGGTAGGTTTAACTCCCGCCGACTGAGGTCGAACATTTCGCCTGCCGCAGCATCCCTTTGCGTCCTTGTTTAGGGCACGCCATTGACAAGGCAATTCCTAAAATTTCCAGCTCGAGACAATAGCTAAGTACCACAAAATTGTGCTACTCTCCCCGCCGCTCCTGCACGACGCATATCGCTGGGATTGCGTGCGAGCTCGTGCATGCCCGGATTTAGCGCGCAGGACTTGAGGAGAATTAGATGAGAGTTAGCCTTCGGGTACACCTTATTATGTCGTTCATGCTGGCCACGACGATGCTGAGCGCGCAGTCTTGGCAGAACGTCACAGCTCCATTGCCTAAGAAAGTTTCGACGTCGGCGCCAATCCTTTTGTCGGATGGGTCTGTGCTTGTTCACAACGCCTGCGGACCAGATTGGTACAAGCTCACGCCTGATTCCAGCGGCAGCTACGTCAACGGAACGTGGTCCACGATTGCGCAGCTGCCCTCTGGATATTCGCCGCAATACTTCGGCTCGGCTGTCCTGCCGGATGGTCGATTAGTTATCGAGGGCGGTGAATACAACGCGAGTGGAGGAAATAACTGCAAAGCAGTATGGACGACCAAAGGAGCAATCTATGATCCGGTGGCAAACACCTGGACTTCTGTTGCTCCTCCTGCGGGCTGGACCACGATCGGCGATGCGTGGGGAGGCGTGCTTGCCAACGGCACCTATTTACAGACGAACTGCTGCAGCAAGGATCAGGCTCTGCTGAATCCGGCAACGCTGACGTGGACTACGACTGGCGCCGGAAAATTCGACGTACCCGACGAGGAGCCGATGGTAATGATTCCTGGAGGCAACTTGCTCACAGTTGACGGCTACGTCTTCCAGTATGACGCTACAGGAACCAATTCCGAGATCTATGACGCGAATAGCGGAACGTGGTCCAGCGCAGGCAGCACGATCGTGCAACTTTGGGACTCGTTTCCTAACGCCAGCCAGGCCTCGAACGAAGTGGGTCCTGCGGCATTGCGTCCGGATGGGACGGTTTTCGCTACTGGCGCGAACGGCGGTGGCGCGGCTCACACGTCGATCTACAACACTAACAATGGTCGCTGGACGCCTGGTCCGGATTTTCCCGATAACCTCGGTATAGCGGACGGGCCGGCATGCACGTTGCCGAACGGCAATGTCTTCATGATGGCCAGCCCAGGTGTCTTTCGAACCGGCGCGCAATTCCTGCAATGGGACGGTAAGCAATTGACGTACGATTCAGCGCCAAATCCGTTCAGTGCTGATTCCTCGTTTTACGGCAACATGGTCATGCTCCCGACCGGTCAGGTGCTCTTTACCGACTTCGGCGTTGTTGCCATCTACACGCCCGCAGGCGGACCAAAACCAGGGTGGTTGCCGCGCGTGACCAGTGCCCCAGTGAACATGACGCG
>CAYZHX010000021.1:0-13259 GCA_964476905.1 uncultured Terriglobales bacterium
ACTGCCGCGAGTAGATCATCTCGCCCACAGCAAGTCCCGCGACCTTCTTCCGGAAATTCAGTTCGTTGACAACGTGCTTATGCAGCTCCCACCATGCGGGGTTCTTATATTTATCTTCCAGCGGCTTCTTCTCGCGCCAGCGCTCTTTCACCTGGTACATCATGTACATGATCCAGGTGGCAATCGGTTCCACTAATACTTGTCCGCCTTCCCGTTCCAGGAAGGCAAACATGTTGAAGTTACCGTCGCCCTCGGTGGTCTGAGCCCAGAATTCGCCGATAATCTTTACCACCGGCTTCACGCGCAAGCGATCGACTTCTATGGTTGCGAGATGGTCGTGAACGGCCTGCAAGCACTCCTTGTATGCGCGACCGTAGAGGTGCTCCCAAACTTTACCCAGCGAGTTGACCCATTTCTCCCACCCGCTATTTTTGTGTTTCGCAAGGTAGCTCGATGCCCATTTCGGGAGATCTTCCAGGTCTTCGAACGGCTTGCGCTCTTTGAGCATGGTGCACATCATGTCGACCGATTCCTGAAAAACGCGATCGGTCTGCCCTTTGTTCACTTCGAAGGGTCGAATGCGGAAAATCATTTCATTCATGATGTCGCCCATGTTCATGGCGTTGAGCATGCCCATGCCGAAATCCACGGTGAACTTCAAGCCAGGCTCGCCGGAAGCAGCTTTTACACCGTCGTTCTGCTGGAAGAGCAGCACGCGGAAGCCGTCATACCCTGCATTTTGCAGCGCCAGGCGGTATTCGGACTCGTACATGCCAAAACGACACGGTCCACAGGAGCCTGCGGTAAAGAAGACATAGTTATCAAGAATGTCCTTTTTGGGAACTCCGGCAGCCTCGAGGATCTGTAAGTACTGCACCAGATTACCCACTGTGAAGTACGTGGGGTTGCACTGCCCATTGTTCCCGTATTCCTTCCCGAGTTGGAATGCGGCAACGTTGGGCGTCGGTAACACGTCACACTTGTATCCGCAGGCCTCGAAGACGGCCTTCATCACCTTCTCGTGTTTCCATGTAAGTCCACCGATCAAAATAGTGACTTTGTCGCGTTCTGAGGCGGTGAATGCGCGCTCGATAGGACGATGGAAGTGTTTGGCGTGGGTGCTGTCGAGTCCGGCCTCGCGGGCCAGGCGCTCGCGTTCGGCACTCAAACGGCGGCGAATCTCTTCTTCAACAGAAACTGGCGGATGGCTGGTTAAACCCTCGAGCGGTACATCGATTTTCGTAACGGACATGGTGTTCTCCGTGGGGATCGCAGAACGCGGGCGGTAAGGCTGACTGTTGTTGACTAGATGAGCGAACAATAAACCTTGTGGGCCAGGGAACAGACAGGAAGTACAACGACGGCTGAGACTCTAAGAGGCTTGTTTTGTTTTGGGAATATGAGTCGCTAATGCAGGCAAGCTTCCCCGATGACGTACGCAGAAGATTACTGCCACGACGAACAGCACAGCGACTTCTGTCCATGCTCAACGAGCGAAATTCATGCATGGCACCGCATCCAGGTCTTACGTCAGATGCTCGCAGTGAGTTCAACGATACATACCGAGAAAAACTTTGGCAAGTGAAGGACTGTCGAAAAGCGACATCTACTCTCTTCGCAAATCCTCTCAGTATGTCTCGCTATAATTCGCATCGGAGGTTCCTACATCATGGCATTCACTCCGCCTCCCGACAGAATCATGTTCGAGATCTATAGGGACGTGTCGCGTAATGGCGCGTATGAAGTTATCTATTTCACTGAGTTAGACGACCACAACCGGGAAGTCGAGATCAACCGCGCGGCCAATGGTGAACACGTCTATGACGGCTTCATTCGCAATCGAGGAAAAGATCAGGCGAAGCTGGTGCTTGGTTCAATTCTGGAACGACTCAATAATGGCGAGGAAGTGCGGCCAGCTGATATCGAACGGGAACTGCAGCAATACACAGCTTAACGATTTCTTTTGCCGATGACCGAACACCAGCGGAAAAGCCTTGATGAACAGATTGCAGCTCATGCTGCGAGAAACAAAGATCTTGCGTCAACTATTTCCAATTATGGCATTTCGCTGGACAAAGAAAGATTGGCGGATATCAATTTCTGGAGTCCCGACGAGACAACCGCGAATAAGCTTGAAGAGGCATTATCCAGGAACGAGTTCGCTAATGTGCGGCTTTCGGCTGGTCCAACGAAATGGGCTGTCACTGCGCAACTGAAAGCTCCAGTGACCACGCTCATCAGCGCTGAGTTTACGGAACTGCTGGTCTTGCTTGCCGACAAATATGGATCGGTTTACGACGGTTGGGGCACGGCTCTCGTCGAACTAGCCCCACCTCGTGATCGAAATGAACCGCAGTAACAGGAAAATGCTGCGGACACCTCCGCTTCCTGTCTCGACCGAAGTCTAGAACCACAGCTTCAGCCCAAATTGGAACTGTCTTGGATCGAAGGCCGCCGTTGCCTGGCCGGCATTGGTCCAGAGCACGTTCACATCGGCGACGTTGAACTTGTTGATTAGGTTGAACATGTCCACCGTTCCGTCGAGCTTAAATCTCTCGGTCAGGTTGAAGGTGCGGCCAACGCGCAAGTCGGTAAAAACCGTTGTCGGCTTTATGCCAGCATTACGCTTAAGATTTCCCACCAATGTGCCGTTCACCCAGCATGCGGGCTGGAGAAATCCTGTCGGCGAATACCGTGATGCCACAGGTATGTCGCCGCAGGCGTTGACGGGTGTATTGGCCGGGACGGCCAATGGACGATCGGTATTGGGGCCAAAGTCGAAGTTGCGATCGGCACCGACCAGAATGTTGAACGGGCGTCCGGAACTGGCTTCAATGATCGGCGCAATGGTGAATCCACTGAACGCTTTCGCGAGCCAGCTATCTCCGAGGCTCCCACTTTGGTACACGCTGCTGAAGACGAAACGGTGCCGCTGATCGAAGGTCGACTCGGAGCGTTCCGCATTGGGATTGAAGTTGTCCTGGGGCGCGAGCAGTGATTGGAGATCGGTGGAGTCGTCAATCGAGTGCGACCAGGTGTATGACGCCAGGAATTCGTAATGACTGCTGAAGCGCTTGCGGAAGTTGGTGGTCAAGCCGTGGTAGACGGAGCTGCCGTTGGCGTAGTTGGCGACCATGTCGCTCCAGGGCACCGGAACTCCAACCCCGAGCTTATTGGCCTGCTCGACCGAATTCACCAGTGCCAGGCACTGCGCGGGTACCACCGGCGCGAGTGATGGGTTTAAGCCGGAGGGACGGAAAAAGTTCGCCACGGCCGCCGGCACAAATGGCCCAGCAGGTCCGACGCCGCATGAGGCCACAGAAATAGGCAGTGTGCTGGGCGCCTCAGCACCTGCGGCTACTGCCGCTTGCCAGTTCTTCACCAGCAGATCAGAGCGTGTGGGATTCGCATTGATCGGGCGATTCAGGTGATGTCCGCCGTTGAAGTTGTAATTTAGAGCGATTGAATAGTTGTGCCCTAGATCACGTTCCACTCCGAAATTCCCCTCTTCTGAATAGGCGTACTGGAAATCCTTCGAAGTCGGAAACCCGAATGGCAGGATTGAAAGCGGAACGCCCGCGGACAGAAAGTTCTGGTTCACCCAAAGGGAATTCGCATTCAGCGCGTTGTAACGCTGCTCATTGGGCAGATACTGCAGGCCCTGAGCTAGTGCCGGCGGAAGGGCGCATGCTGTACTCGTCTGAATGCCCATGAATCCGTTTGTGGCATTCAGACTTCCCACGCCCTGCGTCGATGGAGCGGACGGATTGCAAAATGCTCCGCCCCCGAGAATAATCTGCGGCGCCTGCGAGCCGTCGGCTACATCGGAATCGAATGCAAGTGCGAGCAGAGGATGGTCATAGAAGATGCCATACGAAGCTCGGATTGCCGTCTTACCATCCTTGAAAGGGTCCCAAGCAATGCCTACGCGAGGAGCTACGTTGTTGAGGTCGTGTGGAATGCCTTGGGTAATTCCGAGCGCATCCTGCGCCGCGGCAGAGATAGCATTGCTCGCGGCCGGGGTGGGAGTGAACTCAACGTCATAGCGGGCGCCATAGTTCAGCGTCAGGTTCGGCTTGATGCGCCATGAGTCCTGCAGAAAGAAACCGAGGGTGTTGTTCGTGAAGCTGTCATGCGGATTGCCCACACCTTGCACGAAGCTTTGCGGAATACCAAGTCCGTACGCCTGCACCGGTGAGAAATCGGGAACATTGCCCAAGCCGGTGAGACTCCCCGGGAAGCCAAGCTGTACCGCAGAAAGCGAGCCGAAGTTGTACAGACCGCCGAAGTTGACGGTGAAATCGGCTGTCAGCGGCAGATGATTCACATCACCTCCGAACTTCACGCTGTGGTTGCCGAGGCTCCAGGAGAAGTTATCGGAGACCTCGTGACGCTGCTCGGTGCGGTTCACGAATGAGAACGGCTCGCGTCCAAAGAAGGCGAACCCAGGGATGTTGATGGCGACATCGCCGCCGCCTGGTCCGCTGGAAAAATTGTAGAGCAGGCCCCGACGCGAGTACTGGTACCGGAGTTCATTCACCTTGTTATTGCTGATCACCCACGCGTCCTGTCCAGTGACAGCCACATCGCGATAGGTCTGCTGTGATGTGCGCGAGTAGGAATTCTGTCCAAAGGTTTGGTTCTGGCCGTTGACCTCGATTCCGGTGACAGTGCTCGGACTCACATTGCCGCGCAGCATGAGTTGTTGATTATTCGTGAGCTTATGGTCGAGGCGAAGGCTGTAAACAGTCGTGCCTTCGAATACTGGGAAGTTCCCAATCTGGGAGTTGAGGCTGTGAAAAGAAGCAGGTAATGGGACCTTCGAAGTAATGAACGCAGGAGCGCCGCTGAGCGGGCCATAAATGGCTGCAGCGTTCGGCAGTCTGCCGTTCACCGCGGTTGATGAGCCACCACCAATTACCGCGGCGTACTGCTGTGCAAAACCCAAAACTTGCGGGTTCGCCAGCGCAGCGTTGGGAATTCCGTTAAGAAATGCCTGCTGTGCCGAGGTGCCCTGGAAGATCACAGCTCCTTGCGGCGCACCGTAAAAGCGCGAGACATCGATAGGAAGAAGTCCGAAGTTGTTCTGTCCGATGCTGGAAAAGCCAGTCTCATGCCGCCGCGTGGTTTCAAATGAGAAAAAGAAAAATGTTTTGTCTTTGGCAATGGGCCCACCAAGAGTGGCTCCAGGTTGCACGCGCGTGTACGCGGGATTTTTGACGGTGGAGAACGGATTTGTTGCCTGGATGTTGCGATTTCGAAGGTAGGCGAACGCAGACCCGTGCCAATCGTTCGTGCCGCTCTTAGTGATGATGTTTACGATTCCACCAGCTGCCTGCCCGTATTCGGCATTGTAGCCGTTGGTAATGATCTGGAACTCCTGTACTGCCTCCTGGGAGACCGTCGAGCGGATTCCATTGACGCCGTTATCAACGTTGTTCATGCCGTCAAGGTTCACCAAATTGGCACGCGCTCGCTGGCCACTGACGTTCAGACCCGAAGTGGGAGCCGCACCAATGCTCGGCGCATCATCGCGCGTAAGCTGCGAGTTGGTCAGCGCAAAGTTGATGTAGTTGCGGCCGTTGATAGGCAGATTCTCGATGCGCTGGGTGTCAATCGTGGTGGACTCAGAACTTCGCTGGGTTTCCACGATCTCCGCACCAGACTCGACGGTCACCTGTTCCGTAGTGGCTGCAACGCGCATGTTGACTGGCAATTGCGCATCTTGGCCAATCGTAAGCACGACCTGGCTCTGCACCAGCTTGGCAAATCCGGGTGCCTCTGCTTCGATCGAATAGGTTCCCGGGGGCAGATTCAGGAAGACATATTCGCCGTCGCTGTCTGATTGAGTGACTCGCTCAAGGTTTTGGCCAGCAAGCCGAGCGGTGACCTTGGCGTTCTGAATGACTGCGCCATTCGGGTCGTGTACCACGCCGCGCAGGTTGGCAGTAGCGATGTTCTGCGCGAGCAGAGTGGTTGAGCTTAGAAAAATCGACCAAGCTAGGAACAGCGCCTTGCAAACACGAATCATGAACTTCTCCTGGATGGAGGAATCTGGAATACGCGATAAGTCATAGGCAACAACCAACAAGCCCAACTGAGGTGTAAGAGCCGTGCTTTATGCGTATTGCTTATCGCTTTTTTTTACGTGAGGTGCCGCAAGGTTTGTACATCACTTAATGGGACGAATACAAGCAGCAGGAATTCGTAGCAGTACTACCGGCAGGTTGTGCCAATCGGGCATTCTCGCGATCGATCATTGGCGGTTTCCCAACGTACATACCATGACATCTCTTGGCCAGCGGCAGGACAGCGAGCGCCATGCCAGGGCGGCGCTATCCGCCAGAGGACCACATTCGAAGATGCACTCCGTGTCCGCCGAAGTCGAGTGCACAGCGCAGTCGCTCCACGTCATTAAACGTCATCTGAATCAGGCAGCGTACAATGCTGCCTGTTCTACGTTTAGCTGTTGCCGCGCATCGGTTGGCCTGAGCAAATCTTGCGATCAGAGTTATGCTATGTGGCCGGCGCATGGAACGGCTTTCGATGATCACCCGTCGAACATTTCTTCATTCTCTTGGCATCAGCACTGCGGCTGGGGCGGCCCTGGGATGCTTGCCACCCGCTCTCGAGTCATTTGAGCCGTCGCGTCATGGGCAGGCGGTGAGTGCCAAAACGGCGCTCGGTGCTGCGCGCGCAAATGCCATTTTACTGAACAGCAATGAGAATGCCTACGGACCTCTTCCGAAGACCGTCGCCGCAATGCAGCAGGCGCTCGGATGGGCGAATCGCTATCCCGACTTCGATTACGACGCGCTGGTCTGGGCCATCGCCGATCTGCACAAGATCAAGCCGCAGCAGGTTGTCACTGGCTGCGGATCAACGGAGATACTTCGGGTCTCGGCTGCGGCATTCCTCGGGCCAGGAAAGAAGCTTATTACCGGCTGGCCGACGTTCGAGGCGATCGCCTCGTACGCCGACGCCGCAGGCGCAGAGGTTGTAAAGATTCCGCTGACGAGCAATTACGCAAACGACCTCGATGTCATGTTGTCGCAAGCACAAACTGCGCTATCACTGGTGCATGTTTGCAATCCAAACAATCCGACGGCGAGCCTCACCCCGCGCAAGGATCTCGAAGCGTTCATCTCCAAGCTGCCGGCGAGCACTTACATTCTCATCGACGAGGCCTACCACCACTTCGCGACAGGTGCGCCTGAATACACTTCTTTCCTCGAACAACCGATCGACAATCCGCGCGTCATCGTCGCCCGCACATTTTCGAAGGTGTACGGCATGGCGGGCATGCGGCTCGGATATGGAGTGACTTCGGTCGAGACCGCACAGCATCTCCGTCGCTTTCAAACACAAGATAATGTGAACATGGCTGCAGCTCAGGCCGGGCTTGCTGCTCTGGAAGACACGGACGAGATGCAGATGGCAGTGCGACGCAACGCAACTGACCGGCAGGCATTCTTCAACGAAGCATTACGCCGCAACCTCAAAGCCATTCCGTCATACGCAAATTTCGCGATGCTCGACGCAGGTCGACCTGCGAATGAAGTCAGCAGCTACTTCAAGCAGAACGGAATCCTCGTTGGACGGCGCTTTCCTTTGATGGACAACCTTGTTCGTATCTCTTTTGGTAAGCCAAACGAGATGCAGCAGTTCTGGCGTGTGTGGGATCAGATGAGAAGCAGCTCCTGAGCTACTGAGCTACTGAGCTACTAAGTCCGAAGCTCTCAGCGGTTGGTCCTTCTCTTTTCACCTTTAACTGGACTCAAGCTCCGCTTCGCAAGCACGTGCGGCCGAGAACTGGAACACTCGGCGTAGGAGCTCGGAAGCTTAGCAGCTTCTCCATGGTCATCCCCGCATTAGCCCAGCCCATCTAACCTCAAAAGCTTTCCAGGGAGGAACACAGAATGCACGGGGTAATTTGGTGGATCATAGTTGGCCTGATTGCCGGCTGGATCACAGGCAAGCTCATGCGCGGCTCAGGTTATGGCGCGCTCGGCGATATCATTTTGGGAATCATTGGCGGCGTTGTCGGCGGCTGGATCATGCGCGCGCTCGGATTTTCCGGGCAGGGCGGTGTGATCTATACCATCATCGTAGCCGTGGTTGGAGCGGTGATCCTCACAGCAATATTCAGAGCCATTACCGGCCGAGGACGAGGCGACACGTCGTCGAATTTGCGACGAGTGGCCTGAACCCCTCAACTTCTAAACGGCGTCGTGAGACGCCGTTTTTCTTTTCGCCAAGGTGGGAACGTAGCAGATCAGCACGCCGAGAACATTGCGTCGCCTATTTGAAAGCCCCCGGATGTGTACCGGCCTTCGCGTGAGCAACGCCGGCAACAATCGCGTTTCCCACATCCCGCGTCGTCGCATTTCCACCCAGATCTGGAGTTTTTGGTCCAGGCGCAGCAAGCACACTTTCGATGGCCGTTTCTATTTCTGAGGCAGCCGCTCTTTCGCCGAGATGTTCGAGCATCATCGCTCCTGACCAGATTTGTGCGACAGGATTGGCGATACCTTTTCCTGCAATGTCGGGTGCCGAACCATGCACAGGTTCAAACATCGAAGGAAATTCCCGTTCTGGATTCAGGTTCGCGGAAGGCGCGATCCCAATCGAACCCACAACCGCAGCGCTCAAGTCGGACAAGATATCTCCGAACAGATTTGATCCCACAACAACGTCGAACCAGTCTGGATGGCGAACGAAATGCGCTGCCAAAATGTCTATGTGGAACTGGTCGCGGCGAATGTCATTAAACTCCGCTCCTACCGCGGAGAAACACTCATCCCAAAATGGCATTGTGTAGACGATGCCATTCGATTTCGTCGCTGAAGTAACGTGCTTCTTTCGCCGTGAGGCCAACTCGAACGCATATCGCATCACGCGCTCACATCCGTGCCGAGTGAAGATCGTCTCCTGCACAGCCATTTCCGCGGGCGTTTTCTGGTAAAGCCGGCCGCCAATCTGCGAGTACTCACCTTCGTTATTTTCTCGGACGACATACAGATCTATTTCCCCAGGCTCAAAGTCCTTCACCGGAGACTCGATGCCGCGCAGCAAGCGCGCTGGTCTCAGATTTACGTACTGCTGAAATGCCCGTCGAATCGGGATGAGCAACCCCCACAGTGAAACATGGTCCGGTACTCCGGGATAGCCGACCGCACCAAGGAAGATGGCGTCGTAGGGTCGCAGTTGCTCAAGACCGTCTTCTGGCATCATGCGTCCAGTTCTTAGGAAATGCTCGCAGCTCCAGTCGAAGTGCTGCCAACGAAAGGAAATGTCGTGCTTGCGCGCAACAGCCTCCAGAACGCGAAGCCCTTCCGGCACAACCTCCCGTCCAATCCCGTCCCCTTCGATTACTGCAACCGTATATGTCTTCATCGCACTTGTCGTTCCGAGTTGCTGGGATAACTAATCTGTCTCCTTACTCCTTTACTTCATTCCATGCTGAGTAAACAGCTCCAACATTGAGGCCTCGTCAGGCGATGTGAGAACGTACTTCGCCGCAAACTCTTCTGCTTCAGGGTAAGAGGTAGCACGCAGGCGCGCTGCGGCTCGCGCCAGATCATAATTTGTGTGGCGTAGCTCGACGTCGGGTCCGAGCAGCAACCAGTCTGCACCCGTTTTGCCGAATGGCATGCCCACGCTACCCGCATTTACTACGCGAACGTCACCTATCGTGCGATCAAACTGCATGTGTGTGTGGCCGCAGACTATTACTCTCGCCTTCACTCCGGCGAACGCCGGGAGCACCGCACTCTCGGGAGTGAGACGCGTGAAAGCCTCGTTCTCATTTCGTGGCGTCCCATGGCAAAAGAGAACCTCTCCGAGAGATTCGATGGATAGCGTTATCGTTTTTGGCCATGACCGCAATACTCGTTCATCGTTTGCGCTGATCTGTGCTGCACACCAGCGCATCGCGTTTTTCGCGGACTCGGGCATTCGCCCCGGATCTTTGCCTTCGCGCGCTGCAAGGAGTGCCACTTCGCAATTCCCAATAATGAACCGCGCAGATTGTGCAAGCTCCTGAAGGCGCGTGAATGTTTCGAGGGCCAAGGGCCCAGGAAAAACGTCTCCTCCGACCACAATCCGGTCCACGTCCTCTCGGCGAAGCTCGTCCAGCACTGCCTCCAGTGCAGGTAGATTCCCATGGAGGTCATACAACGCCGCAACTCGCTTGACGCTCACAGGAGTTCGCTTTTGAAGCTATTTCACGCCGTTCTTTGGATCCCATGAGCCTTGTTCTTTGCGCACATAGATCATCTCGCCGATGTGGTAGGCATTATGCGTACTGATGTGCGTAAATAGTTGAGCATTTTCTTTTAGCTTGGTTTCATCGGCGGTCTCGATCCACTTTTCCAGGTCGCTGAGGACTTGATCGAGTTGTTGCACCACCTCGTTCCAATTCTTTTCGTCGAAGTTATTGAATGTTTCGTCGTTGTTGCCGCTGAACTTCTCCGGCGTCTCGCCTCGGAGCTTCGCCAGGCTCTGCCGATTCCAGAACACGAGATGATAGGCGAGCTGCCCGACTGAGTGGTTTCCCCTTCCGTCGGTCCATTTAGCTTGCTCTGCCGTGAGACCTTTGACGGCGATATTCGCCGGCACAAACCATTCTTCGCTGTTGTGGGTCGATTTCACTTCCGCGAGAAGCACGTCGCGAAGGTTCGTAGGTTTCTTATTTTGTGCAAAAACGGGAACCACACACAGCAACAGGACCAATATCTGCTTATTCATTCGCTGATTCTCCGGAGACTTGAGTTGCAGCCACCGATTCTAAGTTGTTGCACGCCCATTCGGTCGCAGATCTCGAGAAAATGTGACAAGTGCCGCGTTCGAGCTATGCAAGTGGCATCCGAAATCGCATTCGAATTCAATGGGGGTCTGGCAGTGTGTACTCGAACTCGTAGGAGTGCTTTCCATCGGCGCCAATGATGATGTTCATCTCGCCTTCCATTCCGGTGAGTTGGCCGGTTCCGGATGTGGGCACAACAGTGATCGTCAATGAAGGCGTGCCATCAACCAAGGTCGCCTTGTGTTGCAGAACAAATGTGCCTTTGCGTCCTTTGAGCGAGCCGGCCACCTCTTCGAGAGCAACGTACGCGAGTCTGGCATAAGCGAGCATCTCGCCTTTGCTGGTGGCTTCAAGATCGCCATGAAACTGCTTGTCGATCGACATCCTGCCGAAACTCTTGTCGTCTTGGTTGTAGGCGGGCAGCGGATTGAGTTTTACATCGAACGATCCAGTAGCGTGAGTGGTCATCTTGGCTTCTTTCTGTGTTGAAGACGAAGAAGTTTGAGCATAGGTCGGACTGGATAAGACCGAGATGCCGAGTAGAAGAGTAGTGACTGTGCAAAAGGTCCTTTTCATGATGTTGTTTCCGTGTTCCAGTTTTGGGATCAGCAGTGTGATTCCACATCGAAACGCGCGATGTATTGGTCACAAGGGATCCATCTCCTTAGGCGTGAGCTTCCAGAGCTCCTCTTTCCAATCGATGAATACGCTCGAGTGCCGTGGTTAGCTCTGCTGCTACGCGATCACGCAGGCTTACCGGCTCGATCACATCGACGCGTGCTCCTTGCGCAAGCACGAGGAAGCAGGCTTGATCTTCGTCGTCGAAACGCACGTTCATGGTGATCCAACCTTCTGTATCCGGAGCGCGACCGTCTTCGGTAGCCATGTGCCATCTCTTCATTTGCTTTGCGCAATCCGGATGGAGACGTAAGACTGTGTCGAAACGGGGCCAGCCGTCGCGGAATCGCTGCGCTGATGACCGCCAATACTTGGCGAGATCAAAGTCGGCGGGACGAGCGCTTCGCTGATCGAGCAGCCTGGCTTCCTCGATTCGAGAGACGCGAAACGTCCGCAGTCCCGCTGGTGTGTTCGCCACCAGGTACCACGTTCCGCTCTTCGCTACCAACCCGAGCGGATCGACGATTCGGTCCTCACATTCGCGACTATTCTTCGCATATCGAATCGTGAGCTTCCGATCACTGGAAACGGCGTCCTGCACGATCGGCAGCATGGAAAGGTTTTCCGGCGTGCCGCGCCATCCCGTGGTGTCCACGAATAACCGTTGCTGAATCGACGCTGCCTTCTCCCGCAACGAATTCGGAAGGGACGCTAGAAGCTTCGAGAGCGCGCTTTCGGCTGCCGCCGCGAGACGTGCATCGCCAATCACACGCGGCTGGGCCATCAGCAGCGCCCGGAGTTCAGCTTCGTCGAGCCCGGGGACTTGAGTCCGCCAATCCTCATCAAGCTGCCAGCCGCCGCGCGCTCCTCGTAGGGCAAAGACTGGTACGCCGGCCGAACTCAACGCGTCCATGTCGCGGTGCAGTGTGCGCATGGAAACCTCGAGTCTCTTGGCCAGCTCCCGGCCGGACATTCGTCCATGCGCTTGCAGCAACATGACGGCAGACAGCAAACGATCGGCTCTCATGATGGCCCTCTCCTCTGCCGGAAATTATTTGGGAGGAATTATGACACGACCTGTCATATATGGGCGGCTAGAGTTTCTAAGTTGCGATTTTCTTAGTCAATCTGGAAATAGTAGAAAGAGGCTGCTGATGAAACTGACCGACCTGTTCTTAGCACAACTGGAGCGCGAGGCGGAAGGAACGCGCCATGCCCTAGAGCGCGTGCCAGAAGGCCGCAACGACTGGAGACCTCACGAGAAATCGATGCCCCTGGGTTATCTCGCGGCCTTGGTTGCCAGGATGCCAGGCTGGGTGGCAATGACGATCAACAGCGACGAACTCGTCCTAGGCTCCAATGGCGGATCAAAGTTCACTCCCAAACCTCTGGCCACGAGAGCTGAGCTTCTCCAATCTCTGGAAGAATCTGTCGCCGAGGCACGTGAGGCGCTGAGGAACACGACCGATGAACATCTGCTCAAGCCCTGGCGGTTCATCGCCGGAGGTCAGGTAATGAGCGAAGACCCTCGGTACGTCGTGCTCACAGATGCCGTGTTCAGCCATCTGGCGCATCATCGCGGTCAGTTGACCGTGTACTTGCGCCTGAATCAGGCGTTGGTGCCGGCGATCTACGGACCGTCGGCGGATGAAAGAAAGAGCGCTTGACGGCGATCATTGCGAGAGCGGAGACTTCGCTCATGTTCCCTCGCTTGCGATATGCTGCTTTCGCGTTGGTGGCGGCAGCGCCTCTTCTCTGCTGCACCGCCAACGCGTCCCCGAAAATGCCGATTCCTGCGCCAACGACCGACGCTTCCCTCAGCTCCTCCTCAGGC
>CAYZHX010000021.1:13359-36667 GCA_964476905.1 uncultured Terriglobales bacterium
AAAGCCTTCTACCGCGGCGAAGATTACCACCAGGATTACGCTTTGCATCATCCTGACAATCCGTACATCCAAGTCTGCGATCGTCCAAAGATCAGCGCGCTCAAAGAACAGTTTCCAGATTTGTTTGTCGACTACTGAGGACACTGAGACGCACCATTGTCTGTCCGTGTCGAATCACGCCCATCTAGCATTGGATCTGTTATTTAAACTGTCTTGTGCCGCGAACCTCTGTTGCCGAATACCTGACACAATTCTCCCGTTATGGGCGTGATGTTGCGAGTGTGTTTCCGCGCGGATATCGAACGGTTCGCTGGACCTACCGTGATCTCCTTGCCCAGGCTCAACGTGTCGCAACCTTTCTCGATCAGATCGGAATTGCAAAAAGCGACCGGATCATGCTCTGGGGAGCGAACTCTGGGGAATGGCTTGCGGCTTTTTGGGGTGCAGTTATGCGCGGCGTGGTTGTTGTTCCCATGGACAACGCCGCCGCCACTGAATTCGCACAGCGTGTGTATGAGCAAGTTCAAGCGAAACTGCTAATCAGTTCGCGCGGACTCACGTTAGAAGCTGCCGCCGGCAAGACCCTTCACTTTGAGGACTTCTCGTCTCTGCCCAATCCGGCAACGACAGTGGCCTCCCCTGTAGTTCCGTTAAACCGCGAGGATCCGCTGCAAATCGTATTTACTTCGGGAACAACCGGTGAACCAAAAGGAGTGGTCATTACTCACGGTAACGTTCTCGCGAACCTTGAGCCAATCGAGCGTGAGATACAGAAATATGAGCGTTACGAGCGCATCTTTCATCCATTGCGTTTTCTAAATCTGCTGCCGTTGAGTCACGTCTTCGGGCAGTTCATGGGCATCTTCGTCCCGCCCTTGATTGGAGCTGCAGTTCATTTCTCCGACTCTATTAAGCCGGCAGACATAGTGAAGACAGTTCATCGCGAGCGCGTCTCAGTATTGATCACGGTACCTCGGCTCCTCGGCGCGTTGCGCGAGATGCTCGAGACAGCGCTGCGTGAGCGGCTTGGAGGGGAACGCATGCGTTCCGAGATGGAATCAGCCGGCCAGGAGCATTTTGCCCGACGTTGGTGGCGCTTTCGTCGCGTTCATTCTCAATTCGGCTGGAAGTTCTGGGCGATTATCAGCGGCGGAGCGACGCTCGATCATTATGACGAAGAGTTCTGGCGCAGGCTGGGATTTGCGGTCATCCAGGGGTATGGGCTGACCGAAACGACCTCTCTTGTAAGCCTCAACCACCCATTCAAACTAGGTCGCGGCTCGATCGGCAAAGCGCTGCCTGGACGCGACATCAAGCTCGACCCATCGGGTGAAATCCTTGTTCGCGGCGACAGCATCGCCAAAACTTATTGGGTTAATGGACAGCCTGTAGCAGCACGCGATGGTGAGTGGTTTCGGACGGGTGACCTCGGTGCAGTCGACGAAGCCGGCAATCTTTATTTCAAGGGCCGCAAGAAAAATGTAATCGTCACCGCCGAAGGAATGAACGTCTATCCCGAAGATCTCGAAGCAGAACTTCGAACCCAACCCGAGGTGCGTGATTGCATCGTCGTCGGAGTCCAGCGTGGAGGAAACGCCGAACCATGTGCGGTGCTGGTGCTGAATCGTGAATCGGCAAACGATGGGAACGAAGGGGCCGCGCGTGTAGTAAATGAAGCAAATCAAAAGCTCTCGCCGCATCAACGGATCCGTCATTGGCTAGTCTGGCCAGACTCCGATTTTCCTCGTACATCCACCCAAAAGCCTAGGCAGGATCTAATTTCTGCATATGCTCACGCACAAATCGACCGCTCCGGAAACGGGAATGTGCCAAGAAGCGCAGTTGAGCACGCAATCGCTGGTCTCAGGAAATCTGGAACCGGCTCATCGGCGAAGCTCGATGACGACCTGAATCTAAGCTCCATAGATCGCGTGGAACTGCTCACAGCCCTCGAGCAGAGATATCAAGTTGAATTGGATGAGAGCCGCTTTTCCGGGGCTACTACCGTTGGCGACGTCGAACGAATGCTCAACGATGCGAGCCAGACGCCTCGAACTCGGAAGTATCACTATCCGCGCTGGGCTCAAAGTTGGTTAATTCGGTGTCTTCGCGTTGTGATCTATTATCTCTTCACCTGGCCGGCGACGCTCATCATGGCCAAGCCAACCCTCATCGGACGGGAGCGGCTTCGCACGCGCAGGGCGCCGCTGCTCTTTATTAGCAACCATGTTACTTATCTCGACGCAGGGCTGTTGATGTTTGCCATGCCGCAAAGATACCGCGACAAGCTCGCGATCGCGATGCAAGGCGAGTTACTGGCGGAAATGCGAGATCCTCCAAAGCAGATGAATGTTTTCCAGAGAGCGATCGAAGTGCTCTCCTATTGGCTCGTCACCGCTCTATTCGACGTCTATCCTTTGCCTCAAAGATCGGGTTTTCGCGAGAGCTTTGCGTTCGCAGGGGAATCGATCGACCGTGGATACAGCGTTCTGGTCTTTCCGGAGGGCCGACGCACTACAGACGGGAAAATTTCTCCGTTTCGTGCGGGCATTGGCATCCTGGCACAACAACTAAAGGTGCCAGTGGTTCCCATGAGAATCGATGGCCTCTTTCCGCTCAAATCGGAAGCGCGCCATTTCGCCAGAAGAGGCGAGATCAAAGTGCTCGTAGGCGAGCCGGTCCGGTTTCCAGAAACGATGGGCGAAGACGAAATCACGCGAGAGTTACAACACCGCGTCGAATCACTCTGACTAGCTTACTCTGACTGCCTCACTCAGAATGTCGGCCCAATTTCTTTCGACTGATCACAAATTGCATTCGTTGGCTGTGTTGGCAATGCTGGAGGCGTCTTCCAGGCTGGCGGTTGCGTGAAATCGAAGAACTCGCTCATGTCATCCGCTGTTGCATCGCGTTTCGTTAGTGCCGGCACATTAAATGTGGTCTCGATCAGCTTAAGAATTGAAGTCAGCTCCCGCGGCTTGTGCGAGACAAGATGCGGCTTCACCCAGGGTGAAATGACCATGATGGGAATGCGGAAGCCAGACAAGTTGAATGTTGCCTTAACGTCTCCGCTCTTCAGGATCGGAGCGATGTTGTCCGGTGGTGGTACCTGGAATGGCGGCACGTGATCGTATAATCCGCCGCCCTCATCATAAGTAAGAATGAACGCCGACGATTGCCAGGCCGAACTGTTCATTAATGCCGAGATGATCTTCTGCACGAGCGCAGCCCCGCTCTGGACGTTGTTGTCGGGATGTTCGTCTAATCCTGTGGCGCCAGCGCGCTCGATGAACACGACTTCAGGCAAGTCTTTATCCGCAGTTGGCGACGCGAGCACGCTGTACCAGTTGCTGATGTTGTAGACCTTGGGCTTGATATCGCTGCGGTAATAGTCAGCGAAGTCGCTCAGATAGATGTCGCTGTCCTGATAGTAGTAACGCCAGCTCACTCCTGCATCGTTCAGTGCGCGGAAGATCGTTTCCTGAGCCCAGCCGCCAGCACCCGGCGTCGCATTCACGGTATGACCGAAAGAAGTGCCCGTAAACATATACATGCGGTTGGGAATAGTGTTCGATGGCACGGAAGAGAAGAAGCGGTCGCTGGTTGCAAACTGCGTCGCCAACTCGTAGTAGAAGGGAAGATCCGTCTGATCGTAGTGACCCATCTGCCGCGTGCCGTCTGGATCTTTCGTCGTTGTGTTCACTGTCTGCGTGAACTTGTCCATCAGGAACTTGGCATTGCTGAAGTCCGTGTCCATGAACGTGTCTGGAGATTGGAGATCCATATCGATATGGCCCTCATTCCAGGCAAAGGCGAGTCCTTCCATGCACACCGTCTCGTAGTGATATGGTTTGACCAGTTTTCCAGTCTTGGTCTTCAGTGCGGTGTTGGAATTGAAGCCATCAATATCCGAGGCGCTGGCTCCCGGAACTTTGGAAGCCCGATACGCTCCAAGCACGCCGAAATAGTTATCAAAAGTGCGGTTCTCCTGGAGCATCACGATGATGTGCTTGATCGGATGGTCCGGAATTGTTGGTGGCACCGCTACGCTTACCACCACCTGTTGAGTCACCTTCGCGCCACTCGGGTCCGTAGCCGTTGCTGTATAGGTTGTCGTAACACCCGGCGCTACTTTGAAAGAGCCGTTCGGCAGCAGCGCGCTGACGTTCCCGATCCCCTGATCGATCGACAAAGAGCTGATTCCCTGCGAGGTCCAACTCAGGGTGGCACTACCGCCGGGCTGAATCGTGTCAGGCGCGACCGAAAAATTGAATTGAACTGACGCGACCGAAATCGTGACGCTGGAACTCGCTTGATGACCGATGGAGTCCGTCACAGTCGCAACATAAGTAACAGTATTACTGACCGGGAATGTTGCCGAGCCGGTCGGCAGCGTGAGCTGGCGATCCTCGGATTCGGGCAGCGATGGGGAGAAGCTGATCGAGGCCGCGTTGCTTGTGTTCCAGGTTAGAGTCGTGAGCTGTCCGGCCACAACCGTCTGCGGACTCGCTGAAAAGGCGACACTCGGTGCTGTAGCATCGAGCGGATTTGCTCCATTACCGACCGATGTGGTTTGAGGAGCCAGCGGCGAACCGCCGCCTGCGCAACCTGCGCAAAGGGCAAGGATGAAGACCGTTACGACAAGGGAAAACGACTGAAGTTTGCTGCGCGTAATATTCACAACCCTGACTCGACCCAGAGCTTTTGATTCAGCAGCACTGGCCAGAGTTGCCGGTTGCAGTTTTTAAGTGTGGCTCACGTCACCGGCGCCGGATTGAACGGAGCAAGAGCGTTATGGAGTCCCCAGTGGTCGGCCCACGTCTTCTTGCGTCCACTCGCGACATCAAGGATGAAGCGAAAGATTTCCCAGCCAACTTCCTCGACCGTCGCTTGCCCGCTTGCGATTCGTCCGGCATCGAGGTCGATCAGGTCGGGCCAGCGTTCGGCTAGCGCCGTTCGCGAGGAAACTTTCACAACCGGCACCATAGCCAGACCGTATGGGCTACCTTCCCCTGTCGTGAATATGTGAAGGTTCATGGAAGCCAATTGCTGTGTTCCGCAGACGAAGTCGCTTGCTGGAGTCGCCGCGAACACAAGCCCTTTCGTTTTTACCTTTTCTCCCTGCGAAGCGACTGCCATGAGCGCCGACGTGCCAGCCTTCGCCACCGACCCAAGCGCCTTCTCAACCACGTTCGCCAGACCACCACGCTTGTTTCCGGGAGTTGGATTCGCGGTCCTGTCAGCTCCTCCACGTGCAAGGTACTCGTCGTACCAGCGCATCTCCCGAATCAAATCGCGCGCTACCTGCTCATTGATGGCTCGAGGCGTGAGTAGATGGATTGCGTCGCGAACTTCTGTGACTTCAGAAAACATGACGCTCGCACCGGCTCGGACCAGCAGATCAGCCGCGTACCCGACCGCCGGATTGCAGGTGACGCCGGAGAATGCATCGCTTCCGCCGCACTGGAGTCCCACAACCAACTCAGAGGCGGGAACCGTTTGCCGTTTCCTCAGGTTGAGCTGCTCGAGTCGCCTCTCTGCTGCGCGCATGATGGCTGCTATCACCTTCCCGAAGCCGCGCTCATCCTGCATGCGGATCACGAGCGGATCAGATTCCAGAATGGGAAAGCTCGTTAGATCATGTTCAGGAAACAGTCGCGATGGTTGTAGCTTCTCGCAACCCAGGCTGACCACCAACGGTGCGGCACCAAGGTTCGCGTGTGTGCCAATGTGCCGCAGCGTGGCGATCGGAATTTCTGAACCCCGTGCATCGAGCGCAACACCGCAACCAAAGGTGTGTGTGATGGCGATGACGTCGTCCACATTTGGGAATCGCGGAAGAATTTCGTTCTTAATGCGATGGACGGCGTAGTCGACGCTCGGAGCGACGCACTGCACCGTTGTAGTAATTCCCAAAATGTTCTTAGTTCCGACGCTTCCATCAGCGTTGCAATAGCCTTCGAAGGTGTAACCAGCCAAAGTCGATTGAAGCGGCGGAGGAGCCGTTGCCAATGGGAGTTCATCGAGCAGAGGGGGCTGAGGCACATCGAGCATCTCTTCGCGGACCCACGCGCCGGCTCGAATCTTGCGATTTGCAAAAGCGATCGTCTGTCCGTATCGGGTTACCGAATAGCCAGCGTCGATTTCGCACAGCGCAACCTTGTGTGCCTGCGGAATTTTTTCCAGCAGCGCGGGCCCGTTGGGAATCTGAGTTCCGGAAGCCAATCCATCGTCCGCCACCACGATGGCCACGTTGTCGCGCGGATGCACGCGAATGCACAGCGGTGCTGAGCGGCTTGGCTGCATGGACAAGCCATGTTAGCGCCTCTGCGCGCACTGGAGAGAGCGGACGTTTCGTGTACTAAGAAGCGGAACCTTTTGCCTTGACGTATATTGCAGAGCGCCCCATGTCCTCGCCAAGCGGAGCTCCGAAAGATCGCTGTGCCGTTTATGTCGACATGGGCACCACTAACACCCGCGCCTGGTTGATGGAGGGGAGCGGTCTGATTGCGCGGGAGTCTGCTCCAGTTGGCATTCGGGACTCGGCGCGCGAGGGGTCGCCGAAGGTCATTCGGGACGGATTGCGCGAGCTGATCGCCAAACTTCGTGACAACAATTCCGTTGACTGCAAGCCGACGCATATTTCTGCTGCGGGAATGATCAGCTCGTCTCTGGGACTGTCGGAAGTACCGCACGTTGCTGCTCCAGCAGGGCTCGACGAATTAGCGGCTGCCAGCCAGTGGCACCATTTCGAAGATGTATCGGAATTGCCGATTCTTCTTGTTCCGGGAGTGCGCTGCGGCCCCGATAATCCCAAAATCGAACAGATTGATTCCTTTGACGTAATGCGCGGCGAGGAAACGCTCTGCGCAGGGCTCGTTGCTCTCAATGTTGTCAGCCGGTCCAGTGTTGTCTTGAATCTCGGCTCGCACTGGAAAGCAATTCAGATCAACGCAGAAGGCCAGGTATCCTCCAGCATCACTTCGTTGTCAGGCGAACTGATTCATGCGACCCAGCAACATACAATCCTGGCCGGCTCTGTCGCGAGAAACTGGCCCGATCGGCTTTCACCGGAATGGCTCAAATCGGGAATGGATCTTGCTCGGCAGTCAGGACTCGCGCGCAATCTCTTCTGCGCGCGGCTGCTTGACCTTTCGCATCAGGGCACGCCCGGAGATCGACTTGCATTCTTGATTGGAGCTTTCATTGCATCGGATCTCGACGCACTGCGAAAACGCGGTACTCTCGATTTGCAGCGCGAGGTCGGCATCATCGGCAGTAAGGCGCTTTCGGAAGCATGGCAATTCGCGCTCAGCGGTGCCGAGATTCCATCAGCAATCATCGACTCAGCAACTGTTGAGAACGCGCTCCTGACGGCGCTTAGGCTTATTCTGGAGAAAGCACACCATTCGCTTGATCGATCTTCAGCTCACAAGACTCGGAGGAACTTCAGCTCATGAAGCTGCGCAGCACGGCCTGGTTTGGGCCACGCACTCGCGACGGATTCATCCACCGCAGTTGGATGAAGAATCAAGGATTGCCCGATCACCTGTTCGACGGCCGTCCTGTAATCGGAATCTGCAACACGTGGTCAGAACTCACGCCGTGCAACGCACATTTCCGCCGCATCGCCGAGTACGTGAAGCGCGGAGTGTATGAAGCCGGAGGTTTTCCCCTCGAATTTCCGGTGATGTCTCTGGGAGAAACGCTCATGCGCCCCACGACTATGCTCTTCCGCAATCTGGTGAGCATGGATGTTGAGGAATCGATCCGCGCCAATCCGATCGATGGCGTCGTGCTGCTCGCCGGCTGCGACAAAACTACGCCTGCGCTGCTGATGGGCGCCGCGAGTTGCGACCTGCCGTCTCTCATGATCTCCGGTGGCCCCATGCTTAACGGAAAATTCCGCGGGCAGGACATCGGCTCCGGAACCAACGTTTGGAAGTTCAGCGAAGACGTGCGTTGCGGCGTGATGAGCATCGGCGACTTCATGGATGCTGAAGCCTGCATGAGTCGCTCTGCCGGACACTGCATGACCATGGGCACAGCTTCCACAATGGCGTGCGTCGTCGAAGCGCTAGGCATGGGTTTGCCGATGAACGCTGCCATCCCTGCGGTCGATGCCCGACGCTACACGCTCGCGCACAACGCCGGACGTCGAATCGTGGAAATGGTGAAAGAGGATCTGCGCATGTCGAAGATCCTTACGCGTAAGGCTTTTGAGAATGCGATTCGAGTCGTTGGCGCGATTGGAGGTTCGACCAATGCCGTCATTCATCTGATCGCGATCGCCGGGCGCGTGGGCGTAGAACTCTCGCTCAAAGATTGGGACACGCTTGGACGCGATGTTCCTTGTCTCTTGAATCTCATGCCCGCAGGGAAGTACCTGATGGAAGATTTCTATTACGCCGGCGGATTGCCTGCCATAATTCGTGAACTCGGGGATGTCATTCATCGCGATGCTCTGACCGTGAATGGCAAGACAATGGGCGAGAACGTTTCCGACGCTGCGTGCTATGACCCCGACGTGATTGCCTCTACCGAAAAACCCATCCGGGAACACAGCGGGATTGCGGTCCTACACGGAAACCTTTGCCCCAATGGTGCGGTGCTGAAGCCTTCGGCAGCGACTCCTGGATTAATGAAACACACTGGACGTGCCGTCGTTTTCGACAACATCGAGCACTTCTACGAACGAGTCGACGATCCCAATCTCGACATCGATGAACGTTGTGTGATGGTGCTCAAGAACTGCGGTCCACGCGGATATCCCGGAATGCCGGAGGTCGGCAATATGCCTCTCCCGCCGAAAATTCTGAAGAAGGGCATCACCGACATGGTCCGCATTTCCGATGCGCGCATGAGCGGCACTGCCTATGGCACCGTCGTTCTGCATGTCTCGCCAGAGGCGGCAGCAGGCGGCGTGCTCGCAGTCGTCAAAGACGGCGACACGATCGATTTGGACGTTGAATCAAGAAAGCTGCATCTGAATGTTCCCGATCAGGAGATCAAACGCCGCTTAGCAGAATGGAAGCCGCCGAAACCGGTCTTCGAACGCGGCTACTACAAGCTGTACTTCGACCACGTGATGCAAGCCGACAGAGGCGCCGATCTCGACTTTCTGCCCGGAGGCAGCGGCGCTGGCGTACCGAGGGACAGCCACTAAGCCTCAATCAGAATTGGGGAATTGTTTTGGAAAACCAGCGATATATACAGTGAAATGAATTTGGAAGTACGAAGACCTGCAAATTTGGCCGGGAATTCGCAAATTTCTTTCGAGACCAGGGAAATAACAGGGAATGCGGGACATCTGCAGTAACACACGAATATCACAGGAGTTACCTGCACTCTTTACGGTTTTCGAAAATCGAACAAGGAAACAGCAGGGATTTTTTTAGTCAGAAGAAAGCTCCGTACGATAAATGCTGACTGATTCAACTCTCGGTGGCAGTCTTGGTCGGCTTCGCCAGGAAATCAAAGTCGCACCCTTGCGGCGCCTGCATGACGCTCCGGCGATACAGTTCGGCATAGCCGCGCTCTGGAACCGGAGCCTGTCGGAATCCCGCAAGCCTCGTCTTCCGTTCTTCCTCCGAGATCAGTAAATCGAGGCGCTTTTTCGATACCGATAACGCGATGCGGTCCCCAGTTCGCACAACCGCGAGCGGCCCTCGAGCCGCGGCTTCCGGAGCCACATGCAGGATAACCGTTCCGAACGCGGTACCGCTCATACGTGCGTCGGAGATGCGTACCATGTCCTTCACTCCCGCGCGCGCGAGCTTGCCAGGAATGGGAAGATAACCCGCTTCGGGCATGGCCGCCGCCAGTGGTCCAGCGTTCTTGAGCACGAGAAAGTCCGACGCCGCGACGTCGAGGTCGGGATCGTCTATACGCTCGGCGAGGTCATCAAACCCATCAAATACGACTGCGCGACCTTCGCATTCGAAGAACGACGAATTCGCAGCCGCGCGTTTGAAGATCGCACCGTCTGGAGCGAGGCTTCCCCGCAGTGCAACGATTCCTCCTTGATCAGAAACTGGGGCGGCAAACCGATGAATGATCGCGTGATCGACAAAGCTGGAGCTGTTGCCGTGTTCCAGGCGCTCACGTAAAGAGCGCCCATCCACTCCGATGCAATCGAGATGAAGCAGCGGACGCAGTTCCCGTAGCAGCGCGGTCATTCCGCCGGCCGCGTAGAAGTCTTCCATGTATCCGTTACCGACCGGCTTGAGATCAATGAGCACTGGAGTCTCATCGGAGATCCGGTTCAGTTGATCAAACGAAAGCGAGATTCCCAGGCGTCCAGCAATCGCGGTGAGATGGATGACTGCATTGGTCGATCCGCCAATCGCGAGCAGAACTCGCAGCGCGTTCTCGACCGATTTCGGTGTGATGATTTGTTCAGGAGTAATCGGCTCGTGCGCCAGGCGCACTGCCGTTTTCCCAGCGTTCTCGGCAGCGACGAGTCGCGCCGCATGAACGGCTGGAATCGCAGCCGAGTTGGGCAGAGACATCCCCAGAGCTTCGGCGATGCACGCCATCGTGCTCGCGGTTCCCATCACGGCACACGTGCCGGCAGTGACGGCGAGATTACCTTCGACTTCGCAAATGTGTTCGTCGCTTACCTCGCCGGCGCGATACTTCGCCCAAAATCGCCGGCAGTCAGTACATGCGCCGAGACGCTCGCCGCGATAGCGGCCCGTCATCATCGGTCCGGTAACAAGCTGAATCGCGGGCTTTCCCGCCGAAGCAGCACCCATCAGTTGCGCGGGAACTGTCTTATCGCAGCCGCCAATGAGAACGACCGAGTCCATCGGCTGCGCGCGAATCATCTCCTCCACGTCCATCGACATGAGGTTGCGAAACATCATGCTGGTGGGATTGAGAAAGACTTCGCCAAGAGAAATTGTCGGAAAGGGAAGCGGAAGGCCGCCGGCTGCTAGCACGCCGCGCGATACGGCCGCGACAAGATCGTCCATCGTGCGATGACAGTTGTTGAATCCGCTGCCCGAAGTAGCGATGCCGACTACCGGCCGATCGAGCATCTCGCCGGAAAACCCCATCGAGCGAGCAAACGACCGCCGCAAGTATCGGGAAAATTTCCGATCGCCGTAGTTGGTGAGCCCGCCATCGATCCCCTGCGGCTTCTCAGGCATGCCCTTGACCTTTTGTGTCCACGTTCGTGAGCCTCGTGTTCGCTCTCCTCGTTACGTTCCGGACAGTGAACGCGTCTGCGGCGGGCGCAGACAGAAGCAGAGTACAGCACCAAGAAGCAGCGCGGCGCCCAAGCTGCCAAAGCCGTACACGAAGCCGCCGGAGCGCTTCAGGAAATATCCGATCACGACTGGGCCGAAATAGCCTCCCAGATTTCCAATTGCGTTGATCAATCCCATCGCGCTTGCTACCGACTTCTGGGGCAAAGTTTCGGTGGGGATGGCCCAAAACGGGCCAAGTGACGCATAGACGGCTCCCACAGCTATCGAGAGTAATGAGAAGCACAGCAACGGATACTGCTGCACAGCGAGCGCCAGCAAGAATGCTGCTCCGGAAACAATGAAGGTCACGCTCATGTGTGCGCGGCGTTCGCCGGTTTTGTCGGAGCTTTTGGCGGTAACAACCATCATGATTGCAGCCAGAATGTAGGGAATGCTGACGATGTTTCCCAGCGTGAGCTCACTGAGATTCTTCGCTCTTTGCAGTGCCGATGGCAGCCAGAACAATGATCCGTAGCTGCCGAAGTTGCGCATAAAATAGATCACGATCAGGAGTATTACTTGCGGCGATAGCAGCGTTGCCAGGTACCCGGTTCGCTCCTCGCTCTTCGCCTCGGCCGCTTCCTTAGCAAGGGTCACTTCGAGATATTCGCGTTCCCCTGGTGAAATCCACTTCGCGTCTTTTGGAGAATCATCGATTGTCGCAAGCCAAATAAGTAGCCACAAAAACGGAAAGGCGCCTTCCACGATCAACAGCACCCGCCAGTTCCAGTGATTGAGCAGCCATCCTGAAAGCGGAGAAGAGATCACAACCGAGATCGGAAGGCACAACATCCAGTAGGCGTTGGCGCGTGCGCGCTCACGCCGCGGAAACCAATTCGCCACCAACACAAGCACCGCCGGCCACACACCACCTTCCGCGAGTCCTAAAACGAGACGCATCACCCAGAACTCGCGTGCTGTGCTAACCAGTCCCGTGAGGACGGAACAGATTCCCCATGCAACAAGAAGAATTGCGACGACCTTCTTGGCGCTCCAGGTCTGCGCCAAGTGTCCGGCAGGCATCTGCAGGAACAAGTACCCCCAGAAGAAGATGCCCATTGCGTCTCCTGCCTGCTGCGGATCCATATGCAACTGCGCGCTCATTTGCGGCAGCGCCATCGACACGTTGGTCCGGTCGATATAGGAGATCGTGTACATCACGAACGAGACGGTGATAATGCGCAGCCAACGTTGCTCTTGTGTGCTAGCGGGAGCCGGAGTGGTGGTTGATGACAACGTTTGCCTCAGCGTGACGTGAGAAGTTCGTAGTTTCCGTGGGTCTTTGTTGCTTGCTTCATAAATGCTCCCAGACTTCTGTCATCCCGAAGCGCTTCCTTTGCGCGAAGGATCTCCCGAAAGAGCGTCGGACTTGAGCGCATTCGCGTGGCTCGTTCATCATGCAGCACGACTCTTGGCCGGGAGCCTAGCCAGCCCTTTTCAGTTCGCAACATCATCGGAGATCCTTCGCGCAAAAGAAGCGCTTCAGGATGACAGACATTAGAAGTCTCGGCTGGCAAAAAGTCATTGCCTCGATTTACCGGCTTTCTGCCATCAAAGCCTCTGACGCGAAAATCTCAAAACCTCCGTCTTGATATTCTCTGCTGTTCCGGTTTTCGACTCGACGTTCTACTGAATGAAACCGGTGAAGCGGACGTGCACCGAACATTATCCACATCACGCAACGCCTGTCACCGTGCGGCGGTTTGATGACTGAAAAATCGAAACCACAATCTTCGCGCTTATCGCGCGTAATAAAGGAATCCGGCGCACCGCTCCTGGGCATTGCCGCGTACTTCTACGATCCGATTTTCGTTGAGATCGCGGCCAAGCTCGGCTTTCGCGTGCTCTGGATTGAGATGGAGCACGCCCACATTACATTCGCCGAAGCAGCCGATCTTTGCCGAATTGCCTCGGGAGTGGGAATGCTCACAATGATTCGCATTTCCGACAATCGACGTGAAAATGTACTCAAGGCCTCAGAGTGCGGACCCGACATTCTCGATCTCCCCATGGCTGATTCGCCGGAGATCGTACGGGCATTCGTTCAGCACGCGCGCTTTCGTCCAGCAGGCGCGCGGGGATATTTCAGCGTTCCCCGCGCACTGGATTACGGAATCACCGATAGCCTTCCGGTCGCACAGCAGAAAGTCAACTCTGAGCTTTGCCTGATGATCCAAATTGAAACTGAGGAAGCCGTGAATCGCATCGATCAACTTTGTGCGATCGAGGGAATCGACATCTTCATCGGCCCAGCCGATCTCTCCGCCAGCCTCGGCGTGCCTGGGCAAACGACTCATCCTAAGGTCGCCGAAGCCATCCAGAAAATCCTGCACAGCGCGCGCCAGCGCAACAAGCTGGTAGCGGTCGGCGCTCCTCTGCTTGACGTGCAGTTCTGGGCCGACCAAGGCATCGACGTACTTTTTTGCGGCAACGACATTGCCTGTCTGCGAATTGGAGCGCAGACGATTCTCAAGCAGGCAAGCGCGGCGATTCATACCCGGAAAGCGAGCACCCCTGCCCCATGATGTTCAAGAAGCTCAGTCGTACCGACCTGAATATCTCCCGCCTCTGCTTCGGCACCATGACGTTCGGCAAGCCAGCCGATCAGCGGACGTCCACGCACATGGTCGATCAATGTATCCAGGGAGGCATCAACTTCTTCGACACCGCCAACATGTATCAGCTTGGCGTTGCTGAAACTATGCTCGGCGAGGCTTTGAAAGGCCGCCGCAAGGGCGTGATCCTGGCCAGCAAAGTTCGGTTCAAAATGGGCGACGCGCCCGACCAGAGCGGCCTCTCGCGCAAAGCCATTCTGCGCGCCGTTGAAGAGAGCCTCAAGCGACTGCAGACCGATTACCTCGATATTTACTATCTCCATTATCCCGATTATGAAGTCCCAATTGAGGAAACGCTCGACACGCTCGAACTGCTGGTGAAACAAGGCAAGATTCGTTATCCAGCGACTTCCAATTACGCTGCCTGGCAGCAGACGGAAATGCTCTGGATCGCCGAGAAGAAGAACTACAAGCCAGCGGTGATCGCGCAGCCGATGTACAACCTGGTCGCGCGCGGAATCGAGCAGGAGTGGTTGCCCATGACCAAGCATTATGGGTTGTCGAACATCGTCTATAACCCGCTAGCCGGCGGACTGCTCACGGGCAAGCACCGGATACAGACGGTCACGCCCGGCACACGCTTCGATAACAACAAGCTTTATCAGGATCGCTACTGGCACAAACAAGACTTCGACGCCGTGGAGAAGCTGAACTCAATCGCGCAGAAGTCGGGACGATCGCTGATCAGCATCGCCATCAACTGGCTGCTGCACCACACAGCGAGCGACTGCGTGATCCTTGGCGCGTCACGTCCGGAACAGCTCGCACAGAACCTTACGGCGTGTGAAGAAGGGCCCTTACCCGCTGACGTGGTGATAGCCTGCGACGAAGTGTGGAACGAACTCCGAGGTCCGATCCCCGTATACAACCGGTGATGAATGTCAAATCTCTGAGCGCGAGAGTCCGCTATCGCCGCGGAAGCATGTGAGCTCACGCTGCCTTGCGCTCTACGATGTGATCTATCTTCCTCTCCATTGATGAACGCACAATATGTTCCATCCCTTTGAAGACGAGACGAATGCCAACCAGCAAGCCTACTCCCACGACACTCCGAGGCAGCCCAAGCACGATCAGCCCGCCAAGAATCAGCGACAATATTCCGCCCGCGAATAGCCATCCGATTCTCGTGTCATAAGTGCGGCGCAACTGCATCCCCAGGACAATCTCGGTAATGCCATCGGCTATCAACAAAAAGCCGATGAGGGCTGTTGCCGCAACGACGCCGGCAATGGGTCTGCTGAGTAGCATGACTCCGGCGACGCCGTATAACGCAGCCAGCAAGATTTTGAAGAACAGGCCTCCCTCGCTCCTGGTTTGGAACGCGTATATCAGCTGCTCAATGGCTGCGAAGATCAGAAGCCACTTTATTATCCCGATCACAGCCACGGCCGCAAACAGCGGTGCGAGCAGCGCAATCACGCCAAGCGCAATGAGGATCACACCCAACGTTGTGGATCCGGGATTTCGCCTTTGAGTCAAAATGCCTTGCATAAGATACCTCCCTGCGCCTTCCTCGCTTCCAGCCTCATCATCTTGCTTGTCCTCTCGCGTGTCGTTTTAAGGAGCTTGATTCTCGGATTTGGGGGTGATTTATCCAGTAAGGACATGCATTTCAATGAAGTGGGTTGTCCATTCTTAGTTCAGGGACAAGTAATGACGCGCTTTGATTGAAACGAGAGGGTGCGGAGTGAACGTCTTGTCCGATATTGGTTCAGTGGTGGAGATAGAAATCTTCACGTGAAAGCATGCGAAGTTCGTCCCAGGCCCATTCGGCCTAACCTATGACCGACGTTTGCCAGGCCGTAGCGGCAGCCGCAATCGGAACGAGGAAGATTTGATCTAAATGCCGTCAACTCAATGTCAGGGGTTGGAAATGTGCTCTTTGAAGCGAGGATCACTCACGACGATCGACACTTCGTGAGTTTAGCGATGGAGGAGGGACTGGTCGGGGCGGAGGGATTTGAACCCACGACCCTCTGCTCCCAAAGCAGATGCGCTACCAGGCTGCGCTACGCCCCGACTGTTTTGATTGTAGCGTAATCGCTTTCAGCATCAGCACTCAAAAGTGCTTCCTCGATCTGATGTCGAAGACACGAGTCTGCTGAAGCGTCAGTGTGAACAGCGCAGCCCTGCCATGCGGCATTTCTCGAACGTCAGGCCCATGTGGTCGTAGTCTTCCTGGGCATTCTCGACGAGCTGTTTGTATTTCTTGGCCGCAGGCTTAACGTCATCGCCACTCATCGGGGTGCTCCAGATGGGCTTTAGGGTTCCGCTTACAGGTACTTCACCATGCACCTCGGAGCCATCGAAGACGGCAAACTGGCCTTGCGCTTCCGACAGGTCGACTGGCTCTGGAGACTGCTTGCCCGCCAGAACCGCATCGAAAGCGTCACCTGAAACGCGACGCGGCATCGGGCCGAGCAACACAAGTAAGTCAGCCTTCGTTGGGTCAGCTACCACCTCATAGCGCTTCCACTTGGAAAAAAAATCTGACGCTTGCTGCCTCAGCTTTGCGGCTTCGTTCTCACTTGCGAAGGTTACGAAGGAGACAGTCTTTGCTGATATCACTGCAGGTTTCGGCTGCGATTTCTGATCGGTACCAGTCGAAAGGACGGAAAAAGCGAGCACAAAAAATGCCGAAAGTGCTGCGTTACTTCTCATTGCTGATCTACTCCTTGCTGCCATGTTCGTTTTCGAAAAAAAGGGGCGGCCATCGCGGCCGCCCAGACAGTAAGTTTCCTCTGATTCAGAACGTCAATCGTCCTTCGAGTTGGACGCTGCGTGAAGCGGCGTCTCCTCCGAGGCCGGATCCAAGTGCACTCGTCGGCGGATTCACAGTAGTGAAATAACTAGCAAAGGTGCCTCCACGCAACGCTCCGCTCGGATTTCCGAAGTTCGGGTGATTCAGTATGTTGTAGGCGTTTGCCCCTACTGAGAGGTTGAACCGCTCAGAGAGTTTGAACGCTTTTCGCAAAGACATATCGGTGTTGAAGTATCCCGGACCATAGAACTGATTGCGGGCTTGGTTGGTGTACCCGAACGGAATGGCCACCTGCGCCTGTCCGGTGACGGGATCAACCGCGCCAGGAGTGCCGATGGGTGCGAAGTTTGCAAAATTCAAACAATTGTCGCTGCCACCCGCTGGCACGGTAACCGCAGGGCCTCGCGTGCATGCGAAACGATCGGGATTGCCGACGATGGGAGATAGATAAACCGTATTACTGCCATTCCGCAGCAGGCCGTGAATGGCTGTCGAGTCAGTGACCGAGAAGGGATATCCAGTGTGATAGAAGAACGTTCCGGAAACCGTCCAGCCGCCGATCAGGGTGTTGAACAGGCCATTGCCGGTCTTAAACGGCAGCTCGTATACGTAGTTCGCATTCATCGAATGACGAACATCGTAGTCTGCGTTGCCATAGTTGATGGCCTGACTAAACGGCGAAAGCTGAGTTTGAAGGGAGTCATTGCTGCTCCAAGGCAGGATTCCTCCATTGGATACTGTGTCGGTCGCATGCGACCAGGTGTACGAGAACGAGCCCTGCAAACCGCGCGAGAACTTTCTCTGCAGCGCCAGAACCAATCCGTTGTAGTGAGAGTACCCTTCCGTCGTGAGTTCCCGCACCGTGCTGAACTGAGTATTGTGTCGCGTGGTCGTGATTGCAGGAGCCAAATTCCCGCACGTAGTTGTGCTTCGGCAAGCCACGTTTTCCCATGGATCATACAGCGGGATGTGCGTCCCGTGATTACCAACATAGTTCGCTGACACCGAGGTCTTCGTACCAATTGCCTGCTCGACCTGGAAGTTCCATTCTTGGAAAGTAGGAGTATGCAGGTGATTGACTGAGGACTGATAACTGATGCCTGAGAATCCGGGAACCGCTGCAGCGATCGTCGTCGAGGTGCCTCCCGAGTTGTACGCCTGGTAGAAAGCGGCCCCAGACTGCTGCATCAGAGTGTAGGTGCTGCCAGCCACGCCGGGAGCGAATGCGCTCGTGCCACTAACGTCAAGGATCGTGACATCACCGGGAGCATTTCGGATGAAGTTATCGACCAAAGTCGCCGCGAGCAGATCGCTAAACATGCCCGCACCACCACGAATTACGGTACCAGTACCAAATGGCTGCCAGGCGAAGCCGACGCGTGGTTGCCAAATGAGGGTATCTGTTTGCGGAAATGCTTGGTGCAATCCAGCGGAAATAATCTGGTTGTACGGAGTGGTTGTGCTAGTGGTAACGGCTTCAAACGGTCCAGCAGCGAAACGATTGAAGCAGTTAGTTTCGCAAACTGGATTCGAGTCGTGGTCCACTCGCAGACCGAGAGTTAGGTTCAACCTTGGAGTTACGCGCCAATCATCCTCGCCATACCAGCCGGCACTCCAGAGAGCAACCGGATTTTCAAGTCGTTTTGGGAAACGCTGCTCTGCGAGGTCGGTAATTCCCTGGGTGAAATCAGTGAGCGAGTCGACTTCCTGGTAAGGAACCGTGAGTACTCCCGTTGTAAAGTCGCTAACGAGGTTGCGTCGGAAGTTCGTGCCGAGCTTCAGAGTGTGATTGCCGCGAGTGATGCTGAAGTCGTCAACCACTTGGTATTGAGTTACGTTGCGTCCTTGAGGAAATACGTAGTTCTCACCACCTAAACCGAAGCCGGTCGTTGGATCGCCGAAGATTCCATCCGCAAACACTGTTGTCGCAGGATACGCCGCGAGCGAAGCAGCTTGATTTTGGTTAACGAAGATCGCCCGGTAGTACGCTCCGGAGAGAATGAACTGATTTACTGCACTACCGCCGAAGGTGTGAGTTTCGTTGAACTGTCCGTCGTACGAGGGTTGGAATGATTCGGTGTTAAAAATCGGGTTCAGAGGCGATGTAAAAGTGGGTTGGACGCCGCGATCCATATGGTACCGGACGTACAACTTGTCAACGTTCGTGAGTTGATGATCAATTCGCCCAGCCAAAGTCCACTCGTGCGCGAAATTCCGTGAGTCCGTGTGATAACCAAGTGCGCACGGATTCGAAGCGCCGAAGCCTGCTGTACCAGCAAAATCGCCACAACCGCCGTTGCTTGACGCCGCTAAAGTAGTGGCGGCATTCGCATTCTGCGCTCCCGGTGAATTAGCAAACAGGCTAAAGAGCTTCTGATAATAAGGAATCTGTGCTGATTGATTTCCAATCGAACTGGTTGGCAAACCTGTGGTCAACACGTAATTCGCAAATGCCGGCGAGGGAATGAAGACCTGCGCAGGTACCGGAATGATGACCCGCATTCCTTCGGTATCGACGAAGAAGAAAGTCTTATCCTTCTTGATCGGTCCGCCGATGGATGCCGACCACTGATTCGCGTTCACAAAGCCACGGTCTGTTCTGTTCGCCGGATCCGCCTGGTGTTTGTTGAACCAGTTGTTCGCGTTCATCGCTCGACCGTTCCAGTAGTACACCGCATTGCCATGGAGGGTGTTGCTGCCGCTCTTCGTAACTGAATTGACCTGCGCACCCGCCTGACGGCCGTACTGAACCGAATATCCGTTGGTAACCACTGAAACTTCCGACAACTCATTCGCGCCCAAGGTAAGATTCGTCGCTCCTGAGTTGTTAAGGTTCAGATAGGGATCCATATTGTCATTGCCGTTAACGGTGAATAGATTCGAGGTGCCCGGCAATCCAAATGCCGAGAAGTTACCGTAGCCACCACCGCTCGCCGTGTTGATGTTCACACCCGGCGATGTCTGGGCGATGTACGTCTGATCGCCACCACCATTGGGAACCAACTCAATTTCACGCGTGTCGTGCCCGCTCGTGATGTTGCCGTTCTCGGTCTCAATAACCGGAGCTTCCGCAGTAACTTCGACTGTGGTTTGCGTCGAAGCCGTGGTCAACGAAAGATTCAGCGTAGTCGCCGTCCCCACGGCCACATCCACTCGCTTCTTTGCGGGTGCAAAACCGGAGAGGCTGGTCGATACCGTGTAGGTTCCGGGCTGCAGGTTTGCCGCCCGATAAAAACCGGAGGCATTACTGGTCACCTTGATGGTCTGTCCCGTTCCATCGTTGGTGATGGTTACGGGCGCGTTTGCCACAACAGCGCCGGTAGGATCTGTAATCGTGCCGGCAATATCTCCTGAGGTGGTCGTCTGCGCAAGTGCACAGAGTCCAAATGTAAGGACAGCGAGCAAAACTAAAGCAAGACGTTTCACAGCTTGCATTTCTCCTAATTCGATACCCCTCTGAAGGAAGTCAGACGAAACTGGTTGACTTTCGCGGATGGGGGATTAGCTGCATTCCGGAAGGGACGCAACAGGGACAAATTGCACTCAGGGTTCCATTTTGTCCCTAGATTCAATATGTACCCGTTTCAATGGCTTGGGGATGAACGGCTTGACGAAAAATCCAAGAAATAAGAACTTGGGATCGTTAAGATATGTTCTTTTGTAGCTTTCGTACCTGAAATGCGGTATGTTGCCTGATTTTTCTCGCGCCTAATCCCTCTTCCGCAAAACCTCAAGGTGCTAACCGATGCGAATAGTTATGCCATTCGAGCTTTCGCGATGAAATCAACGACGAGCCTTTCGGCCCAGCGTCCGTCATATCCATTCGGAGATGCGAGAAAAGCGCAGTGGCCCCCGTTGCGGGTTTCGATGAAGTGAATTGCGGGATTGCCCGCCAGCTTGGCCCTGGTTTCGGCCAGGATGCGGATGAAAGGATCATCATCGGCATGAAGTACCAACGTGGGAATTCGGATCTGCTCGATGACGCGAGCCGCTGCTGCGCGATGGTAGTAGTCGTCGGCGCCGCTGAAGCCTTCGTAGCGCGCGGTGATTTCGTGATCGAACTCGCGAATGCTCGCGAACCTGCGCAGATGGGCCAGATCGTACACGTCGGGAAATAGCATGGCCTTGCGCTGGTAGCGTTTGCGCAGTCCCCGAAGGAAGCGCTGCTCATAGAGCCAGTTGCGCCAGGAATGCAGAGCGTCTGCCGAGGCGCCCAGGTCCATTGCGGGAGAGACGGTCGCGAACGCCCTCACTTGCGATGGAGCGTGATCGCTCCATTCTCCGGCGAGTTTGAGCGCCAGATTGCCTCCCATCGAAAATCCCACAATGGAAATCTGCTCGAGATGATCTTCTTCGATGAGCGCCTTTGCTACCGCACCTACGTCGGCGGAGAGGCCGGAGTGATACAGCGTTGGAGTGAGCGTCTCGGTATCGCCGCAGTTACGCATGTTCATGCGGACAACGCTCATGCCGGCAGCCCACGCTTTACTTCCTGTTCCAATTACATACTGGGACTCCACAGATCCTTCGAGCCCATGAACGATGATGACGGTCATGGCGGCGGCTCGATTCGATTGCCAGTGGCAAACGCATTCGACCTGAATCTGAGTTCCAGAACGATGGGCATCGACTACGAAGCGGCGTCGCTCCCCCGGCGGCAGCAGATTCGTGCGCGGAAGGAAGTTGCCGGCAATGGTTTGCAGGTGGCCGTGCCGGAGGCCGCGGCGGGGAATGAAGTTGTATTCGGAGGAGACGTCAGCCATCAAGAAGTACAATAAATAACGAAGAACGTGCGCTTCGCGATGAAGAAATAATCGCGAAATCGCACAATCAGGAAATCGCGAAATTTCTGCTTATGCCTATCTTCGAGTATATCTGCAACGATTGTGAGCGCCGCTTTGAAGCAGTCGTCCGTGGAGCGGATTCTGCTGTCTGTCCGTCCTGTTCAGGGAAAAATCTTGAGCAGCAATTGTCGAGCTTCGCGGTGGGGAGCTCCGAGAAGAGCTTTGCTTCTTCGCCAGGTCCGTGCGGCAGCTGTGGCGATCCTCGCGGCCCGGGTGCTTGCTCCATGAGCTAGGGATGCATCAGCCTGGTTTTTGCTGTGAAAAAGCCCCGATTTTCATCGGGGCTTCCACCAAGAGACTGTGAAGATGCTTATGTAGTTGGTTGTGCGTTGATCACGCCCGGTTGCGGTGCATTCTTCGGCGTGCTCAAGTATCCGGTCACCGACTTCTTGTCGGCAGTGAAGACCACAACTTCGTACAGCATGCGATCGCGTCCGCTATAGAACTGCAGCGGCTCGGCAACGTTGCGGTCCTTCTTTTCGATGGTGCGATCGTCGGCGATCACGTTCATCGTGAACTTGCCCTTCTTCGAGTCAACTTTCTTGAGTTGCAAACTCACGGTTCCCACCGGAGTCGGATGCTTGCTCTTGGTCAGCGTGAACTCGTAGTAGTTGCGGTCGCCTTTGTGCTTGAGGACTTCGAGATCGTCGCGGGTGCGTGCGATCAGGCCGCTTTGCTGTCCGAGGTCACCGATCGTGGTCTCGAGTTTCTTTTTGGTGGCTTCGAGATCGGTGCGCGTCGCGCTGATGTCGCCCTTGGCGCCGCTCAGGTCGGTCTTCACACCTCCCAAGTCATTGGAGACAGATGCGAGCTGCTTCTGGCTGTCCTGCAGCTCCTTCTCGGTCTCAGCAAGTTGTTTGCGAAGTGCCACGGCGCGTGCCGCGAGTTCGCGCTGCGTCTTTCCTAAACGGACTTGCAGGTCCTGCGTGGACTGCTTCAGTCCAGCTTCGGTCATGCCGAGCTGGTCCATCATCGCCTTGTTGCGCAATTCGGCGCTTTGAATCACCGCCTGCTGCGCCGTCTCAACTTTGCTGACGCGCGAGCCCATGTTGTACATGAAGTAACCGGAGCCGAGGACGTACACTGCCGCTAATACCATCGCAATCAGCGGAGCATTTACGCCGCGGGCATGAACCGGCTCAGCTTCGTATTGGTGATTCGATTCCTCTGCGCCTTGTTCGTAATTCATAGTTCTCCTTGGCCGTAGTTGTCCTACAGCCGAATACGCATCCTTTTCAGAGAAGCGGCTGCCTCATATTACGGCAATAGACCCCAAAAAGACGCTATTTTTCGGTGACCTCAGGACAAGTCCCTTCGGAATCCCTGAAGAAGACATTATTTACGGACGTATTGACCAGAAGTGGGCATTCCAGAGCCGCTCCGTCCCATCGACAAGGCTGGACTTACAATTGCGGAAGTCAATCTCTGCATGCGGGGCAAGCCGTAGCGATGTCGATAAAGCAGCTAAATCCGAAAGGCTGGCCCGATCCCAGCGGCTATTCCAACGTGATCGTGGGTGACGGAAAACTGGTGGCAATCGCCAGTCAGATCGGGTGCGATCCGATCACAGAGGAACTCGTCTCCGATGACTTTGCGCAGCAGAGCCGTCAGGCGCTCGCGAATGTGCTCACCGCGCTCGAAGCTGCGGGAGGCAAGGCTGCGCACCTGATTCGGCTCACGTGGTACATCACCGATCGCGACGCCTTTCTCCGCCACAGCGCACTCATTGAAGACGCGCATCGCGAGGAGCTTGGCGGGCACTCGCCAGCAATGTCAGTGGTAGTCGTATCTGGATTGTTGGAGCCTCGCGCGAAAGTTCAGATCGAAGCTACTGCG
>CAYZHX010000022.1:0-14096 GCA_964476905.1 uncultured Terriglobales bacterium
CCCCGAATACGCACGTGGTCGATGGTGAGCGGAAAGAAAATATTCGAATTGCCGATGACATCGTGATCGAAAAAATTGCGCGCGCCCGTGCGGAAGTACGCAAAATCGCTGGTCCAGCCGTGCACGGGAATTGTCAGCCCGAACTCGTGTTGCTCGTCGCGTTCCCCTTTGAGTGGCAGGAATCCAAGATCCTGCGCGGTAGCGAACTCCAGCAGCGGCCCGGATAATGTTGAGAGTGGCGGAGCCTGATAGTACCGGCTGTAGTTTGCCCGCAATATCCAGTTCAGTTTGGGAAGACGCAGCGCACCTCCGATTCTCGGATCGGCAGCATTCTCACTGATTGCTCCCGAGAAGTGAGTCATGCGAATTCCGCCGTTCAAAGTTAGCCAGGAATTCAGCTTGTATTGATCCTCAAGGAAAACCGCTTCGAGCTGGCCACTCGCAAGATCTCGTTGGCGAAAATCGTCGTCACTCCCGTCGTTCGCGACGAGATGAAAAAGCGTGTTGTCGTGCTGACCAAAAGCGTAAATTCCCGCTGTCGCATTGTGCTTGCCATGCACGGCACTCAGGGAGATTTGTCCACCGGCATAGTTCGAAGCGCGATCAACCGTCGCAATGGGCACATCGTTTTGTCCCCCTTCAAACGCTGCGCGGTTGAAGTGGTAGAACGGCGAGACCGTCAGTACGAGACTCGGCGACCAGGAATGTATCCATGAGAAGTTGCCGAAAGCGTCCTGTTCACGTTCACGATCACTGACCAGAGCATTCTGCTGGTCTGGATCGTTTGGCACCTGGTAATGATCCTGCCGAACCGAACCGACAAGCCGGAGCTGATCTGCAGGAGTGGCGTTGAAGATCAGCGAGGTGAACGCGCCATAGCCATTCGCTCGATCGTGCAGAACACTCGAACTCGGAGTTTCGAGCCCTAAATCGGTACGATTGCCGCTGAGACTTGCATAGTAAGCAAATCGATCGCTGTGGCTACCGAAGTTGAGCTGATTGTCCGTGGTGTTATAGCTGCCATAACTGGCGACGACCTCAGCTTCGTTGTTGCGCTCAAATCCTGACCGCGTAACCACATTGAAAACACCATAGGTGCGGTCACCGGAATCGGCAGACAATCCGCCGCGCTCTGCTTCCAAATAATCGATGTCTTTAGGATCGAATTGCGGCCCCACGTTGCTCGCAATATTGGTGTTCGGAACCGGTACGCCGTCAATCGCCCACGTGACTTGGTGCCCTCCACGAATGTGAAGCTGATCGTGGACCATATACGCTCCTGGGACAAAGTCGGTGATCGCCGCGAGAGAATTAGCCTGGTCGGCGCCTGGAGTTTCGCTGATCTCTCGCCGGCTGATCAGGCTTTGTGTCGCAGTCGAAGAAGGATTCAGCCCTGCGGACTCTCCGGTCACTTCTATTGTCTCTTTCGCGCTGGCAATCTCCAACTGAAAGTGCAAGTCTTCCGCATTTCCAGCAATCACGCGTGTAGTCAATGTCTCATCAGCAAATCCGGCTGCGCTTACCGTGAAGGCATAGTCGCCGAGAGGGACTGTCTGAATCTGGAATTGTCCAGCTTCGTTCGTAGTACCTTCGGTTTTCCAGTCGCTCGTACTCGACTTCAACAACACGTGAGCTCCCGCAATAGGACGATGCTGCGGGTCGTGAACGACTCCTTTGACTACGCCGAATACGGAAGCAAAGACCAAGTTGGGACTTAATACAAACAAAAGGATAAATACGCGTCGCACCTTAAACTCCTCCGTCGAAACAATGGCCGTTGGCGCGGATTGTTAGAAATTCGTAACTTTGGGATCTCGTGATTCGCGATTGAAGAATCGCAATCAGTGTCTGCTATTTTGCGCGTCGAGCAACAGCATGTTCGCGATCTCGTGTTAAGAAACACGAATCGCTAGATCACATTCACGAATTAATCCATCCGCACTATGTGCGATTAGAGGAAGGTTCTGGTGGTCCACGCTGGGATTCGGAACGGGCACTCGAAAGATAGGAGCTATTTCGAGCCCGGCTTACTAGCACTTCAAGCCGGACGTGGAACGCGAATGATTGCGAGGTCGGCAGAGCCGCAATCGGCGAAACTAGCAAGGTTCCGTGCGACATCGGGCACGATATTGCGGATCGAAGAGAGGTCTCGCCCGGAACTAAGGCCTGCGCAACGGCCGTGCAGTGATGCACACCACCGCGACGGCAGCACGCTGGGAGCGATGCGGATCTTACGTTGGCAAAAGCCGGCGCAAAGAATATCGCGAGCAGCAGCAGCAATACCGAGTTGGCGATTAGCTTGCGCATGCGAAAGTTCGCAGAAAGAGCATACAACAAAAGGCAAAGTACGCCGGTACTCTCGTCCCAAGAGGTCTTAGAGCACCAACTCTTCTTGTGTCCAAATCGTCGGAGTAGATTCTGGTTCGGCGCAGAGGTCGATCACCAGCTTTTCCAGCACTAAGCGCTTACTTGTAGGATTAGAGCGCAGCGCCAAATCTGCACGCGCAAGCAGACGCAGCGCACGCGTAAGCTCGCGACGCGATTTGTAGCGGCGCGCCTGTCGAATCACATCCTCGGCTGCAAAAGGAGGTAAGCGGAAACCTTGCCACAGTGCCTGCCATATTGCTCGAGAATCGCGGACATTCTTTTCGAGAATCACGAGCATTTGTCGGAAGGTACGAGCGAGCATGTAGATGTGCCCGATTGCAGCTTCTTCACCCTCTTCGCTGGATAGCATCGCGTCGAGGACTGCCAGGGCGCGCACACGATCTTTTGAAGAAATGGCGTCAGTGAGCTCGTAGAGTGAGCGCTGCTTTGCAGCCAACACCATCGTCTCAACGTCGCCGAGTGTGATTCGCTTCTTCGCACCGGTAAAGAGAATCAACTTCTCGAGTTCGTTGCTCACCAGCATCATGTCGGCACCGAGTGCGTCGACCAACTCCCGCGCGGCATCTGGATCGATCTTCACATCTTCTTTTTCAGCGTGCTCGATCACCCAACGCATGCCATCGCTCTCATCGACCCGCGCAAGCTCGATTACCGCGCAGTACTCGCCGAGAGTCTCGCGGATTCGCTCGTAGCGATCTTTATCCTGCATCTCCATCCGGCGGGCATCGGCGGGGATGCTGATGTGATCGGCGACGAAGATCAACACCGCGTCGGGATTGGAATTCTTGCAGTACTCTTCGATGCCGGCAAACTCTTCCTGATGCGAGCCGCGGCCGTACAGCGTCTTCACTCCGCGGATGAAGAAAACTTGAAAAGGAGACATCAGCGATGGCGTGCGCGCGAGATCAAGAATTTCCGCGATGCTGGTTTCACTCAGATCGAGATCATGCAGGCTGAAGTCGCGCAGTTCGGGTGTGACCAGATGCTGAATCAACGCCTCGCGACAACGATCGCGGAAAAAGACTTCGTCGCCGACGAGAACGTAAGCCGGACGGAGCTTCCGACTGGAAACATCGGAGACGAAACGATCGGTCGCGGCAAAGCTGCGGCCGGGCATCAAAAGCCCTCCAGAATTTCTGCAACTAGTGTGCGCGCGAAATCGCGTGATAAACGGTCAACCGCGGGCGGACTTTCGTCGAAGAAGCTAGTAACTTCGCGGCTCACCTGATACTGCTCGCGAAACATGTAATTGGGATTTTCGAAGAGTGTCTTGCCGTGCTTGTCGACGAGCTTCACACTGAGATTGAGTTGCACGATTGCGCTCGATTGACGTCCGGTTTGCGAGTCGAAGGTAAGGGGATAGACATTTGTCGTAAGCAGTGTCCCTTGCAGCACCGCATCAGCTGTGCCGTCGTCGACTGGGATCACTTTGTAAGGACTCCGACTAGTAAACTCGCGAACCACTGCTTGCGTAAGCACTTGTTCGGCTTTATAGCTATTCGTCTTGTTTCCAAAAATGGGAACGGCAACCGTGTTGATCCCCGTCGGCAGGCGGATCTGGGCATGATTGCCGGTGTGATACCCGCATCCGGACAGAAGAAAACAGACTATGAGAGCCGGCAGTCTCGTCAGTCGAAACGAACTCCTGTTCACTAATTTTCGCCTCATGCGGCCTTGCGCCAGTCAGGAGCACGTGGCCAGCAGCCTTATTGCACTTTCCCCAAGGGGCGCATTGTGCTCAGCGTTGAAGCGCACTCAACGGCAGTCATGGCGGAGATCTTCAAATTATCCGCAGCCGCCCAAATCCACACGCCCTTCGCATTCGCTGTATCCGGTCGCACCGAGACCATGACCGTGCCTTGTCCCGCCGCGCCTACGTTACTCGGTCCGTCTTCACCGGGACCGACCACGCTCACGTGATCCCCGGCGAGAGCTTTCGAAAAGTTCGCTGTATCGATCTCACGGCCAAACTGAATGTAGATGGAAAACGTATGTGCGTGGAACGTGGGAGCCTGTACCAGCATCAGCGAAGGTACCTGTAGGTGTCCGCCGCACAGGGATTCGAAGTGCCTCACAACGCGCTTTTCTGTCTTGGCTAGCGATAGTGACGAACTCTCTCCAAAGCGCCCGAGCATATTGAACGCCACCTGTTCGTCGAAGACTTGTTTGGGCAGCGAAGTGAACGAAAGCAAATTGACAGTCTGCTGGTGTAGTTCATCCATGCCGCGCTTGCCTTGTTCCGAAACGGGTTCGAAGATCGTGGCCACCGCTGTTTGAATGGGCGCCAGCGTGCGCGCGCGAAGCAACAAAAGCGCAAGGACGGTGGCAGCCGGATGAGCAACTACCACCGACGTAGTCGTGAGGTCTTCAGGCCCCGATTGTTGACCTGATTCTCGCTCGATCTCCTTCTCGATCCACGGAGAGCGCACGGTTACGTTCGACTGGTCGTCGAGCGCATACGACAGATCAAGCACTGTACTACCCGCTTGCAAGGCGCTCGCCCAGTGGCGTTTTGTGAAATCGGCGTCTGACGCGAAGAAGGCGAAATCTACATTGCGGAAGTGCTCCGGATCTGCAGGCTGGATGAAAGTGGCTTCATCTCCAACTTGATCAATTTGACCCAGAGACTCATCGTCGTCAAGCAGCTTCACATCGACGGCGGGGAAGTTCATTTCATCGAGAACCTCTTTGAGCTCTCGGCCCTTGAGCGTGGCCGCGCCAACAATAGCGACTCGAAACATCTGCGCAACTCCAGCTGGACGATTCATGCCATGTCCACGCGCGATTCAGGCTCATAGGTCGGCGGGGTCGGTGGACGCTTCTTAAGCGCATACGCAAACCGCGCCAGCAGGCCAGAAACGAGATAAAGGAGCGCCACAGAGAACAGAAAATACCGTGAGAAATACAGGATTAAATAGATGGACGCGCCTATGACAAGAAAGAGCCAGAAAGGCTGGCGAGTACGTAAATCAATTCCCTTTGGACTCCAGAAACGCCAGGTGCTCACCATGAGATAGGCAATCAGAACTACAAACCCAAGCCACAGGGCTGTTTCCCACCAGCGGTCAATGGGCTGCCCTTCGCCAAAATGAACTGTAGCAGCGATCATCGCTGCTCCGGCAGGAATTGGCATTCCAACAAAGTATTTTCGATCGGGACGACCGGGATTCTTCGGCTGTGGATTCTTAGTGATATTAAAGCGTGCGAGTCGGCTCGCACCTGCGATGAGGAAAAGAAATGTCGCGACGGCTCCAAACTGAATCAACTTGTGGCGCACATCGGGATTCCACAGCTCCGGAAGCTGATGGCATCCCCACATCCAGGCAAGGATCGCCGGGGCTACACCGAACGTGATCACGTCAGCGAGCGAATCGAGCTCGCGGCCAAAATCGCTAGTGGTGTTGGTCATGCGGGCAATCCGCCCATCCAGACCGTCGAAGAGTACAGCAAAGCCAATTGCAATGGCCGCATTGTCAAAATGAAACGCAGCGCTGGGGGAACCTTGAATCGCTTGCGAGATCGCGTAGTAACCGGCAGCGATGTTTCCGGCAGTGAAGATCGAGGGCAGGATGTACATGCCCTTCCGCATGCGATATGGCTGCTGTGGATCGTCCGCCCGCCGACGTGGTGTTCTTAAGTTCATTGCGCCGATTCCGCGCGGCCAGGAGTTGCCGACGCGCGCAGCACTCCAAGAATAGACGAACCTCCAGCCACGCGATCACCAACTTTTACGCGCAGTTCCACACTTTGGTCCACGATCAGATCAACACGGGAGCCGAACTTGATCAGTCCTACGCGTTGTCCGCGTTCCAGCCTGTCCCCAGTGCGGGGATTGAAGACAATACGACGAGCTAGTAAGCCGGCGATCTGCTTGAACACGACCGTCTGCCTTTCCCCATTCACCGTGACAATATTCTGCTCATTGGCGTCGGATGAACCAGCGGACATCGCGTTCCCGAACTTCCCTTTTTGGTAAAACAGCGATGTGATCGTGCCCCCAATTGGAGCGCGATTCACGTGCACATCGAAAACATTCAGAAAGATGCTGATCCGTGTCTTCTTCTGGCCTGCATCGACGAACTCGCCGATGGAGGTGACTTTGCCGTCTGCGGGCGATACAACCACGCCCGGGCCATCGGGAATGGCGCGCTCCGGATCGCGGAAGAACCAGAGGAAAAATGCGCCCAAAAGCAGCGGAGGCAGCACAAGCCATGGATTGACGAAGCCCAGAAGCACAGCCGCTACTGCTGCGCCCAGGCCATAGTAGAGGCCATCACGAACCATAGGGGATTTACGAATTATATCGGCTTTGCTGGGGTATAGAAGTACTGCGCGGGCGTCGTTCAGGATTGCTCGCCAAATTGGGAATTAGAGCTTGCCTTCTATCTTCGCAGTCGGGCAGAGCCGTACGGCGACCGATCAGGCGACTTGGTGGTGTCGATGCTGCTGTTCGATCTGCTCCATCTGGTCTTTCAGACGCAGCTTCAGCTTCTTAAGCCTTACTTCTTCTAATTTTTCTTCTTCGGAGAGATACCGCTTTTGGAGGAGAGCTTCGAGACGTTGTGAATAGTGTGAGTGTTCCTGCGCCAGCCGACGGAATTCTTCGTGGCTGGCAGTGAGCTCTTCGCGGAGGGATGTCGCCATCCTTGAACCTCCTTGCCCAGACCTTGGGATTTGAAAGTTAGCACACGACCAGAGGTCATTCAACGGTTTTTAATATGCTTTTCGGAGCTGCTGCGGCCCAATTCGCCTTGCTTTTGCTCGTTCTGAACGAAGTATTTGAAGAGTAAGGCGTCTTCATTGGGATTCCGGTAGTAACGTGGGCGAGTACCCTGCTGGACAAACCGCATCTTCTGCCCCAAAGCTTGTGCAGCATGATTGGACGCGCGGATCTCTTGTCGAATCTCGCTGGCTTCAGCCGCGTGAGCGGCGCGTATCAAAGCCTCTACCAACGCGCGGCCTACCCCGCGTTTTCGAGCCGACGGCAGCACGGCCACGTTCTCCAATTCCCATTCCGGTGTTCCAGTAAACGCGACCAGAAATCCCAAAATGGTGCCTTCTTCCTCCGCGGCCAAAGCTAGCCGCTCAGATCGGCCAAGCGCAGCTGTGTACTGCGCTTGTGTCCAGTGCGCAGCCGCCGGTGAGAGATGCTCAATTGCCAGAACCGCCTCGAGATCCCTCTCAGCCATCGGTCGGATCACCAACGTGCTCTCCGGCCTCGCAGTGACTTGCGAATCATGCTGTAGTTACCATCTAAGTAGAAGGTGATTAAGGGCACTAAGGCTTTTGTGGGATAGCTTATCTCGCCTGCGACCTTCTACATTGCTTAAACGAGCTTCTCGTTTATGACGTCTTCCACAACCGCCCTCTCCAAGTTCCTCGAAGCCCACGACCGTTACCTCGCCCTCGACGAAGCACGCACCACCTGCAGCCAGCCTGCAGAACGCGAGCATATGTACATCGAGATCCTGAAAGCCTACCTGGAAGTCCAGTATCGGGCCAAGATGATCGCTGGCCTGCAGTACGCTGCCGGCAACGATTACGCCGAAGTGAACTGACCCAGCCTTAGCTCCGAAAGACCTCGCCACTGCCCACCGAAACTCCACCAAGCTACCTGTGTCTATAGTTAAAGGCGACAGGAGCCCTGGATTCCGCATCTAAGCTAGACGCGCCCCTTCCGTCAAAACCCGGAGACTATCTTCTCCTTCCTCGCGCGAAAGAAGGTTATATGTCGGCCATTGGTGGTCCGGACGAGCACTCTCATACACCGCAGCATTCTGAAACATCCGAGCACAACTACGGTCAGATGACGTCTGGATATGATCAGAACTACGAACCCGAACGTGAATTCGTCCTCATGCCATTGTTCCGCCGTATCGGCGAAATGCTCGGACTCCGCCGCAATCGGGAAGCTGAGTACATTTACGAGCCAGAAAATACCGCTTCCGCCGACCAGAACCTATCCCGAGTCGTTGAATTCCAGGAACAAAGCGTACTGCCGGAGACGGCCATTCAGTACTCCGAGCCACAGTGGCCTGCCGAGAGCCGGCCCTCGGCACCGGTCATTCCGATGGTCACGGAAGAACACCATCAGCCGACTCAATCTTGGGCTGACGAAGAAGAAGACGTGCTGCAGCTCGAGTCCGAGACTCCGCACATTGCGGAACCGGTGGTTCAACAATCAACCGTTGAATCTCACGAGATAGCTGCCGAACCACAGGCTCTCGACCGCCGACATGAATCACCAGTTGCGCGTACGTTTGCTGATGAAGCAGCTCACGAACCCGTAATCGCAACCCGCGACGAAACTCCCGAAACGGAACGCACCGAATCGGTAGTGGAAGAATGGCCTGCGCCTCCGGCACAAGTTGCCGGTCCTGCGACTTTACCTTCGCGGCAGCGAAATCCCGATGAGGTCCGGCAGCTGGTTGCTCCTCTGCGCGAAGCCGCGGTCAAGATCACAGCCATAATGGCGCAAGTAGCCGAGTGGTTACGCGCGAAAGAGGAAGAATTCCTGAAGAGCGCCGAGACAAACGTTGTCCAGGCAAACGCGAGGCAAGAAAGTGCATTCCCTTCTGCAGCATCCGATCCTTTGTTGCCCGCAGAAGCTGAGCCGATCGCCGCACAGCAAACCGATGTTGCCAGCTTGCAACCGGAGCCGGTATGGCGTGAACACGTGGGCGATTCTTCGACTCAGCATGAGCTTCGGCCAGTGCCGATTCAATTTGTCGCCAAGCCCGACCGTCCGCTGAGTGCGTCATCAGTTCCATTTTGGAAACGTGTTAATTGGGCCGAAGAATTTACGCCGAAGCGCGTTGCTGTGCTCGGCGGATTAGCCATGGCAGTCCTGCTCGTACTCGGTATATCGCTCGCGCGACGTCCTGCCTCCAGCGTCCTGCCCGAACAGCAGGCTCATTCGATCCAACCGGGTGGGGTTACCGTGACCACGCATCCAAGCTCCGCTCCGATGCCAGCGAAAGTGGCGCACAAGACAGCGGCATCAGATGGCGCGTCAGCAATTCCTCAGCAGCATCGGTCACGTCGCGCCAGAACCGAGGCGTATGATGACGAGCCCGATGTCGTCGTCCATCACTATGACATTGCAAAAAAGCCTTCGCCGGTGAAGCAGACGAATGTCGCGGGCGTGCGCCACTATTCAGACATGTAGAAGGTTGCTGCCGTTAAGAGGAGGGGCAGCGGAACGCTCATCCAACCCAAGACTCTGCCTGGCATCTAATCTTGATACGTGCATCCAGGCTTCAGCATTTGATTCGAGTTTGATGCTGGAGTCGCGCAACACTGACAAAGTTTTCACGACGTTACACCGCGCGGAAAGCCGGCGATTTTAGCGCCGGAAGAAGAAGGCTTCTTTACCACCTCGGTCTCGTCCGTCTCGACCTTCGGACCAGACGATCCTGAATCGGGTGGGGGAAGCCTTTTACTTTTCCTATGGACAATTCACGCCAGCCGCCGCAGGAGCAATGACCCTCAACTTAGCATGGAGCCGGGCTGTCATTACTTTCAGCTTTAGTTTGGCCTCTCCCGAAATGGCTTGCTGTGGAACTAACTTCAAGTCGTAATTGTCGAGCATATTACTCACGACCCAAGAACTTGCTTCAGACAAGCCGACGAATTCCTTCTGAGTGAGATGTCCTCTACCCTCTGGTCCGGCCACTGGAAATCTTGCAAAGACACCACCTGTGTGCTCGACCATCTGCTCCATTGTTTCCTCACCTTCGCGTTCCTCGGGTGTAACAACGCTTAGAGGTATTGGGGCACTCACCAATAGAGCAAACAGCCGTGTTCTTGAGTTGATTAATCGCTGCTCTAACTTCTTGCGATCAATTCTACTGGCGTTATCACCCCCATCAGTGACTACGAAGATTAGATTGCCAGGTTCCGATGGAATAAGAGACGACACTGCCTCAGCGATTCCATCCAACAAGCTGGTTCGCCTCGTCGCTTTCGCTTCTCTTGCTGAGAAAAACCGCTGAAGCGACTCACCAATTTGCTTGCGGTCAGTCGTAAGCGGGACAAGCCGATGAACTGTGCTATCGAAAGCGATCACTGCAATCGGGACGCTCTGCGGAATTTGGCTCGTGAGCGTTGTAATGGCCGCTTGACTGACTTGCCGCCGCGGCCCATCCATGCTGCTGCTGTCGTCTATCAACAAAGCCAAGCGCTGTCCCTCAGACCTGTATTGAACGCTTGTAATCTGCGCCGGCTTGCCGCTGATTTCGGCTGCAAAATTATCTTTGTTGAGGCCGGCAATAACATTACCCCGATCGTTCATGACCGATGCGTAAATACGAATTTCGTTGCAGCGCCCGATGGCAGCTTGACCCGCACAGAGTGCCGCCATGTACTGAAGGGCAATCAAAGCGACGAATCGACCCACTCGTGACAGCCATCTAAGCATAGGAATTACAAACGGCTTTAATGTAAGCCGGCATTCTTGAGCACTCAACTGCGTGTTCTGTGTTTTCCCGATAGGTTAAGCATTAAGAGATCGGAATGCAATGTTCTTCCCGCAGTGTTCGATACAGGTTTGCCAGTTTCGGGATAAAAGGTTTTCCCGACTGCGAAGTCGGGGTCAGAATTGACGCAATTTTTTCTTAGCCTCTAGAATCGGGCTTACGCTAATTTTCAGTCTTTCTGAGGAGTACCGTGCCTCTTTACGAGTTCGAGTGCGAGAAATGTCATCACCGGTTTGAGAAGATTCAGAGCGTTTCCGCGCCTGATCCGGAGTGTCCCAAATGCGGAGGCAAGGTCGAACGGCTTCTGCATGCGCCTGCCGTGCAATTCAAGGGCAGCGGATGGTATGTGACCGACTATGCCAAATCGGGAAGCAAGTCCGATTCGAAGTCGGGAGATAAGGCGGCCAGTTCCGGCGGCGAGTCGAAGTCGGAAAGCAAGACTGAGAGCAAGTCGGAAACGAAGAGCAAACCGTCAAAGGAATAGTCCGTCGAAGATTATTCTGCCGTTTCTAAAATCTGTCATCCTGAGGCCCGGTATTGGCCGAAGGACCTCCCGAGATGGTTCGAACGAAATTGCACCCCACAGGCTCCTCGATCCGAACTGGAGGTTCTTGGTAGAGGAGGCACGCGATCGCATTTCAGACTGAACCATCGCGGGAGATCCTTCGCGCAAAGGAAGCGCTTCAGGATGACAGCTTTGGTGATGGTTCGTTGCTCGAAATTAAGCTCATCCTCCTGCCACAGCCCCAATGATCAAGAATGGCTCCTTGCCTGACGCTACTGCCTCGGGCAACGGCGCGTCTGGCGACTCGTGTGACAAATCTTCCTCGCAGGCGAAAAAGCGTAAAAAGGCGCGGCGCTTCAACGTATCGTGGTCACGAATTGTGCCACGCAGCGCCGGATACTGAGCTTCGAGCGCATCGAGCACCGCACGCTGCGTGACTGGAGCAGGCACTTCCAAACGCACCTCGCCGTTCACTTTGGCGATCGTGCGGAGGTGCGACGGGAGTTCTACGCGGATCATGACAGCGTCTGCACTTCTACCGAAAGCACTGCGGGAAGATCGCGTACGATCGGCATCCAGCTGTCTCCGGCGTCGGCGGAGGCGTAGACCTGGCCGCCCGTGGTTCCGAAGTAAACGCCGCATTTGTCGAGCGAGTCAACGGCCATGGCGTCGCGCAGAACATTTACGTAGCAGTCTTTCTGCGGCAGGCCCTTGGTGAGCGCCTCCCACTCATTGCCGCCGCTGCGGCTGCGGTAGACGCGCAGCTTGCCTTCGTGGACGTAATGCTCTCCATCGCTCTTGATCGGCACCACGTAGATCGTTTCTGGCTCGTGCGTGTGAACGTCGATGACGAAACCAAAGTCGGTGGGCAGACTGCCGCTGACCTCGGTCCAGTTATCGCCGGCATCGTCGCTGCGCATCACATCCCAGTGCTTCTGCATGAACAACGTGTTCGGACGCGACGCGTTCATTGCGATGTGATGCACGCAATGTCCCACTTCGGCACGCGGATCGGGGATGTACTGCGAGTGGAGTCCACGATTGATCGGCTTCCAGGTTTCGCCGCCGTCGTCGGTGCGAAATGCGCCGGCTGCGGAGATGGCGATATAAATTCGCCCAGGGTTCTTCGGATCGAGGAGGATGGTATGCAGACACATGCCGCCTGCACCCGGCTGCCATTTTGGTCCGGTTCCGTGACCGCGCAGGCCGGGGAGCTCCTGCCAGCTGTGTCCACCGTCTTTCGATTGGAAAAGTGCGGCGTCTTCTACACCGGCATAAACGGTGTCTGGATCTTTAAGGGAGGGCTCGAGATGCCAAACGCGCTTGAACTCCCACGGATGCTGCGTACCGTCGTACCACTGATGAGTTGTCAGCGGCTTGCCTTTGTTTGAGGTGTCGTAAGCAAATTTGTTGCTTTGGCCTTTGGGCATTCCGTCCGGCCCCTTTTCAATTGCTCCACCGGGTGTGGACCAGGTTTTTCCGCCATCATCCGAGCGTTGAATCAGCTGGCCGAACCAGCCGCTCGTCTGGGATGCATAAATCCGATTCGGGTTAGCAGGAGAACCCTTCATGTGGTAGATCTCCCATCCCGCGAAATGCGGACCGCTTACTTCCCAGTTCTGCCGCTTGCCGTCTGACGTAAGAATGAATGCGCCTTTGCGTGTTCCTACCAGCACTCGTACTCTGCTCATGCTTTTCCTCTCATTGCTCCGAAACCAGGTAATTTAAAACTGTTCTTTTTGCAGTGGTTTTTATGCTGCTCCAGCGGCATTGCTGCTCGTCTCTCCCAACTGCGCTTCGCGAATCCGCCCGCCCGCCCATGCTGTCGGAATTGCGAGCACAATTAGCGCGATCGGATACCAATGCGGCCCATATTGCGGACCGGCATTCCAGGTCACAACTGCGCCGACGGTGGCGACTACGATGCCAATGTATGCGCCTACGAGTGCGTGGAACATTGGCCGGCGCGGCGCCAGACGGGCCGTGACGTACGCTCCTAGCACGCTATAGGCGGTGCGATAAGCAGTCGCGAGCAGCAACAGCGAATCCGCCATACGCACTCCCAGGGCGGGAAATACTCCGGCTTTGCGCAGAAGGACATCGGTGACAATCGACAGCGCCGCCCCTACGACGATGCCGGCGACCACCGCGCCGATACTTCTCGGAATGTTGCGTGAATTCGTTGCTTGGTTCATGCGCTCCTCTGGTTGCGACTATTGTTGTGCGTAAGCTTGCCGCAAACCTTGCACGTCGATCTTGTCCATCTTGAGCATCGCCTGCATTACATTCTTCGACTTCACCGGATCTTTGTCGCCAAGCATCTCTGCCAAAATGGACGGGATGATCTGCCAGGACAATCCAAACTTGTCCTGCAGCCATCCGCAGTGATCGATTCGGCCACCGGAAGAAAGCTTGTTCCAGAGATCGTCGACTTCCTGTTGATCCTTGCAATCGACAAAGAAGGATATCGCCGGAGTGAACTTGAAATGCGGTCCACCATTCAACGCGATGAAGCGCTGGCCGTCGAGTTCGAAGGTTACAGACATGGCGCTGCCCTTTGGACCCGGTCCGGCGTCGCCGTAGCGAGAGACGTTCAGGATGCGTGAGTTCTTAAATATCGAAACGTAGAAATTCGCTGCTTCTTCTGCTTGGGTGTCATACCAGAGAAATGGAGTGATCTTCTGCATTGAATGCTCCTCAATCGTTAACCGCGAAACAACACAACC
>CAYZHX010000022.1:14196-36463 GCA_964476905.1 uncultured Terriglobales bacterium
CCGACCCACCGCCTACCGGCGCTGGTTCTGTTACTTCCATGGAATCAGGGCGCGTACGCGGGGATCGCGGAAGAAGAGTCCGCCCCAGACGAACACGCCTACATAGACCGGCGCCAGGATGTAACCAAAGAGCGGATTACCGACGCGCAGATTCGTAGCCACTGCACCTCCGAGATAGCCTGTCAGCAGGATTGCGCCGAGCACCGAGGTCCTCGGAATGGCGTATAGAATTGTGCTCACGAGAAGCAGAGCGCCGATCGTAGGGATCGCACTTACCTGCCAACCCACCTTTGTAGTTCCTTCAACTACGGCGGCGGGCAGCGGACGCCACAACTTCATGATGGCGTCGAGCAATAAGAACAGGATAGGAAGAGCGCTGATGATGCGTCCTGCCCAAAGCGTTGTCTTGGAACCAGCTGCAGCGGTCTGAGTGCCTGCCTGAGACATGCCACCTTCTCCTTTGCCTGTACGTCGGACGAGTTTCCCGGAATCGACAATTTGAGCGGCGGATCAATTAAACCGCGCACAAAAACCGACGAAAATTGCAATGATGAAAGGAACAAATTCAAATTCGGCAATATAAGCAGTGACGGCTCAACGGGATACAAAGAAGTGCCTTATGTTGCGGGCTGGTCTAACGCCAAGATTTCCACGGCGTTACCCCGAGTTTTCCACGGGGTTACGCCGACTTTTCCACGGCGTTACCCCGAATTTCCCACGGCGTTACCCCAATCAGATAACCGGGACCAAACCTTCCGAAGATCACGATGAGAACGGCGCGAAGCTGCCCACCGCGTGGTTGAGATACATCGACATCCGACACCTAGCGGTCTTCGCGTTATATTCGCCAACATAGATCGGAATGCTACCGCAAATCCGGAAATTGTCAACCAGAATTTCCGGCCCAAAATGGGAATACATCGAGGGGCAATCTCAGAAAGTTATGGCGAAGAAGTGCGCTCGTACAAGGGACTAAGGCACTTGTGCGGTGAAATCGAACATATCGAACATGTCCCCAGATTGAGCGTTACGCGCGTTCAGGCTGGGCAACGTCCAGTTCCACTGAATCAGCTTCAATATCGACACGTGGTCCATCACGACATGCGAGACATAATCTTTCTTCGCGTAGGGCGAGATCACGAGCGTGGGCACGCGGAAGGCGAGGCCCTGAGCATCAACTGTCGGCGGGTAAACATGGTCATACCAGCCTCCACCGGTATCGAAGGTCACGATGATTGCCGTGCTGTTCCACACGGGCGAGGCCTGCACCTGCTGCACCAGGGTCTGCACGAAATCAATGGCGTTGGTGATGGGAGCACTGCCGGGATGCATGTCGTGTTTCGAATCGGGAATGATCAACGAGAACGCCGGCAGGATGTCGTTTTGTGCTTCGGAAGCGAAACTCGAGTAATCCTGAACATTGCTTGAATCATGCGTTGAGGTAAAGAACTGGAATGGGTTGTGAATGCCCATGAAAACGGTGCAATCGCCGAAGCCCTGCTGAAAGACTCCCCAACCCAGGTTGGCAGCGGAGAGTTGATCCGCCACGTTGGGGAAGGTGTACGGCTGAGCGGAGGCATCAGCGATCTGACATGGTCCGTACGCTGGCTGAACATCGAAAGTCTGGTTCAGATCGGCAGCAGCCACCATGTACAACTGGTTGGTCGGAGCCTCCCCAACGACCGATCCGAAATAGTGATCGGCCAAAGCGAACTGCTGAGCAAGTTGCCACAGGGTGGCCACGCCGGGCGTTGTGCTGTCGTAGTAGCCCATCGCGATATCACCGTTATAGAAGGCGAACTTGTCCATTTCGGGAGTCAGCACCTGCCGATACGCAATGTCGCCCTCGGGCAAGTTGGGCGGAGCATCATCCACAAGCAAGTGCGGAGTGACAGAAGCTCCCGCAGCATCGGTTTGGGTATATCCGGGCACAGTCGGAGTCAGTCCTTCGACGGTATTTCCGTTGGCTGGCGGATAAGTTCCAAACAGGTGATCGAAAGAGTTGTTCTGCAGCAGTACTACGACCACGTGCTTGATGGGGGATGCCGTAGTGATCTGCGTTCCAACCGTGACGGTGGCGCTCGCGGTCGCGGTCCCGCCCCCACCTTGTACGGTTATGGTGAAAGTCTTCGTGCTTCCCGGCGATACCTGGAAATTCCCATTCAGGGCAACGTTGCCCACACCCGTATCAATCGCGGCCGAAACTCCGTTTGTTGAGGTCCAGGAAAGAGTTGCTACTTGACCAGCGCCGATAGTGGCTGGGGCCACACCAATACTCACCGTTGGCGGAGGCGGATTGCTGACATCGACCTTGAATGTCGAGCTGACAGTACCGCCAGGTCCTATAGCAGTTGCGGTGTAGGCGGTGGGACTCTTCGGAGAAACGACAACCGACCCATTCGGCTGCTCTGGACCGATATTGTTATCGATGCTTACGGTGTCTGCATTAGTCGATGTCCAGCTCAAGGTCGTACTGCCACCCTGCGTAATGCTGGATGGGCTCCCAGCAAAGGTAATGGTCGGCGGAAACACTACCGTGACCGTTGCCGTTGCCGAAGCCATTCCCGCAGCGCCGGTCGCGGTTGCTGTGTAGGTTGCCGTGTCAGACGGCGTGATCGTACGTGAGCCAGTGGCAGGTACCGGGCCTATGCCGGGATTCAAGGTGATGGAAGTTGCGTTCGAAGAACTCCAGGTCAGAGTCGCGGTGTCTCCCGCTTTAACCGTTGAGGGAGTGATGGTAATAGTAACGGTTGGCTTGGGAGTGACTGTCACGATCAATGACGCCGAGGCGGTTCCTCCCGCTCCGGTCGCGGTTGCGGTGTAAGTAGTGTTACTCGTCGGAGTGATTTGACGCGAATCGCTGAGAGCGACAGTTCCAATGCCGTTGTCGATTGTCACCGACGTCGCATTCGTTGCAGACCAGGAAAGCGTAGCGCTAGATCCTTGATTAACATTCTGAGGCGTCGCCGTAAGAGTGATCGTTGGAGTAGGCTGCCCGTTCTTTACCGCAGGCGCCGACTGGCTTATTCCCGGTCCGCCTCCTCCGCAACCTACAACCAAAATCGATACGAGACTTAACGCCGAAACACTCTTAAGTGTCATCAATCGAGCCCCCCTGGAAGCAGCCGACACGAAATTCTTAGAAGCAGCAGCTCTGGCCAGAGTTGCTGGTTTAGGTGATCAATCAGGATTTCAAGTCAGTCCTCATACGTGACTGATCATTGCTGAACCGTAAGCGTGACCGTCGCAGAGTGCGAAGTTGATCCCGATGTGGCAACAATCGTGACAGTCGATGTGGAGGATTGTGGCGAGCCTCCTCCGCCATTCGCAGACGATGAGGTCGACTGGGATGATGACTGCGGCCCTGTCGCGCCACCTCCTCCTCCGCAGCTTTGCAGCATCAGCCCCAGCGCGAGGACTACACAAAGAGCGCCGATCTTGTGAATACCTTTGCGTTTATCGCGGAAAGAGACAACGCCGGCGAGTGGAAGCACGAGCAGGCAAACAAGCGCAAACGAGCCCGAAAATGGAGACGAAGGTGCCATCAAACTCGCAACGGCATTCGACGTAGATAGGGTGAGGGTCGCGCTGCCTGTTCCCGTTCCGGGAGTTACATTTCCCGGAGAGAAACTGCAACTCATTCCGCTCGGCACTCCCGAGCAGGCGAGAGCTATCGCGTTGTTGAATGCTCCGTTTTCTGCCGCAATGCTGATGTTGTAGGTCGCGGACGCTCCGCGCTTTACTGTTTGCGCCGCAGGCGAAATGGTGACCGCAAAGTCGCTGGGCGGAGGCGGTGGGGGAGGAGCAGGCGAGCTGACGTCGAAGCTGACGTCATTGCTGAACGTACTCGTGTCCACTTCGACGCCGACTGCGATCACATCATGATGGCCGCTTGGCAGTGAGAGAGTGGTGTCGACAACGTTGCCAGGAGCCTCAAGGAGCTTGTTTCCTCCGTCCCAGAGCTCAATGCGCATCACCGGCTCGCTGGTTGCCGTCGCGAGGTGCACAGGCGCATCGACGCTCGCACCGCTTGTCGGGCTGCACCACGTCATTGATCGGCCACCTGCCTGCAGCGAGCATGGAGGGGGGCTGGTCAAATAGAAATTGATGTCCGTCGAGTAATTGTCATTGACCTTCACGGTGCGCGTGCCGCTCTGCCAACTCGGAGCTGACACACTTACCTGATAGGTTCCCGGCGCCATCTGCAGGGAAAAGCGCCCTTGCGCATCGGTTGTCGCAGAGACTCCGCCTGCGCTCACGGTTGCACCACTGATGATCTGGCATCCTGAGCCGGTTACTCTGCCCGTAACCTTCCCCTGTCCTGTATGGAAGCCAGGATCGTGATAGTTCACTGTGAACTGGTTATCGGCATCGGTCCGGTAGGAGTTCAGATATGGCGAGAATGTCTGCACGCTGATGGTGTTCGAACTTGGATGAAAAGTGACGATGCGCAGCCATCCATTACCTCCATTCGCGTCGGTCTGATAGTTCGAGAACATCGAATTGATCAAATTGCCGTTGACTCCCAGATCGGCACGCCGCGCAGCCTCACCGGCTGTGAGGTGTCCATTCACGACCATGATGATGTTGGGATATTTGCTCACGAAGCTGTCCCACATCTGTTCGCCGTCGTTGTCGCTGCGCGGTTTGTCTTCGGTATCGCAGCGATCGGCTGTAGTGCCGTCAACGAAGAGGAAGCTGTGCGTGACGACGATGACCTCTTTATCTGGATTGGCCTGGATGATCGAGGCTGCCCAATTCAATGACGTAGTGCGCGGGATAAATTCAAGCACTAGGATCAGGTATTGCTTCCCGTTGATCGTCAGTACTCCGTAGAAGTTCTCGTTACTTCCCGATGGGAAATTTCCCTTGTAGTAGTTTTTGCTGGCATATCGTGAAGGTCCAAACCACTGGTTAAATCCGGTTACAGCACGGGCCACAACGCCCGCGTCTTCCCCGCCGTCGTAATCATGATTCCCGATGGCAAGGAAGTAGGGAATACCAGCATTGTCGAGCTGCCGAATCGCAAGGTCGGCGTTGGTTTGCTGGGTGACATCGGTGCCGTTGTTTACGATATCGCCCAGCCCAAGCACTGCCTGAACATTCAACTGCTTGCTGTTGTTCACGATCCACTGCGTCTGACTGGACAAAACGTTGGGAAAGTACTGGGCTTCGTTTTGCGTGTCGGGCAGGAGAACAAAGCTGAAGTCCGAGGGAGCTGTTTGAGCTATAAGCGAAAGCGGAGCGACGAGGGCAGCGAGCCAGAGGAGAAAAACTGAGGGCCGAAACATGAGCCGGTTTCCCAAAAACTAGACCTACGAACCCAATGACAACGTGCAGCTCTGGATTCAGCAGCTTGGGATTCAGCTACTCACGTTCGGGTTGGATGGTGGTGCCGGTTTTGTTGGAACGGAACGTCGACGGTAGCCGGTAGGGAATCCGCTCGTTTTGCGGCTGCGTTACCCCATCTTTGCAGGCAATGTCGTTCCACCCGGAGCTGGCCACTCGGCCACCTCCGGCCACCGGCTACGGCCGGCGGTTCTGTCTAGAACGTGAAGGCCAGTCCGCCCCGCAGCGCTCGGGCGGATTGCACCAAATACAGCGTACGACCATCCGGGCTCAAAAATGGGCGATAGCCCTGGGCGAGCAAGTTGCGGACGTCGAGCAGTGCTTCGATGTGGCCGGGGAAGAACGCGCCTCCGGGCAGGGGTTGGCGAATGACGACGCTGAAGTAAGGATCGGCCTGGCCCGGGGAGGCGTTAAAGAGGTCGACGGGTGTGACGGCGTTGGTACTTGTCCATTTGTACGATGCCGACCAGCGTGTTCCCATCTCGGGCACCGTGCCATTCAGCTTCGCTGTGACCGCGTGCGCGTCTTCGACGCGCAGCTCATGGCGAAGATCGTCCCACGAGCCGTTCGCAGTGGCTTCGGGAGCTGTGACGGTACCGCCGTAAGCGTAGTCGAGAAGCGCGGTCAGCTCAGGAGAGAAAGTGTGCTCGGCAACTACGCGAACGCCGTGAGTCTCGAGATTGCCACCGTTCAAGGTGAAGGTGTCTGAGGAGACATCCGGGATTACATCTGAAGCAATCGAGGAAACATCGCCGGAGCCTGTTAGCGCGATGTTGGAAACGCGATCGAAGAAGACGGCTGCCTGAAACTTTGTGTCGCCCTGTTTGCGCGAGACTGCTACTTCCTGGTGGCGATCTCGCTCGAGAGCGGGAGCAAAGGCCACTACAGAGATTCTGGGAACGGGAACAGCAGAGCCGTCGCCATTGTCGAGCGCGCGATCGAATGGGCTGGACGGCTCAGCCGTCGCGTAGCGATATTCAACCAGCGTGTTCTTACCCAGATGCATTCCGGCGCTTGCAAAGGGACGCACACCGCTGATGTGGCGGATGAACTGAACGTCCTGCACCTCGCTGCCGTAGTTCAGATCGATCAGATTGGCCAATCGCGTGGTATTCGAGAACGTGAACGCAACTGAGTTCAGCGCGTTTGTAATTGCCGTTCCGGAGGGAGCCGTTCGACGCAATGTAACCGCAACCGTAGGTGTGTCGCCATTTGCGAACTGGTGTTTGTAGCTGGTGCGAATTACGCCGGCGGGCTGGCCATTGCCGTCTCCCACGCGACCGGTGAAAGAGATGCTGTCGGAGGTAAACAGTGGTTGTTGAACGTTGAAGCTGGTGCCGTAGTCAGGAGCGCTGCCGAAACCGTCGGCTTGCGAGCCCGCCACGAAAGCTACACGGCCAGTGACCGCGTGCGGATCGTGAGTTTCAGTGGCTGAGCTGGCGAGAACGAATCCCTGCTGGTCGTCGAATCGCAATATCGGACGCTGAGCGGAGGAGCGAAGAATCCACTTCCAGTCGTCTTGGTCCTGAGCAGACGTCTGCCGCGGCGGAATGAGGCGGATCGCCTGGGCGAGCGTGCTGAGGGTGACATTGATCACTGCGCGGCCGCCGGAGCGTACCATCACGTTTTCAATCAGGGAAGGAAGGAATGACGCAGCGGTGACCTTCACGCGGTAATTGCCTGGGGGCAGATTGGCGGCCTGGTAGACGCCTGTCTGGCCTGTAAAAGCGACGGAAGGCTGCATTGCGCCGGCGGCAAAGATCTCGACCAGCGCTCCCATTTGGGGAATTCCTTCGGCACTCTTGACGGTGCCGGAGATGGAGCCCGGGCTGGCAGCGCACACCGGTAGCGCTGCGCCTAACAGCACAACCAACCACAGAAGCCGGTTTGCCATGTTCCACCCCTGATCGAAGCTCCGCGGAACCCAAGCGGGTACCGCGAAACTTCTCTGCCGATTGCCGTCCGGACAGCCCCGGACTTCTAGTCCCTACTGAACGAGGAACTTTGCAGTGGGGGCAATCGACTGCTTGGAGATATTGTCGTTCACTTTCACCGTCAGCTCGTACGTTCCCGGTTCGAGACTCGCCAGGGACATGCTCTTCTCGAGTGTCACCTGATCTCCGGTATTGCCGATCTGATCGGTTGTTTCTACGGCGTGCAGCACCGGCTGCTTCGTCGCCGTGTTGACGATGTCGTACTCAAATTGGGCCGAAGACTTCTTATTCTGATCGTTAATCCCGAGATTATAGACCTGCATCCAGAAATTGAGCTTCTGATCGCGCTTGAACTTCGCCGGCGTACCTTCGGTATCCATGCGCGGACGAACTTTCGTCGATCCGAGCACGAACATTCCTTTGCCTACGTCCTTCGATGGGACCTTTTCCATCACATCGGCAAGAATGAGCGTTGATGAAGTGAGACCCTTGTCGTCGCTCATGTCGGGAACTATGAGACCGCGAGACCAGGTACCCATGCGGTCGCCGTTGACATCCTTTACTACGATGTCAAAACGATAACGGCCGGGACGTAGCGGCAGCGACTTAGAGTACACGTCGGAGCTCTCAAGAACCTTCGGCAGCAGCTCCGGCGGCTGATCATCCTGAATGGTTTCCTCGAAGGTCTGGGAGATGCGCCCGGTGAGCGTTGTGACACGACCGAAGATGTTCAGCGTGCCGCGCTCGATGCCGTCCTTGTTGACGTAAGTGACGTTCTTCTTCTTGACCTGGAGCATGATCGGAACGAGAACGGTGTCGCTGGTCACGCGTACAAAGTCAGCCCGTACATCGAACGGGAGCAAGTTGTAGCGAACTTTGGATGTGACAACTTCCTCAAGATCCTTGAACTTGATGGCAGGAGGGCGATTTAACTTCGCGAACTGCTCGAGACGATCGAATTGCTTGCTCTGCAGATTCTGATTGAATGGACCAGCGCCCAACTGTTCCAGGCCACCGGTGAAACGATCAGCCTTGTTGGCAAGTCCCATCTGCTCATACAGCGTGAGTCCCGCTCCGGGAACATACTTGAGAGCGTCTTTCTCTGAGCGATCGATGGTCATGTGGAAGTCACCGCACATGCACGTATCGACGAACTCGATGATCACTTCCTGTCCGACACCCTCAAGATACCGATACCGCCAATCCTCGAACGGATAAGTCGAGGTTTCGCCGCCGCCTTCTTCCTGCGGACGCTCATATGTGCCGCCACTCGGGTGCGAATCGATTTCGTCTGGCTTGCCGTACATGATGTAAATACGACCGCGATCGGTCTTCCATCCGGGAATGCCCGCAGCGAAATGCTCGTTCGCGTACGCTATGCGCGCGTAGTGTTCCTCTTTGAACTCGTTCTCGACGGTGTCAGGAGTGGGATCGCGACGCGCCCAGAAAGCCTCAATGAAGTTGTCGCGTTCTTCGTCGTTCGATAGCTGCTTGAATGCCGCGCGCTCTTCATCGGTGATGATGTAACGAACATCTTCGTCAAGCCACTTCTTGTAGACCGCGCCAACTTCTTTCTTGAAAGCTTTTTCGCGCTCTTTCTTCTCTTTATCGGTCAACTGCCGATTGCGTTTGTCCACATCGGGAGAACTGGAATCCTGCGAGCCGGCTTTGGTGTCTGTCTTCGGTGTGGCTGACGATTTGTCGGTGGAGACATCAGCTGAGGTTTGCGCGCCGAGCAGGACCGGAACCACCATCAGGATTGAAAACAGAAGAGCAGACGTGAAGCGACGAAGAGCTGAGGAAGACATGGTACGAACTACTCCTGAAAATACACGATGAGCACCATTATTTTAGGCGCATCTCTGAGCCGGAGCAAGCAAAGTTGCGTTAACTGGTACGAAATGCAAGCGTCTTTGGACGCAAGTTTACCTGCCAATTCTGCTATAACTCACGCTATAATGAGCGTTCCCGGCAAGTTGAGTTCCCTCTCGCCTGTTTCAGCCGAAGGATCCCTTCTGGGACCGACGCGCACCCCCGCGTGGGTTTTCGGCTTCGGCGAAGCCCTCGACTCGACATCGGCGCTCGTTGGTACCACGACGGAAAACCGGCCAAGGCGGCCGCAGGTCCTTCGCGGGCGTGCGTTCAGGGCGATTGCAGGGACAAGAAACTTTTCTTCCTGAGTTGGCGTAACACTGCCTGGAGGATGCATGGCCGAAACGCGCACGATTGACCTGCCCATTACTGATACTCGCCCGACGGTGGGTTCAACCTACAGCCCCACTCCGGAGCGCAAGCCGCGGAACAACACTAAGAAGATCGTCATTGCGATCGCCGTCGTGCTGGTGCTTGCCGCGCTGGTCACCCTCAGTGTCCGCGGCAGTCAGAGTAATGTGGTCAGCGTGACGACATCCAAAGTCACGCATGAAGACCTCTCCAGCGTGGTGACCGGCTCGGGTGAGATCAAAGCCAAGACCTACGTCAACATCGGCGCACAAGGCTTCGGAAAAATCACCAAGCTATACGTAAAAGAAGGCGACACGGTTAAGAAGGGGCAGAAGCTGGCTCAGCTTGAGAACGTGCAGAGCGCCGCCGATGTAAACGCCCAGCGCGCCAGCATCGAGACGGCGCAAATGGATTTGGACGCCTCCAACGCTGCCATCGAAACCGGGATCGCCGACATCGCCCGCGGCAAGGCCGACCTCGAGCAGAAGACGCTCGACTACAACCGCGCCAAGCAACTCTATCAAAGCCAGCTCATCGCGAAGTCTGACTTCGACGCGAAGAAGGCAGCTTACGACGTCTCCGCGGCAACGCTGAAAGAGTCCGAGGCCAAGCTGGCACAGATGAAGGCCCAGAAGGCCTCCAGTTCTGGTCGCGTCACGCAGGCTAACGCCACTCTACACAAGCTCACAGATATTCTTGGCAAGACCGAGTACGTTGCCCCGTTCGATGGGATAGTGACGAATCTTCCCGTGCGCGAAGGCGAAACCGTGGTGGTCGGCATTCAGAATTCGCCGGGCAGCACGCTAATGACGCTCGCGGATATGTCGGTCGTCACCGCCGAAGTGCGAGTGGACGAGACTGACATCGTGAACGTCAAGTTGGGCCAACCAGCCGAAGTGACCATCGATGCCATGCCGGACCAGACATTCAGCGGTCATGTGACCGAGATTGGCGACCAGGCATTGGTGCGATCATCTGGTGTTGCGACTTCTCAGACGACCGCTGGCACGCAGGAAGCGAAAGATTTCAAGGTCGTAATCACGGTCGATAATCCGCCGGCGAACCTGCGTCCGGGCTTTTCAACCACGGCGAAGATCACGACCGCGAGTAAGAGCAACGTGACGGCAATCCCGATTCAGGCATTGACCGTCCGCACGCAGGGCGAGCTGGATGCACAGCGTGCAGCTCTGGACAAGAAGAAGTCGTCCGCTCCGTCGACGCAAACACCGGCTCAGGACGCGAAGAATAAGAAAGAAGTTCAGGGCGTGTTCATACTCGATAAAAACACGAAAAAGGTCGATTTCAAGCCGGTGGAGACGGGGATCCAGGGCGCAACCGATGTTGAAGTCACGAAAGGACTCAACGATGGGCAGGAGATCGTAACTGGCAGCTACAAGATCTTGCGCACGCTGAAAATCGGCGCGAAGGTGAAAGTCGATAATACTGTCGCAAAGAAGGACGACAACTCCTAGTAACTCTCCCCAATTTGGAACGTCTATAGCGTGATAGGGGTGTTTTCGTCCAATATTGGGGAACCAGGTTTTTGGTCTCCCCGTAACTGACATGCAGGAGACCGGAATGGCGACGCAAATGGCAGAACTGACGACGATGGAGCCGATTAGCACTCGGCCTGCGACCTCTACCATTATTAAGGTTGAGGACCTGTGGAAGACCTACGATATGGGTTCCGAACAGCAGGTCCACGCGTTGCGCGGAGTCAACATCGACATCAAGCGCAACGAATACGTCGCCATCATGGGTCCTTCGGGTTCCGGGAAATCGACACTGATGAACCTGATCGGCTGTCTCGATAGCCCGAGCAAGGGTCAGTACTGGCTCAACGGCCACCTCGTCAGCGAACTCGACGATGACGAGCTTGCCCGAATCAGGAATAAAGAAATCGGATTCGTCTTTCAGACCTTCAACCTGCTTGCACGCGCTACGGCGCTGCACAATGTCGAGCTTCCGCTGATCTACAACGGAACGCCTTCCGAAGAGCGCATTCGCCGGGCGAAGGAAGCGCTGCGCAAAGTCGATCTCGAACCGCGCATGATGCACAAGCCCAATGAGCTTTCCGGCGGCCAACGTCAGAGAGTCGCTATTGCACGGGCGCTGGTGAACGATCCCTCCATCATCCTCGCGGATGAGCCCACCGGAAATCTAGATTCCCAAACTGGAAACGAAATCATGGCGCTCTTCGATCATCTTCACTCCCAGGGAAACACGATCGTGTTGGTCACTCACGAACACGACATCGCCGAGTACGCGCATCGCGTAATCTATATCCGCGACGGTGTGATCGCGGATGATCGCAAAACCGGGCGTAAGGTATAAGAATTTTTATCCAGGACAGGATTCATCTGCTCGGCTTCCCGAATTCATGACGGCGCAATCTCAATCGCTGTCGTGAGACAATGCGCGGTGCACTTCTTCGTTGCGGCTCTTTGCGAATGAGAGTCCTCATTGTTCGCCTCAGCGCGATGGGCGATATTATCCATGCAATGCCGGCGGTCGCGGGACTGCGCCGTGCGTTTCCCGATTTAGAAATTGACTGGGCCATTGAAGAACGTTGGGCGCCGCTGCTGACCTCCGTAGAGGCGGCCTCTTCAGCTCTCTCGCCGGAACAGCCGCTGGCAAACGTCGTACACAAAGTTCATATGCGACGCTGGCGAAAAGCGCCGTTTTCCTCCTCAACAGTCACAGAACTCCGGGCTCTTCGATCATCTCTACGAACAATTCAGTACGATCACGTCATCGATTTGCAGGGCGCGATTCGTTCCGCTCTCCTGGCGCGAGTCGCTGGCGCAAAGGTGATTGCAGGAGCAGGCCAGCCGCGTGAGCTTCCGGCGCGGTGGTTCTATAACGTGAAAGCTCACACCCCCGCAAGGCACGTGGTCGATCAAGGAGCCGAGACGGTTTCGGCAGCTGTGGGAAGAACGATCGATCCCGAGCCACCGCCGTTTCCGACTTCATCTGCTTCGGAGACATGGGCCGACCGGCTGCTTGCCGACGTGTCCCCTCAGTTCGCGCTGATCAATCCCGGCGCCGGCTGGGGAGCAAAATGCTGGCCTGCTGAACGCTACTCGGCACTCGCCCGTCATTTGGGAAGACATGGTGTTCAGTCGTTGGTTAACGCGGGGCCCGGAGAATTGGGTCTGGCGAAGGCAGTCTGCAGCGACAGTGATTCTTGTGCGCGAGTAGTGGAATGTTCCATTCCGCAACTGATCGCTCTCACACGAAGGGCAGCGCTTTGCGCAGGCGGAGATACCGGTCCGGTGCACTTAGCGTCGGCGCTGGAAATTCCAGTGGTAGCAATCTTTGGCCCTACCGATCCGGCGCGCAATGGTCCCTACAGTGGAAGATACGTCGTGCTCCGCAGTCCAGTGAGCAAGCGCGATCACACGCGACATCGAGAGCCTGAGGCGGGGTTACTGAACATCACGGTTGAACAGGTCATTGAGGCAGCTCTGAGTTTGCTGGGAGTCACGGCATGAGCTCAAAGCGCGGATGGCAGCGCGTTGCCCGCCGCATTCGCGTGCCGCTTGGGTTTGCGTTTGCGGTGATCTATCTCTGGCTGGCACATCCGAGCATTGTCACGATGATCATCGGCTGTGTTTTCGTTGCTGCCGGACTCGCAGTGCGCGCTCTGGCCTCGGGTCAGCTAAGAAAGAACGAGGCGCTCGCGACCTCAGGTCCATATAGCTACACGCGCAATCCTCTGTATCTCGGCTCGATTCTGATTGCGGTAGGTTTTGCCATTGCCGCGCGCTCCTGGTGGATCTGGATTGTCCTCATCGTATTTTTTGTTGCTGTATACGTGCCCGTTATCCGGAGCGAAGAATCGTTTCTGCGTTCCACATTTCCCGATTTTGAACTGTACGCCCGGCGCGTTCCGCGCATTCTGCCGCGCTGGTCGGGAGAGAGCATTACGGCGGATTTTTCACGCGAGTTGTACCTCAGACATCGCGAGTACAATGCTCTGATAGGAGCCGCACTGATGATGCTGGCCATCGCTGTGAAAATGCTGATGGTGAAAAACGCCTGAGAGGAAGATTCCAGTCTGGCTCCGACGCGCTCCTGAGGCGAATCACACGTCGATTCATTCCCGGAGCCCTCTTCCTGATATCAGCCCTGGCTCTGGCTTGGCAAGCGCCGCAGTCCACGAAACCATCTTCCGGCAGCGCAGCTCCCGATTCCGCTCCAATCACCGACTCCAAAGTCAGTCCGCCAATTGCAGATTGGCGCTTTCCCGAAGGACAGACGTTCACCTATGCAGTCGACTGGCGTCTGCTCACGGCGGGAACCACAGTGGTTCACTTTGACACCGTGAACGGAGAGCGCCACGTCGTGGTAACAGCCGACTCGACTGGAGCGGTCGCGCTTCTTTATCACGTTCAGGACAAGCTTGAAACCTTCTTCAATCCTCAATCCAACTGCGCCCTTCAACTCATCAAGCACACCGAAGAAGGTTTCCGCCGAGTTGAGACCAGCGTGCATTACGATTACCATGCGCGCAAGGCGATTCTCGACGAGCGAAACATTCGCGCAAAGAATCAGAAGCACGAAGAGAACGACATTCCACCTTGCGTCACCAACACGGTCTCGGCGGCCCTTTATGTCGCTTCGCAGCCGCTGCAGCAAGGAACGAAATTCAGATTTCCGAGCAGTGATGGAGGCAAGGCAGCCGACATCGAAGTGACGGTCGAAGGGCGCGAAAAGGTAAAGGCACCTTCCGGCTCATACAACACCATTCGCGTGAGCGCAGAAGCCCTGAACGGTCCACAAAAGGGAAAAGGCAAGGTGTGGATCTGGTATTCCGACGACCAGAAGCGCATGGCGGTGCAAATGCGCCTGCGCGCCTTCTGGGGAACGATCGCTTTTCATCTGGCGCAGGTTCGCAGCGGCACGTGAGGCGCTCGGATCTCTCTAAACCTCCTGAACCGCCTGAGTGAGGCCAGTGATGGACGACTTCGCGTCGCCGTAAAGCATTCCGGTTACAGGCTTAAAGAACAGTGGATTCTCCAGTCCTGAAAAGCCCTTGCCCTTGCCGCGCTTCAACACGATCACCGATTTCGCGCGATCGACTTCAATAATTGGCATTCCCGCAATGGGACTACCGGGATTGTCGCGGGCATCGGGATTCACAACGTCATTGGCTCCGATTACGACGGCGACGTCGGTCTGCGGCAGGTCAGGATTGATCTGGTCCATTTCGTAGAGCAATGAATAGGGAACGTTGGCCTCGGCGAGCAGCACGTTCATGTGTCCCGGCATGCGCCCGGCTACCGGATGGATACCAAACTTAACCGTCACGCCCCGTCCTTCGAGCACAGTAGCCAGTTCGCGGACTGCGTGCTGGGCTTGCGCCGTGGCCATTCCATATCCGGGAACGAAGACGACTTGCTTTGCATAAGCGAGTTGGACAGCAACGTCATCCATTCCAACTTCGCGCATGGTTCCGGTTGCGCCTGCGGCTGCAGCGTGGGAAACGGAGCCAAATGCGCCGAACAACACGTTATTCATCGAGCGATTCATGGCGCGACACATCAGGACGGAAAGGATGAACCCCGAGAATCCGTCCAGCGTGCCGGCGATGATCAAGACGTTGTTTCCCAGTACGAATCCCGTAGCCGCAGCTGCCAGGCCCGCATAGGAATTCAGTAGCGACATCACCACCGGCATGTCCGCTGCGCCGATCGGAATCACGAGCAGCACGCCAAAGGCGAACGCCAGCGCCATCATGGTGTAGAACGACAAAGCTGCGCTGGTGTTGAAGTCCAAGTAAACAAAGCAGCCCACCATCACCAGCAGCAGGCCCATATTGAAAATGTTCTGGCCCTTGAAGGTGATCGGCGTGCCTTTGATGACGCCATAAAGCTTTCCGAATGCGATCAAGCTTCCGGTGAAGGTGAGGCAGCCCAGCATGATTTCGAAGCCCAGGGCTCCAACCTTCATCGGTCCCATCCTGCCGCCGTAATTTGCATATTCGGCGGCGCCGACAAGTGCCGCGGCCAGCGCACCAAACGCGTGTGAGAGCGCAGTTCGTTCGGGCATCGCAGTCATCGGCATCCAGATTGACATCGCGGCGCCGATCACGCCTCCGATCAGCAGACCAATCCAGATCCACTGAAATGTAACGATGTCAGGATTGAACAGCGTGCCGACGATGGCGGCCGTCATGCCTGCGGCTGCGAGCAGCATGCCGCGTCGTGCCGAATCGGGATGTGTTAATCCTTTGAGACCGAAGACGAACAGAATCGAAGCCGCAAGGTACGTGAACTCGATGTAGATGTTCACTTCGCCTTCCCCTTATCCGCAGGCTTCGTCGGAATCTCGCGCTTGAACATCTTCAGCATGCGGTCCGTAATGAGGAATCCACCGATCACGTTGATTGACGCAGAAATGACGGCGATGAATCCTAGCCAGGTGCTGAATGGATTCGCGTTATGGCGACCGGCCACCACGATCGCGCCGACCACCGAGATCGCCGAAAGTGCGTTTGTCGCCGACATTAACGGCGTATGCAACAACGGCGGAACGCGTGAAATCACTTGATACCCAAGAAACGCCGCAAGCGCGAACACGTAAAGCGAGCCCATCAGCACTCGCGGATCGAAAACCAGATTCTCCATGCTCCTCCTGCTATCTACCTACCGGTTCACCCAACAACGAAGCGACACGCGAATTCACTACCTGTCCCTGATGCGTTACGCACGAAGGCCCAACCACGTCGTCGCTCATGTTGATGTTTAGCTGGCCATCTTTGCTGAGCAACTGCAGAAACGAAGTCATGTTGCGCGAAAAGAGCTGGCTCGCATGGAAGGGAACCGTCGCCGCGAGATTCAGCGGCGCGAGAATGGTGACCCCATTGTGTGTAACTACCGTCTCATCGGGCCGGCTCAGTGTCACGTTGCCTCCGGTCGGCGCGGCCAGATCCACGATTACGGAACCTCGCTTCATCGCGAGCACAGCATCGTCGTTCATCATGAGCGGAGCGCGTCTACCGGGAACGGCAGCTGTAGTGATGATCACGTCGGCATTACGCGCGTGCTTCGCAATCAAATCACGTCCGCGTTGGAGAGCTTCGGGCGTGAGCTCTTTCGCATAGCCTCCGGCGTCTTCTGTTGCAATGCCACCGAGATCTACTTCGAGAAATGTACCGCCGAGCGATTTCACCTGCTCGCCCGCTGCGGCACGCACGTCGTACGCTTCGACCACCGCACCAAGCCGCTTGGCCGTTGCGATCGCCTGCAATCCAGCAACACCAGCTCCGAGCACCAAAACCCTTGCTGGTATTACTGTGCCTGCGGCGGTCATCAGCATGGGAAACATGCGCGGAAGCTGAGTCGCTGCGAGGAGCACTGCTTTATATCCGACAACTGTAGCCATCGACGACAGCGCGTCCATCGCTTGAGCGCGCGTGATACGAGGAATTAATTCAACCGCAAAGGTCGTGAGCTTCAACCCAACAGCAGGCTCGAGCGCTGCAGGTTCATCTAAAGGACGAAGAAACCCAAGCACGACCGACCCCGGCCGCATCGCCGCCATGTACGAAGGACTCGGGCGCTGCACACACACCAGCACCTCCGCCGCAGGAAGCAACTGCGTGCGATCGGTGGTGACCTTGGCGCCTACGGCTTCGTAGTCGCGATCGTTAATCCCGGCAGCTTCTCCAGCCCCGGCTTCGATCCACACTTCATTCTTGGCTGCGGCCAGCTTCTTCACCGACTCGGGCACAAGAGCTACACGGGCTTCTCCCGGCAGCGTTTCACGCAAAACAGCTACTCGCATCAGGCAGCATCTCCCATGTGTTCTGCTCGACAGTGTAGCGAAAAAACGAAAATATCATCGCGAAGAAATGAGCTGATGCAGCAGAAAGGGGAAAAAAGATTTAACACGGAGGACACGGAGGACGCAGAGGAAGATCAACTTCGAGAAACTGTGAGCGCGTTGCAGAGTTCTCCCGAGCCAGCTAATGCGGCACGAATTCGTTCAAAGTCCCGCATTTCTTGCTCGCTCGATAGACGCCAATCCAATCCGAAGAACGACTCGTGAAGCTCCTCTGTGACTCCGTCTCCTCCGTGTGCAACGTTTTTTCCTTTGGTGACTCGAAATCTCCGCGGCGTACATTCCAACTCTGCCCGGCATCAAACCTCGCATGGCATCGCCCGCGGCTAATTCAGCTACTCCGCACCAGCACAGCTTCAAAGTAACCAAGGGACGCCGGGCTTTTCATCGACATCATCACATGAGCACGCTTGGAATCGTTGTCCTCATCTTAGCGATTGGGTGGGCGCTAATTGTTCTCCTGCAGCCGGCGCCGAAATATCATCTGGCTCAAACTCCCGACGGTTCCGTTGAATCTGAGGAATTCGCTCGTCAGCTCGAAGCCATTACGGACACTAAGCTGCAGCACGCTGGCGCAATTGACGTGCTGCCGAATGGCGAGAACTTCTACAATGCCGAACTTGACGCGATTCGCTCCGCAAAGAACAACATCAATTTGGAAGCGTACATTTTTCATCGCGGCCGAGTAGCGCGGCAATTTCTCGACGCTCTCGCTGAGAGGGCGCGTTCAGGCGTAAAGGTGCGCGTAGTAGTTGATGCCCTTGGCAGCTTCAGGACTCCCAAGAGCTACTTCAAGCCACTCACTGAAGCCGGTGGGAAGATGGAGTGGTATCACCCTCTCCGCTGGAACAACTGGACGCGTGTGAACAATCGCACGCATCGCGAGATGCTAATCGTCGACGGCGAAGTAGGATTTATCGGCGGCGCCGGCATCGACGATCAATGGCTCTTTCCGGAACACAAACAGCCGCGATGGCGCGACACTGTCTGCCGCGTACACGGAGAAGCCGTCGAGGGCCTACAGAGCGTATTTCTGGAAAACTGGCTCAATTCTTCTGGAGAGATTCTCGCCGGAGCAGAATATTTTCCCATCCCGCAGCAAAATGGAAGCGGTCGTGCGCTGGTAATCGACAGCACTCCTTCTTTTGGCGGCTCAACTCGCGCACACATTCTCTATCAGGCGCTGATTCGCTCAGCGAGGAAATCCATTTACATCACGACGCCGTATTTTCTTCCTGACGGCTCGATTCGCGAAGAAATGCTGCGCGCCATTAAAGATCGTAAAGTTGACCTGAAGATCATCACTCCGGGACGCAAGAGCGATCACGCAATGACGCGCAATTCTAGCCGCGCTCTCTATGGCGACTTACTCCGGGCCGGAGCAAACATCTTCGAGTACACGCCGACGATGATCCATGCCAAGGTCATGGTCGTCGATGGGCTATGGGCGGTCATTGGATCGACAAATTTCGACAACCGCTCCTTCGGCATCAACGACGAGGTCAACCTCGCCGCACGCGATCCCGGCTTAGCAGCTAGGCTCACATCCGATTTCGAAAACGATCTCACTCAGAGCCGCAGAGTTACTTATCAGGATTGGAAAAGTCGCCCAGTTTGGGAACGGGCCTTTGAGAGTGTCGGCTGGTTCTTTCAGCGGCAACAATAATGGCGAGCACGATCCGCCTGGTTACTTACAACATTCACAAGTGCCGAGGATGGGACCGCCACGTCTCGCCCCAACGCATCGCTCGGGTGCTTGCTCCGCTTGACGCGGACTGCGTCGCCCTGCAGGAGGTCGTCGATGGCTCTGCCGTAGGACGCCCCAACCAAGCTCGAGAGATTTGTGAAGCGATCGGAAATGAATACAGAGTGCTCTTCGGACGTAATCGCGACCTGCACGGCGCAGATTATGGCAACGCCACTCTCACGCGACTCCCAGTTGCACATAGCGAAAACTACAACATCACCTGGCAACATCGCGAGCCACGCGGATGTCTGCGCAGTGATCTCCGTCTCGACGGCGGTGCGCTGCTGCACGTCTTCAACGTTCATTTGGGCACCAGCTACCTCGAACGTCGCGCCCAAGGCCCCTTGATGCTGAGCGATCGAATGCTCAATCGCGCCGGGCACGCGGGCCCTCGCGTGATCCTGGGCGATTTTAACGAGTGGACGCGCGGCGTTACCTCTGAGCTGATGGCAAAACAATTTCGCAAAATCCATTTACGCCAGCATCAACGAAAGCGAGGTAGCTTTCCTGGTCCTTTGCCCCTGCTCGAACTCGATCACATCTATTACGACGATCAATTGGAGTTAGTCCATTTTGAGCTGGTGCGCACGCGACTTTCGCTCATGGCTTCTGACCATCTTCCGTTGCTAGCTGAATTCCGGTTAAAAAGCGCGTGAAGGCGAAGTTCATAAAGGAGGAAGCCACGAAACCGTGCTTTGGCTCGCGCCTCTTCTTTCTCCCCCCCGTGTTCCATGGTTGGACGGCAGCTTTTCCACCCAACCAGTTCTGCTCCTTTCGCATCCCCGTAAGGGTACAAGTGTGCAGGAACACGGAGCAGAGGAGAACGGAGCAGGAGCCATGAAAAAGATCGACTTAATTCTTGTATTCACGCTGGCAGCGGCGCTCGTGCCGTTCACGGTCGCACAAGATACAAATTCACAGAACTCGTCGACGTCAGCGAACGCGCAAATCGATAACACAGACAATGTTTCGTCGGTGTCTTCCAAATCAGGCGCCGAGGACGCTAACCTCACGCAGCAGCTTCAGAGCAAGCTCGGCCAGGACCCGGCCTTCGTCAACGTCCAGGCATCGGTTACGAACGGCACCGCGCTGATCACCGGAACCGTCGCCTCGAAGGCCGACGAGAAGCGCGCGGAAGATCTTGCGAAGTCAGTCTCCGGCGTGAAGCACGTGAAAGAGCAGCTCACGGTGAATCCGAGCGCAGGCGCCTCTGCCAGCAAGAACAACAACCAACAGGACGTGAGTACGGGCGGCTCCGTATCGGCCCCTCGCACCGAGAGTATGTCGACGTCTGGCGGGACGAGTCTGCCCAACGGGGACACCAGGGCGATCAGCACAAATCCAAACAGCCAGGCTTCGTCAGTTACAGGATCGTCTGCGAATGCGAGCACTATGCCTTCGCAAACCCCCAATCCCCAGAGCGCGCAGCAGACATCAACGACCGCTCAACATTCAACTACGGCTGGAAATCCAGCCGCTCCAACCACAGGAGCGCAAGCTTCGGGTAGCGCAGCGAGCGGAGAGAACGCCTCGAGTATGCCGCAGAGCAACGCCTCCGGCGAAGCAAACATGGCGGGACAAACTTCCACCGGAGCACCGTCGGCCACGAGCACCCCCAGCACAAGCGGCGGCGTGGCCGGTCCCGCCACGGCGCCTCTGGGGAGTACGGCTCAGTCCACTACGCCCACGCAGTCCAGCGCAATCGGCACAAACGCAGCCGGACCTGCAGCTCCCAGCATGGCAACAACCGGTGTTGGCATTAACGACACCGCCACGCTGCAGAGCCAAATACAAAACGCGCTGCAGAACGAGCCCACGCTACGTAACAATTCGCTCAGCGTGAACGTGACTGACAACACGATTGAACTCGGCGGTGCTGTACAAACCGGCAAAGAAAAGCAGACCGCTCACCGCATAGCAAGTTCATTCGCCGGCAATCGTCGGGTGAAAGACCGCATCACCGTGAGCGGGCACGGCACGGCTTCAAACAGCCCGAACTCGAGCACACTCGGTGGCAATCCGGCAAGCAACAGTTCGAATCCGCAGAGCAACCAGAACAATCAGTCGAACAACTCGCAAAACCCAAGCGCGAATAATCCCGCAGCCAACGGGGACGCTTCGGCGAATCCGCGCTAAACAGAACCGTCGCGAGTACGCGATGGGGCTTCATCCTTGGATGCGGGGCTGGCCATGAGGCCATCTCCCGTCCAACGGCTACCGCCAGGGTTCCGCTTTCGATCCCATTTGACTGCCCTTCTCACAGCGGCTAGCTTCGGAAAATGAGCCATGTCCGAACGCACCGCATAAAGCTTCACCTGCGCGATGGCTCCATACGCGAATTGGACGTCGGCGAAGATGAGCACATCTGGGATGCCGCACACGAGGCCGGAATTGAACTGCCGTCAATCTGCCATCAGGGTCGCTGCCTCACCTGTGCAGGACGACTCCTGCGCCCAGGGGATTTCGACGCGAGTGATGCTATAGCGTACTTTCTTGAAGACCGCGCAGCCGGATTCATTCTGCTCTGCACCGCCTGCCCACGTTCCGATTTGGAAATTCAAACCCACCAGCAGTTCGTCATGCGCCAACATCGTCGTGCGCTCGGGCTGCCCGCACCGTATTCGGGCGTGAGTGATGCAGGGTAGTCGACTTATGTACCTGCTGGGTCTAAGAGAAACACTGCCCGGTTAGGCGAGGGTCCTCTCGAAGGGACCAAATGGACACTGGCGGAAGTAGGCGTGGGTGATTGGTGGAGCATGAATCGTAGGCTGCTCCATAGACATGCAGGATCTAGAAGATTTCGTGGTTTCTGGAGTAAGGGAGTTTGGCTATGCCACTCTGCCCGTCGGCGTCCTGAAACTCGAGAACCCGCAGCCCAACCTTGTAGCTATCACGATTGCCAAGAAGCATCATCTGCAGTATGTGGTTATCAGGTCGGATGCTGACACTCTCTATCGATTCACGCCGAAACGCCCCAGCTGGTTCAGTGCGGCAGTTTAGAATTCGCCGCTTTTATTTCGGCTCCCATCCGTCTTAAAACCTCTCCCGTGTATGCGTCGGTCATTTGTGCCCGTGCCTACGTGACTTCAATCCGAAAGCTTTTCGAAATGGAAGCGTATTAGTGGCGTCCCCGACGGGATTTGAACCCGTGTTACCGCCGTGAAAG
>CAYZHX010000023.1:0-36049 GCA_964476905.1 uncultured Terriglobales bacterium
CGCTACGAACACTGGCTACAAACCGGAGAAAACCAGAACGCGACCGCAACCGGGAGGTAAGGATGTCATCGACAACTGTCAGCACGATTCCCAAAACGACAATCGCGAGCATACCCTCCTCGCCTGCCAGCACACGGCTTACTTCGCTCGACGTTTTTCGCGGCATGACGATCGCCGCTATGATCCTGGTCAACAACTCCGGCGATGGTGTCCACACGTATTGGCCACTCGAACACGCTAAGTGGAACGGTTGGACTCCGACCGATCTCATCTTTCCCTTCTTCCTGTTCATTGTCGGCGTGTCGATGGTCTTCTCCTTCAGCACACGAGCGGCTCGCGGACAAACGCGCAAGCACCTGCTCCTGCACGTCCTGAAACGGAGCGCAATCATCTTTGCGCTTGGGTTGTTCCTCTACGCGTATCCAAAATTTGACCTTCACACGGCGCGAATTCCTGGGGTGTTACAGCGAATCGCAGTTGTCTATCTAATCGCCTCCGCGATCTTCCTCTACACAGGACGAGTCGCGCGTGCGGTGATTACTGGAGCGTTGCTCCTCGTCTACTGGCTGCTGCTCACACGCGTGCCCGTGCCTGGAATCGGTGCGGGCGTTCTAACGATGGATGGGAATCTGGTTGGCTACATCGATCGCAGCCTGATCTACAACCACCTTTGGATCGCGCACCGCTTCGATCCTGAAGGCATTCTGAGCACGATTCCTTCAATTGCGACCTGCCTCCTTGGCATCTTCACTGGCGAATGGATGCGCTCGGCCAGAACACACATTCAGAAGCTTGCAGGACTGTTTGCCGGCGCTGCCGTCGGGTTGATCGCGGGAGAGATTTGGAACCTGTGGTTCCCGATTAATAAGATGATCTGGACCAGTTCGTATGTTCTCTTCACTGCAGGATTCGCCTTGTTCATCTTCGGCTTGTGCTATTGGGCAGTCGATGTCCGCGGATGGAAAGGCTGGAGCGTGCCATTCATTATGTTTGGCGTAAACCCGCTGGGGATATACTTCCTCGCCAGTTGGGCAGAAACAGCTCTCCATCGGCACCACATCCATGGGGAATCAATCAAGAACATCCTCTATGAAAGCTCGTTCGCGCATATCAGCGATCCTTATCTTGGTTCGCTGGCGTGGAGCATCAGTTTCGTTTTGGTGTTCTTCCTGGTCGCCTGGGTGATGTATCGCAAACAGATCTTCATCAGGGTTTGAGGTTCCTATCGCTGCCTTGGGGCAATGTGATCGTGAGTCTGTCATCCTGAAGCTCTTCTGTTGCGCGAAGTATCTCCCGCGATGCTGAGGACTCAAATTCTGTTTGTGCGGCTCCTTAACCACGAACTCGACCAATACAATACTTAGGAGCCAAGTGATTGCATTCTAGTAGGAAAGATCGCGGGAGATCCTTCGGCCAAAGGAAGGCCTTCAGGATGAGAGCGTAACTCGTTGAAATTTCCACCCTATTTCTTGCAGACCAACTACTCATCATGACAAAGCTATCGTTGTGGTTCCTATGTGTCCTCGGTGTTATCACCGGCTCGCTCAGTGCGCAAGAAACGGCGAAGACTCCTGTTGATTGGGTGAATCCTTACATCGGAACCGCCGGACCAGGCAGCGACTATGGTGGGACGATGCCGCTGGTCACTACTCCATTCGGCATGACGAACTGGACGGCGCAGACACGGCAGAACAAGATCAGCATCTCCTCCTACAACTACGGCGACACCAGCATTTCAGGATTCATTGGCACACATCAGCCTGCCATCTGGATGGGCGACTTTGGCTACGTGACCATCATTCCTGAGTTGGACGATATTAAGACGACTCCGGAGGCTCGCAAGCTGAGCTTCACTCATGCCGACGAAAAAGCAACTCCCTACTACTACTCAGTGCTGATGAAGGCAGCGGATTCGCGCGAAATCAAGGCGGAGATGACGGCGACGGATCACTGCGGCTATCTCCGCTTCACGTTTCCGCCGAATTCGCGCGCGAGCGTTCTTGTAGAGGCAACACGTCCGAAGATTAAAGGCTTGGTGCAGGTGAGCTCTGACCGCCGCGAAATCAGCGGGTTCAATCCTGATCGCATGGATGCCCATCTTGGGCCTTTTGCGCTACCCAATTTCAGAGGATATTTCGTAGTGCAGTTTCGGGAAGCGCCAGGCGAGAGCGGAACCTATGAAGGCTCGGACTTACATGCGGAAGCGCAAACAGCAAACGGCGAGAATACTGGTGCGTACGCAACCTTCGCCCCCAGTCAGCAACGGGTAATCGAGCTCCGAGTCGGAACATCATTCATCAGCATCGACCAGGCCAGAGCCAATCTGCAGAAGGAGATCCCGAGTTGGAATTTCGATTCACTCCGCGATGGCTTGAAGCAGGCGTGGAACAAAAAGCTTGGCCTCATTGGGGTCGACGGGGCCTCAGACGACCAGCGGGCCATCTTCTACACCGGTCTGTACCATTCCCTGCTCTATCCGCGACTGTTCTCCGAATACGGTCGTTATTACAGCGCTTTCGATGATCAGATTCACCCTGGCGTGTCTTACACCGCGTACTCGCTGTGGGATACATTTCGCGCCGAGCACAGCCTGCTCACATTGGTCGCTCCGGAGCGTGTGAACGATATGGTGAAAGCGCTCCTTCAGAATTATCAGGAGGGGGGATGGATGCCGAAATGGCCGAATCCCTCCTACACGAACATCATGATCGGAACGCACGCCGACGCTATGATCGCCGAAGCAATCAACAAAGGCTTTCGCGGATTCGATCTGAACCTTGCATATCAAGCGGCATACAAAGACGCGATGACTCCACCAGACGGCGACACCACTCGTAAGTGGTACGACCGCGAGCCGCATACACCGTACGAAGCGCGTGCCGGTCTGACATACGCAAAGACACTCGGATACATTCCGAACGACAAAACCGCAGAGTCAGCCTCATCGAGTCTTGAAGACGACTACGACGATTACGCTGTGGCGCAGATCGCCAAAGCCGCGGGAAAAGATACCGATTACAAATTCTTTATTAATCGTTCGCGCAACTACCGATTGCTCTTTAATCCCGAAACAGGATTCATGCAAGCGCGCAACTCCGATGGCTCATGGGCCGATCCGGGCGCCGGATGGACCGAAGGCGACAAATGGGTCTACACCTGGTCAACGATGCACGATATTCCCGGCCTGATCAGACTCATGGGCGGCACCGACAATTACGATCGCAAGCTCGACGAACACTTCGCGGGCGGACACAATCATCACGACAACGAGCCCAGCCACCATTACGGATACCTTTACGACTACAGCGGCCAGCCCTGGAAGACACAGAAGAAGGTCCGTGAGATAGCAACGGAGGCATACACGAATACTCCTACAGGAATTCTCGGCAACGAGGATTGCGGTCAGATGTCAGCGTGGTACATCTTTACCGCCATGGGCTTCTATCCAGTGAATCCTGTTTCGGGAGATTACATGATTGGCAGTCCGATTTTTCGCAAGACAGTGATTCATCTCGCCGGTGGGAAGCAATTCATCATCTCGGCCCCAGAAGCCTCGGACACAAATGTCTACATCCAATCCGCAGAACTGAATGGCAAACCACTGAACATTCCTGTCGTGCGCTACAGCGATATCGTTGCCGGAGGGACACTCACTTTCAAGATGGGACCGTCACCTTCCAAGTGGGCCAGTGATTGGAAACCCAACCCGTTGCCTGAGTACCCGAACGCGAGAACTCCATAACCTCGACTTAAATCTGGGATCCTGCCGCGGGACGTAAAATCAGATTTGTCACATTCGAGACCGCATCTTTGTACTCATCGGCTTTGGACAGCCGCTTCCAGTCTGGATCATTGCGGAACGTATCCCACGCCTTCTTCTGCTCGTCTTCGGACGGGAATGAAAGCATGTAGGTCAAACTGGGAAGCTTCGACCCGATTAGCGTTTGCCCGAAAAAGACGCCGGTCATTCCTGTTCGCGCAAAGATCGTCAGTTCCCCTCCCTGATTGAACATCTCGATCTTCTTTCTAGCGCGTTCACTGTTATGGCTTTCGTAGATTCTGAGCTGCACTATGCGATTCTGTTCCTGCGTTGGCACCTTGAGTTGCGGGAAGAGTGGGAACGACCATATCAGGCTGCTTTCGTAGCGAACGTACGCCGGGTCAGACTTCGGAGCATGGATGATTGCCTCTCCCGCGTTTTGAAATACCTTGTCTTCCCCGAGGTGAGTGGAGAAGTCTGTCAATGAGTCTGCGGAACTATGCGGAAGTAGGACGTATAGATCGGTGCTGTCGGCCTCCAGCTTCAGATCCGGATTGTCCTTCGAGAACAATTTGAAGACGCCCACCGGACGCGCGCCGGCGCGATTAAAGGCTGGAACCGCGGCAGTCTGGAGAAACTGCTCGAAAGCCTGCTGCTTCTCCGGTGAAGCAAAGTGATAAATGCGAAGCTCGATAAATTGCCTGTTCTGCTTCTTCGAGCTTCGCGCCATGGCCGGCACAGCAAAGGTTCCAGCTGCGATTCCGCTCGCAACGATGAAATCACGTCTACGCATACGTCGCTCCTAAACAATGAATCGAGACAGTGTACTCTGCGTCTCCAGTGAGGCAACTGGCTTTCTTGACACCTGTGCGATGATTTGGGCTGCACTTGAAAGAAAAGTATTGTTACACAGCGAAGGAGACGTCTCTGTGCCTGAGAGCGAGACCGAACAAGCCGGCTTCGGAGCCATGGCGAAAGCGGTTTTTACTGATGCCCATTTCCTGATTCCCGTGGTCGTCCTCATTGTCGGCATCGCACTGCTGATCGCGCTGCATTGAGCTTCGATATCACAGCTGACAGAATCCAGACTCTAAGATCAAGATGAGCACCGCAACGCACCCAACTACTGCAAAACAGCCCGCAAACCTGCATGGCCTTGGAGTTCTATGCGGACTTGGCGCCGGAGTGTGGCTCGGCGCTGCCGAAGCTCCCACGAAACTCGTGAGCACCGGCCTTTCTCCGTTCGCAGTTTCTCTATGCATGGTCGCAGGCGTGTTCACTGCGCGCTGGACTTTCCCCACACTACTCAAAGGCACGCGCTATGTTGTGGCCGACCTAATGCGCAAGAAGCATCTGATCGTTTGGGCATTGCTGGCGGGCGCTCTCTGGGCAGTAGCGAACACCTTGACGGTGTTCGCGATCCGCGATGTTGGCCTCGCAATCGCATTCCCCTTATGGAATGCAAATTCTCTGGTCGGTATCTTTTGGGGATGGCTGCTGTTTGGCGAACTTCGCGGAGCGAATCGATCGACAGTCGCGAAAGTACTCCTCGGAGCCGTAGCGATTGTTGCCGCGGCCATCATGCTCGGGTTCAGCACGATTCAGGGCGGGATTGCGGCGCCACGTGATGCAGTTCACGGAATTGCGGCAGCCGCTGGCGCGAGCCTGCTGTGGGGAACGATGTACGTTCCGTATCGTAAGGCGTACATCAGCGGCATGAACCCTCTCTCGTTCGTGACTGCGTTTACCTTCGGCGAACTTGGAACAGTGCTCGCTCTTGTACTTGCGCTTGATGGCGGCACTCACGCCGCGGTCTTCCATTCCGGCCAAGTGCGCACGATGCTGTTCTGGCTTTTCCTCGGAGGCTTCGTTTGGGTTATCGGCGATCTCCTTCAGCAATTCGCAGTAAAGTATCTTGGTATCGGGCGTGGCATTCCGCTCTCGAACACGAATCAGCTTTGGGGACTGGCTTGGGGCGCGCTGGTCTTTGGAGAACTCGCACACGCGTCGGGACCTCAGAAGACGCTGGTACTCGTCGGGTCGCTGGCAATGGTTTTAGGAGCCCTTTCCATCAGCTCCGCCGTTGCCGGACAAGGCGAGCATTCTTCCACACATGAAGCCATCCGGGAAGAATGCGAGCGTTACAACTTGAACTACGAAGATGTTCTTGCTGAGTTCCATGGCCATGAAATGCGCACCGCCGACCGACGCGGATGGTGGGATTACTTGATCATAGCGGCCGCCGTCGGACTGTTCGTGTGGCTGGCAAGCCAGGCTGCGGTGCCATCCATTCCGATGAATTCCGCATGGCTCGGAGTTCTCGCCGCAGCGTTACTGATCTCAATTGGAGTCTGCGCCTGGATGCTCTGGAAGAAAACCCGCTTCGCCTAGAATGCATGACTGCAACCACACAGGAAGTTCGGTAAGAGTTCCCCTCTGTACGAACACGGAATTCGCGAGTAGAATCTCGTGCCTCCCCTTTTACTTGATTTGACTATTTTCGACGTTCCTCTTTTGAGATGACCGTCCGGGCCGAACTTTCCAGCAAAATCTCGTCGACTGTACCGACACACATCCGCACTTTGCGGCGACTGCTCGTAACCGCGAACCGAGCCATCGATTCCTTTCCTGCGCAAAAGCAACTAATCACTCAGCTTGTCACCGACGGCGTCAGCGGTATGGTTGCCATGCTTCTTGCGTATCAGATGCATTCTGACTTTGCCGCCTCGACCATTGGTAGTCAGCCGATGTGGGTCTGGGCGCTGGTCATGTTGTTCGCACGGCCATCATCGCTCATGCTGCTCTCCCGTTATCGCGTGCCATGGCACGCAGTCGATGTAACCGATATCGCTGAACTGTCGGTTGCCAGTATTCCTCCTTCAATGCTGGCGCTTTCTTTCTGCTGGTTCCGCAGACTTTCCTGGGCTGTTGTACCGACCGGCGTAGTCGCAATGGAGCTGCCGTTGTTCATAGGAATGGCTACAGGCATCCGTTGCTTCCGTCGCGCCGCTTATGAAGAAGATCGCCGCTCCAGAATGAAAGGAAATACAACTCACGCATCAATTGTTCAATCGTCTGTTCCCAATTTGGTCTCACAACTAGTGCCGTGCCCAACAACGAATGCTCCGACTCTCGCACCTTGGGATGCGGACAGCATTGACGCATATCGAGGTCGCGCCGTGCTCGTGACTGGAGCCGGCGGCTCAATCGGTTCTGAGCTGAGCCGTAAGCTCTCGGCGTTGCCGATATCGCAATTGCTGCTGCTCGACAATGATGAAACGTTGCTGTTCGAACTAGATCGCGAGCTGGAAGATTGCCATGTTAAACGCCTACCCATAATCGGGGACATCCGTAATAAGGACTTCCTCCGGCATATCTTTGAACGACACCGACCTCAGATTGTCTTGCACGCCGCCGCATATAAACATGTCCCAATGATGGAGGCGAATCCTAGTGCGGCGATTCTCAACAACGTGATCGGCACGCGAAACGTTGTCGATGCCGCAATCGAAGCAGCCTGCGAGCGATTTCTTCTCATTTCGACGGATAAAGCAGTCAATCCTGTAAACGTGATGGGAGCAACCAAGCGGATTGCAGAGCTTCTGATTCAGTCCCGCTCCGCGGACCATCCTGTCACTCGATTTGCATGTGTCCGATTCGGGAATGTGCTCGGGAGTAGAGGCAGCGTAGTTCCGATTTTTGTGAAGCAAATCCGCGCAGGAAAGCCAATTACGCTCACAGATGTGCGGATGACCCGGCATTTCATCACGCCCGACCAGGCCGCTGATCTTGTGCTACTCGCTTCGACTCTGGGTCACCGCGGTGAGATATTCGTGCTCAAAACTGGCGATCCAATGGACATTCGCGAGCTAGCACGCAGACTCGCTGAACAATCAGGAGCACTGGACGATGGGAAAGTGAAGTTCCAACTGATAGGGATTCGTCCCGGTGAAAGATTGCAAGAGTCTCTCTGGGAACGGAATGCCAATGTGCTCCCAACTGGGTTTCCCGCAATTTACGTTATTAGACCGTCAGGGGAAATTCCCGGAGGACTTGAGCAGGACATACAGGAGCTGGAAACTCTTGCCAATGCGAACCGAGAGGCTGAGATCATTACCAAGCTACAAAGTCTGCCGATCGGATACGGCCCTCAGCGTGAAGATCGGTAGTTAGCTGGTCAGTCCTTCTCCAATTTAGAACTCGCTTCGTAAATCTCAGGATTGAGCTTAGGATCGTTATACATTTTGAGCTGCCGATAGAGTTTGAATCTTCGCTTCCCATTTTGAACTTCTTGCCACAGCATGGCCAAACATTGCGCGAGATCTTGCCTCTGCTCCGTCAAGATCCGCAGCCGCTCGCGATTGCGCTGAATGTGATCAGCATCGATGTCGTTGCGCTGGGTCTGCTCGCGAGTATGGAAGATTTTGAGCGAGAGAATCGAGAGGCGGTCGATAATCATGCCCGGCGTCTCAGAATGGAGTTCGCCACTCAGCCGCACACGCTCTTGTTCGAGCTGTTGCAGGAGTTCTCTGTCAATCGCTTCCACTAAATCGTTTCGAACCTGGTTCAGAGCGTCGATGTTCCGTTTCGTCTGCGCGATCTGTTCCGCGGGAGCTAGCGGCGCGCGGGCTCGATCCTCCTCATGCCATAGTGCGAAATTTTGGCGGTGCTGCTCGAGGATCAGCGCATCGAGGCCGCTTTCGGAGCCTGCTTGCGGATCGGAGTGCCACTTGGCCGTGTACTCGTCATGAAGTGCCGGAATAGAAGCTGGATTCATCGTGTGTGGTTTGGCGATTCTAACCTGTGCCCCGTTTGACCCTCATTTTTGCTACATGTTATAAACAGGGGTTTGCCTTGCCCGGAGCGGATGCTTCTGAACCTGGCCCAAGGCAAAAAGTAGTCCCACCCTGGGTGTTCCTTCCGCTGTGGCGGGTGGAACGGGAGACGCGGCCAAGCTTCAGAACACCATTCGAGTGGAAGCGCGGGTTCCGGGACTGCGACATCGCCATTTGTCGGCGATGAACATAAATGCTCCTTCATCTCGAAGACTGAATTCTCAAAAGGTTTGTTCTGGAGGAAAAGAATGCTGACCTCGCACGCCGGTCTGTCGGCTGGCTCTGCGGCCTCGCCGCGCCATAAGTTGTTCACCCTGCTTCGCCGCGTACTCGGAGCAGGCGCTCTCGTTTGCATGTTGCTTGTCCTGCAGGCGCCCTTTGCGCTTGCTCAGACCGAAGGAAATCTCGCTCCAACTTCGGAAACTGCAGGCGAAGCCAATCTCAAGCTCCCGGATCTGTCCGCCGTTGATTTTCTCGGCATGAATGGACATTCCTTGCTGCTCGTTGGGCTCATCTTCTGCGTGCTCGGATTGCTGTTCGGACTGGGAATCTACGTAAATCTCAAGAATCTCCCGGTACACCGATCGATGCGCGAGATCTCGGAGCTGATCTATGAGACCTGCAAAACGTATCTGGTCACCCAAGGCAAGTTCATCGCGCTCTTGTGGGTGTTCATTGCGGTCATCATCTCTCTCTACTTCGGAATTCTTGCTCCCATTCCGGGACATCCTGTCGCGCTCACGCTCACCATCATTCTCGCGTTCAGCATTGTCGGTATTCTCGGCAGCTACGGCGTGGCGTGGTTCGGAATCCGCGTAAACACGTTTGCTAATTCGCGCACTGCGTTTGCCGGACTTCGTGGCAAACCGTTTCCTCTCTATGCCATCCCGCTTAAAGCAGGCATGAGCATTGGTATGTTGCTGGTCAGCGTCGAGCTGCTGATCATGCTCTTCATCCTCCTCTTCGTGCCCGGAGACTACGCCGGCCCGTGCTTCATCGGATTTGCCATCGGCGAATCGCTGGGCGCGGCTGCTCTTCGTATCGCAGGCGGCATCTTCACCAAGATCGCCGACATCGGCTCGGATCTGATGAAGATCGTCTTCAAGATCAAAGAAGACGACGCCCGCAATCCCGGAGTGATCGCCGACTGCACAGGCGACAATGCCGGCGACTCTGTTGGACCCAGCGCCGACGGTTTCGAGACTTACGGCGTCACTGGTGTCGCTCTGATCACGTTCATCCTGCTCGGCGTGCCGAATCCCAAGATTCAGGTTCAGCTTCTGGTCTGGATTTTCGTGATGCGCATCATGATGCTCGTCACCAGCGCCGTTTCCTATTTCATCAATAACGCGATCGCGCGAGGCCGGTACGCCAACAGCGATCACATGAATTTTGAGGCGCCGCTAACGTCTCTCGTCTGGATCACATCGATCATCTCCATCATCGCTACCTTTGTCGTCTCCAAGCTGATCATTCCCGATCTGGGCGGCGATACTTCGCTGTGGTGGAAGCTCTCGCTGATCATCTCCTGCGGAACACTGGCAGGTGCGATTATTCCCGAATTGGTCAAGGTATTTACTTCGGTGGAGTCTCGCCATGTAGGCGAGGTAGTTACTTCGTCCAAAGAAGGCGGAGCATCGCTGAACATCCTCTCAGGATTGGTCGCCGGCAATTTCTCGGCGTACTGGCTCGGTCTGACGATGGCCGCTCTGATGGCGATCGGCTATCAGGTGAGCACCAGCGGCCTCGGAGCACCTCTGCCTGGAACCAACGTTCCGCTGATGCTCGCGCCCGCTGTGTTCGCATTCGGTCTCGTTGCATTCGGGTTCCTCGGAATGGGACCGGTCACCATTGCAGTCGATTCGTATGGACCAGTAACTGATAATGCCCAGTCTGTCTACGAGCTATCTCTCATCGAGAACGTGCCCGTGGCAGAGATTCAACGCGAGAACCCGGGCGAAGTTCATTTCGAACGCGCGAAGGCCCTGCTCGAAGAGAACGATGGCGCAGGAAATACGTTCAAAGCAACGGCAAAGCCCGTGCTGATCGGGACAGCAGTCGTCGGCGCAACCACGATGATCTTCTCGATTATCATGGCGCTGACCAACGGGTTGACCTCGCAACTCGCTTCCCTGTCGCTCTTGCATGCTCCTTTCGTTCTCGGACTTGTAGCTGGTGGCGCGGTCATCTACTGGTTCACTGGAGCCTCGACACAAGCTGTGACAACAGGAGCGTACCGAGCAGTCGAGTTCATTAAGGCCAATATTCGCCTCGAGGGCGTCGAAAAGGCGTCAGTCACCGACAGCAAGAAAGTCGTCCAGATCTGTACGCAGTACGCACAAAAGGGCATGCTGAACATCTTCATCGCGGTGTTCTTCGTGACCCTGGCGTTTGCTTTTGCGGAGCCGTTCTTCTTCATTGGCTATCTGATCTCCATCGCGATCTTTGGCCTATATCAAGCGATCTTCATGGCCAATGCCGGAGGCGCGTGGGACAACGCCAAGAAGGTCGTTGAGACCGAATTGAAGCAGAAAGGAACCGCGCTGCACGACGCAACTGTTGTCGGTGACACCGTGGGCGATCCTTTCAAAGACACCTCGTCGGTCGCTTTGAATCCGATCATCAAATTCACCACGCTCTTCGGACTGCTGGCCGTAGAACTCGCTGTTCGGCTTACAGCAGAGCGCGGTGGTGGATTGAGCAACGCTCTCGCGGTGCTGTTCTTCATTATTTCGGCTTTCTTTGTCTGGAAGTCGTTCTATGGAATGCGGATCGCTAGTCAGAAAGCCTAGTGATTGATCGAGGCCTCCGTTCCATTTTGGAACGGAGGCTTTTCCATTTCGCAATGTATTGCGCAGCCGCACATCAACACGGCTGCCGCGCCGCCTACCGGCGGCGGCGGTTCTGTTATCGTCCGGTCGCCACCGATGCGCCTGACAGAGTTGAAGTGCAGAACGCGCATCGTCGTGCCGCGATGGGAATTTCACTCAAACACTCTGGGCACTTCTTCGTTGTGGGATCTGGCGGAGCCTCGCCTTTATTGCGGCGCGCGGTCCACGCATTCATCGGCGCGACGATAAACAGGTACACCGCGGCCGCAATCATCACGAATGAGATCAGGGCATTGAGGAATGCGCCGTACATGATCTTGCTGTTGTTGATGGTCACGCCCAGGTTGGAGAAATCAGGCTTGCCTCCTATGGCTGCAATCAAGGGCGTGAAGATGTTGGTGACGAGCGCCGTAATGACTGCTCCGAATGCGGCGCCAATCACCACGGCGACTGCCAGATCAACGACGTTTCCGCGAAAAAGAAATTTCTTAAATCCTTGCAGCATAGGAACCTCCGGAAAGCGCCGGAATCATAGCACAGGCATCGCCGGGAATTCTCGACATGGAGCGCGCTTGACTAAATCGTTTCAGACCTGCAGAATCGTCTGCCGCTGGACTGAATCGTTCTGTCAGCCGGTCGCATTCTGAAGGGTTGCCAAATTGTTTGTACATCCTCGAAGTGTCTTTCTGATTCTCGCTTCTATGCTGTTGCTGCTTGGCTTCGTGGCTGCGCAGAATCAAGCCACTCCCAATTCGGGAAGACCAGCTCTGCACGTGAACGCTCCGCTTGGCGACTTTCCGCGCATGCCTGGTGACGGAAGCGGGGCGTACAAGACGCATCTGTATCGCGACCTCTTCGCCGAGAAGGGCCATTCGGCCGGCGAAACACGCGCGAAGATCGACAAAGCTTTTCAGCAGCTTTTTCACGGCGACGGTCAGGAAGAGCGGCTCTACTTCGAGACCGGCGCGAACGAAAATGGTCCTCTCGCCTACATCACCGACTGGGCGAATAACGACGCGCGCACCGAGGGCATGAGCTACGGCATGATGATCGCCGTCCAGTTGAACAAGAAGCGCGAGTTCGATGCGATCTGGAATTGGTCGAAGACTTACATGCTCGTTACCGATCCGAAGAACCCGTCGGTCGGATACTTTGCCTGGTCGATGAACACTGACGGCACTCCACGCTCCACTGGCGCCGCTCCTGATGGCGAAGAATACTTCGTAATGTCGCTCTACTTCGCCGCGCATCGCTGGGGAAATGGACTGGGCATCTACAACTACCAGGCAGAAGCCGACAAGATTCTGCGCGGCATGCGTCATCATCCGGTGCTTACTGGCACCGGACCGTTCCGCATTCATCCGGACGATCCTCCGTTTGTTCCTCCGAATCATCCATGGCCTAGTCCCAACAGCAAAGCGCGCGAAAGAGCAGGCGGGCCTCCTCCTCCCGTGTTTCCGCAGGGACCGCGTACTGAGACGATCGGTCCGATGATCGACGAACCGCACTTCATGATTCGCTTCGTGCCTAACGTCGACCTCCCGTTTACTGATCCCTCGTATCATCTGCCCGCGTTTTACGAATTGTGGGCGCGATGGGGACCAGCGGAAGATCGCGAATTCTGGGCGACTGCAGCCGACGTGAGCCGCGAACTGTTCACCAAAGTCACTGGTCCCGAAACGGGACTCACTCCCGAGCGCAGCTACTTCGACATGACGCAAATGATTGGACGCGACAGTCAGCCGGTTTCCTTCGGCTACGACTCGTGGCGTAGCGCCAGCAACTGGTCGGTCGATTACTCCTGGTGGCATAAGGACCAGCGCGAGTCTGCGCTGAGCGATCGCATCCAACGGTTCCTTTTTAGTCAAGGCATCGACAGCTTCTCCGATCGCTACACCCTCGACGGACGTCCGCTCTCGACCCGCCATTCCACAGGCATGCTGGCGACCACTGCCGTCGGGAGCCTTGCAGCAACCGACGGTACAATTTCCAAAGCTTTTGTCGAAAAGCTCTGGAACACGCCCGTGCCGCGCGGCGAAGAGCGCTACTACGATGGCATGCTCTACCTGATGAGCCTGATGCATTGCAGCGGAAACTTCCGGATTATCGAAGCGCAAACACAAACTCGGTAGCTGAAAGCCTAGGCACCCTCGGACAGGATTTTGGGCCTCGGGCCAGCAGTTGCCGTACTTTGGCACCTTCGTCCAAAAAAGCGAAGAACCACAGGGCGCGTTCGGTCCACCCGGTCCACTGCGTCCATCTCGTCCATTTAGTGCAACTTCCCCAAGCCTCATTACTTGGGTGATGCGGGTTACTAAAGAACACTGTCCATAAGGACAATATGGCCATAGACTTTGGTGCCAATGAGCACCAAACAGCGCCTCACTTTCGTTCTGCTCTTCGCCAGCTCGTTTGCGTTTGGGCAGGTGGAGGAGTCTTCGGCTGCCGCGCCCGCAGCCGCTGAGCACCAAAATCCCCAACCCCAAGTTCTGCTGGCTAGCAATGCAGCCGCTCCGGAAACCCTCACTGTACCTGTACCGCAGCAGAATCTAATGATTCATCCGGCAGTGTTAAAGCCGGCGCCCGAGAAGCCTCAAGTGTCATTGCGCCAGAGGCAGGTGTTCTATTCTCTTATGGCCGCCGAACATGGAGCCGCCGTGCTCGACGCCTGGTCTACGCGGCAGGTGCTCCAGCAGGGCGGACGCGAACTCGATCCGCTGGTTCGTCCCTTTGCCCACTCGGCGACTTTGTATCCGGCGCTTCAGGTCACGCCCGTCGCAGTGGACTACTTCGCCGCGAAGCTCATGCGCAGCAACCACCCTGTTCTGCGAAAGCTGTGGTGGGTACCGCAGGTGGTAGCGACGAGTGGTTCGGTCTACTGCGGAATCGCTAACTTGGGAAACCGGCGGTAAACATTTCGTGATTTCCCGATTTCGTGATTTTCGCGAAGGCGCTAACTTAGCTTCCTCGAGGTAACGGGACCTCAAAGCAACGCGCGTGAAAACTGTGTGTGTTTGACTGCAGTCTTTTGCACACGGAATGCGTTCGCCGCGGCAGCCCATTACGGAAAATCCCTGGAAATGTACCGGATTTATGCCTGTTTTGTCCTCACTCCTCTCTGGATAAGCAATTGCATTGTGCCCTGCCAGGGAGAACCTGCGGTGCGGATCACCATCAAAGGCCTGTTGATTTTTTGCTCGCTCATCGTCGGACTCATCACGGCAGAGGTCGTCGCAGCCTCAAACCAGAACGACAGCGCATCGCCTGCAGCTGTGGGATTCAACAACTAGCTCCTTGCGCATCATCAACCTGCTGCACTGACATCTGTATGTCGATCCCGCAGCCCCAGCAGGTACAGCAGCGCGTCCAGGCCCATGCGCGAGATAGAGTGCTGAGCGCGCTCGCGGACAAGCGGTTTGGCATGGAAAGCAACTCCTAATCCAGCCGCGCTCAACATCGGCAGATCGTTGGCGCCGTCCCCAACAGCGATGGTTTGCTCCATTGACAGCTCTTCAGCCGCTGCAATCTCCTGCAGGGCCTCTGCCTTGCGGCGAGCAGTGACAATCTCCCCAACGGCTTCTCCGGTAATAACGCCGTCGCGTACCGCCAGCTCGTTTGCATAGACGAAGTCGAACCCCAGTTCCTGCTGAAGCCGGGTAGCGAAGCAGCGAAAGCCGCCGGAGATGATGGCCGTTTTGTAGCCGAGCAGTTTCAGCGTGCGCAAAAGTCGATGTGCTCCGGCTGTGATCGGCAAACGACCGGCTACGTCGCTAATGGCAGTTTCGGGCAGCCCTTTCAGCAGTGCGAGACGCCTCCGAAGGCTGCTCTCAAAATCCAATTCGCCGCGCATCGCGGCGGCCGTAACCGCAGCAACTTTCTCGCCCGTATTGGCCAGCCTAGCCAGTTCGTCGATGACCTCCATCTGAATCAGCGTGGAATCCATATCGAAGGCCACAAGCCTTCGGTTGCGCCGGAAGATCGAATCCTGCTGCACAGCGATGTCGAATCCAGCCTCGTCGGCAAGTACCAGCAGCGCGCGGCGGAGCTCAGCGGCATCGATTCCACTTCCGGAAACGTTGAACTCGACGCACATGCGCGGTTCAAGATCGAGGGCAGCACCGCGAGAAGAGAGCCGGTCCATCGTGTCGATGTTCACTCCGCGCCCTGCGAAGACTTCGGCTATGGCTGCGAGATCTTCAGCGCGCACTTGTTCAGCGAGCAGTGTGACCGTGAACCGCTGCTTATGCTGCTTCTCCACCCATTGCCGATACTGTTCTGGCGAAACAGTAGTGATGTGAGCTGCAACACCCAGTTCGCCTGCTCTGCGGTTGACGGCTTGCTGAATGCTGGCGCTCGCCGATGCTGGAAGCTGGACCATGATGCCGAGCGCTAGGGCGTCGTGAATCACAGCCTGTCCAATGTCCAGAAGCACCGCACCGGATTGAGCGAGTACATGGGCGAAAGCGCTGGTAAGCCCTGGATGGTCTTTCCCCGAGATGCTGATTAACAGAATTTGAGGCACTGAGCGTCGATGTGCAGCAAAACTTCGATGGGTTGCGAGGAGCTATTTAGTGTGACTATTTCGAGGTTACTTATTGGCAACAAACAGGTTAACGAAAATATTCGGGTCAAAGCGTAACCCTGCGCCAGCGAAGGGTTACCCTGACATTTCCGCAGGGTTACCCAACCTTTTCCACAGGGTTACCCAGCGAACGATGGGTTGAGCATGGGTTTGCGCTGCGTCCTAACACATGTACGGACAAATGCATCCTTGAAAGGGAGCTTCCACGACCGGCTCGGCACCATGCAGTTCGTGTTTTATTCGCCAACATCAAAATCCATGCTACCCCAAAACGGGAAATTGTCAATAGAAAAAGCTCCGCTGCGTTTGTTGGAATTTTCACTGCTGAATGAAAAAACCTCGAGCACTAGTTGTTAAATTGCTATTCAATTCCAGCGAGCGCCAGCACTGCTAAGAGAATTCGCTTCAATGCGAGTGAGCGACCGGACGGGTCAAACCATTCACGCAATGTATGTGCTCCGCCGCCAGTGCCGCCTGCTCCAACCGTGACCGCTTCGAGACCCATCGATATGGGAATGTTTGCGTCAGTCGAAGCACGACGTAATTGGGAAGCAATTCCGAGGTGAGCATCGACGGCGCGGAAGACCTCGAGCAGATGGGAATCGTGCGGCAATTCTCCGGCAGGACGATCTCCGATCTTCTTCACCTCACAAGTGAGTTTGGGCGGTCCACCATCGCGCGCTCGCGCGGGAATTTCGGTGTGAATCACGCCATGCAGCTCTTCTTCGAGACGCTGCAGCTCTTCGGCGGAAACCGACCGCAGATCGATGCTGACCTGTGCTGTTTCGGGAATTGAGTTGACCGATGTGCCGCCACTGATGACGCCAAAGTTGAACGTTGTCTTCGGAAAAGCCGGCAGAGGCGTCTGGCTGAAGCGTGAGACTATTCGCGCGACAGCTACGATTGGATTTGGCTGGCCGAAGTCACTCCAGGAGTGGCCTCCGGGGCCGCGCACGATTACTTCAAAGCGTCGGCTGCCGAGCGCTTGTCCGATGATCGAATCGGTCCCGCTGCCGTCGATGATGATTGTCTCGTCGATGCGATCTTTCCATCGCGACTTCTCGAAGATGTGACGGATGCCGCGCAGGTCCCCTTCGCCTTCCTCGCCGACGTTGCCGATGAACAGGATGTCGCATTCGGGGCGAATCTTCGCCTCGCGCAAAGCCATCGGAATGGCCAGCATGGCGACAAGGCCGGCTGCGTTGTCGCTTACTCCGGGGCCGGAAATGCGCTCGCGTTCTTCGTGAATCTCGATTTTCGTTTCTGGAGGGAAAACGGTATCGAGGTGCGCGCCGACTGCCGTGACTGGCAGTTCGCGATGCACGCCGGGAAAAATACCGACCACGTTGCCGATCTCGTCGATCTCGACTTGCTCCAATCCAATTACAGAGAATTTCTCGCGGAGCCACTTCGCGCGTTCGGCTTCTCCGAACGGCGGAGCAGGTATCCGTGCGACCTCAAGCTGCATGGTGCGCAGCTCATTTTCGTGAATCTGGAACCAGGAGAAAGCTGCGTGCACGGCGCGCATCGATGCGAGCAGAGCAACCTGCTGAGGGACGGTGATCTCTTCGGTGGTGCGGCCGGAAGGGTTCATTGCCATCAATCCGCTGTGGCCACCGTTGGACGCTTGCCGGCGGGAACGCACTCGAGAATTTCCTGATCTAGCAGCGTGTGATTCGATTGCTTTGCTCTCTGGTAGATGCGCTCCACTGTATCTTCGTCAACAGACAAGCCTTTACGCTCGAGCCAAAAAATCACATTCGATTTTCCCGACATGGGACCGATCTCGATCACTTGCTCCAATCCGAAATAATGGGACGGCACTCCAGAATAGACGGTGTTGGCCAACTCGATGTCATTTTTGCGAAACGCTTTAATGACAGCGGCCGCGTGTACGCCCGTCGCGGTGCGAAACGCGTCATCTCCCATCACGGGATAGTTCTTCGGAATTGGCACGCCCGTGGCTTGAGAAACGGTTTGGCAGTAATCCTTTAGTGCGGTTAAATCCTGGTCTGCCCAGGGCTGCACACCCATAAGCTTGAGATTTACCAGCATCTGGTCCATTTGCGTATTGCCCACACGTTCGCCAATGCCAATCGCGCAGGCATGCACGCACTCAGCTCCGGCTGCGAGGGCGGCGAGTGAGTTCGCAACTGCCAAGCCTCGATCACAATGGCCGTGCCAATCAACGCGGATGTTCTCGCCGCTAGGCTTTACGACTTCATCGATCACGAATCGAGTGAGAGCTGTTACTCCAGACGGCGTCACGTGCCCACAGGTGTCGCAGATCACAATCGCCCGCGCACCACATTCAATTGCCGTTTTGTAGAGACGTTTGATTGTTTCAGGATCGCAGCGCGTAGTGTCCTCGGTGACGTACATCACTTCGAGGCCGATCGAGCGCGAGAACTTCACAGCGTTCTCGGTCGTCTTCAACAGGAAGTCATCGGTCCAGTCTTCCGCATATCGGCGAATCGGACTTGAGCCGATAAAAGTTGCTGCCTCGATGGGAATTCCGACCTTCTGCTGAATATCCGCAATGGGACGAATGTCATTCTCGTGCGTGCGAGCCGCGCAGTTTCCTCGAATCTTGAGCTTGGCATCGCGAATCTCGCGCGCCAGCCGTTCCACATCGGCATACGCTCGCGCACCAGCTCCCGGCAGTCCCATATCAAGAAAGGTGATGCCGAGCTTCTCCATCAGGTGAAGAATGTGCAGCTTTTCGTCGATGGTCGGATCTTTTACCGAAGGCGATTGCAGCCCGTCGCGCAGAGATTCATCGGTCAGCATTACCTGGGTAGCGGCCTTCAATTCAGCTCCCGGAACCTTGTTCCAGTCGTAGATCAGGGATGAGTGCTTGAGGGGCAAGGCCGGATGTCTCTGAGTGAATTGTAACCGCAGGAGCTTTCGGAGCCGCGAAGCTAGCGAGGGCTCGCAGCTATCTCAACGCCTGCTCGACTTCATCGATCCAATCAGGCCGCTTGAGCACTTCGCGAGGCTTTGGACCGTCTGCTGCGCCCACGATGCCGTCGCGCTCCATGAGATCGATAAGATGGGCTGCGCGACCGTACCCAATGCGCAGCCGCCGCTGGAGCAATGAAGTGGACGCTTTGCCGAACTCAAGCACCAGACGTACTGCATCTTCGTAAAGCTCATCGTGCTCGTCTTCGCCGACTTCCGCTCCTGCCTGGCCCTCACCTGCGTCTTCTTTGGGAGCTTCGAGGAACTTCTTCTCGTACTCGGCTTCGCCCTGCGAACGCCAGAACTCGACGACTTGGGCGATTTCTTTTTCTGTGACAAACGGCGCATGCACGCGTTGGACGCGAGCGGAGCCGGGAGCGAGGAAAAGCATGTCGCCGCGGCCGAGGAGCGACTCGGCGCCGTTGGCGTCGAGAATCGTACGGGAATCCACTTTTGTCGCCACGCGAAAGGAAATGCGCGATGGTACGTTGGCTTTGATCAAGCCGGTTATTACATCGACCGATGGACGCTGAGTAGCAAGAATAAGGTGAATGCCAACGGCGCGCGCCATTTGCGCGAGGCGGGTGATCGACTCTTCCACGTTCTTGCCGTCGAGCATCATCAGATCGGCGAGTTCGTCGATGATGATGACAACGTAAGGCAGCGGCTTATGCTCGCTGTCCTCCTCGAAGAGGCTGGGGGTATCTTCGGTGAAGAGCTTGTTGTACTGGTCAATGTTGCGGACGCCTTTTTCGGCGAGCACCTTGAGGCGGCGCTCCATTTCGCGCACCGCATTGCGCAGCGCTACGGCTGCGAGCTTCGGCTCGGTAATGATCGGCGTGTAGAGATGAGGCACGCCTTCGTAGTTGCCGAGTTCAACGCGTTTGGGATCTACGAGGATCAGGCGGACCTGATCGGGGGTCGCTTTAAACAGCAGCGACATGATCATCGCATTGATGGCCACGCTCTTGCCTGATCCAGTAGACCCGGCGATCAGCAAGTGAGGCATCGTGACCAGATCGGCGGTCATGATGCGACCGTTGATGTCTTTGCCGAGAGCTAAAGTCAACCGGGATCGTGCGTCGAGGAATCCCTGCGACTCTACAACTTCGCGAAGATAAATCGTCTCCCGTTCCGTATTGGGAACCTGAATTCCCACGGTGCTCTTCCCTGCCATGCGCTCAATCAGGATGCTCTCAGCCCTCATGGCAAGACAGAGATCTTCTGAAAGACCGGTGATGCGGCTGTACTTCACGCCCGCCTCGGGCTTCATCTCGAAAGTCGTGACAACGGGTCCGGGATTGATGTGCGTTATGGTTCCGTGAACATCGAATTCGGCGCACTTCTCGACCAGAATCTGCGCATGCTGCTTCAGCTCCATTTCGTTGACGCTCTGCTGCTCATCCGGACGCTTGAGCATTGAACTCGGCGGGAGCTGGAAGGTGCCGTAGCTCTTGGGCAGGACAGTCTTTGACTTCGTCTTAGCCGCGCTGTCTGCGCGAACACCAACTTCGATTCCGGCCGGCTCCGGCTGGGCTGGTACCCTCGGCGGCACTTCGGGAACGTCGGCGCTCTCCTCTTCCGCCATTTTCTCCAGACCCGTCTTAAACGGCTGCACGCGCCCGTGTACCTCGGACGCCTGCGCTACAGCAGGTTTGGTTGCGGGCACGAGCTGGCTGGTGACCATCGGCCGATTGGCTTTACGCCTCTCCAATTCTTTCGCGGCCTTAGCTCGTTCACGCTGCGCGCGCCAGTCCTCAACCCGCTGCCATGCTGCACCTAAGAAGGCGAATCGTGTGGTCAACCATAAGTGCGCGTCGGTAAATGAGAAAGCTGTTGAGAGATACAGCGCGGCAGCAATCACCGAGAGCGAGACTAGATACGCGCCTAGAACATTGAAGTAATGGATGAGGAAGTCGCCGATAATTCTTCCGAGCAAACCTTCTATGGGAATCGCGTGCATCCAGCGAATGTGCCCGGGAAGGAGTCCCATCAACGCGGGAATGAAGAGCAAAAGAATCGTTGCGCCAAGCAGCTTCTCGAGTGGCGATGCGACGTCTCGCGAGCGGAACCAGCGCAGGCCGAGCGCACCAATCATCACTGGAATGCTGAAGATAGCTAAGCCGAACAACTGCAGTGCTAGATCGCTGATCACAGCGCCAACGCGCCCGATCCAGTTATGAATTGAACCACCCGAAAAGAAAGAAGCGGCGGTGTTCAGTGAGGGATCAAGCGGCGAGTAGGAGGCGAGCGCGAGGAAGAGGATGAGCGCCGAGGCCATCAGCGTAAAGCCGATCAGCTCATTGAAACGGCGATTCCGAGTCGGCGTAAATGGCCGAAGCAATGCTTTCATTTGGGCCTGGGCGCAGCCGGGGACACATCCCCGTAGGCTGTCGCGGAAAAGGCCAGAGCAGAGTGATTATCGCAGATTAGCGGGCGAAGTCCACGTTTGTTTCTGTGGTTCGCCCCTGGGAGGAGCGAACACCAAGTTCACGAGGGTAAGAACCAGAGGTCACGGAGCTGCATGGAAATGGGCCACTGCGAGCGCGATCACCACGATTCCTAGCACCACGCGATAAATCACGAAGAGATTCAGCGAATGAGTTCGCAGGAAGCGAAGGAAGAACGCGATGATGGCCAATCCCAGAACTGCCGAGACGCTCATCCCTATGATGAACGGCGCCGTCATACCCGGGGGGAGACCGCCGGCTCTCATTACGGAATGGGCTTTTAGCAGAACTGCACCGGCTGTAATGGGCGCGAGCAGCAGGAAGCTGAAGCGCGCGGCAGCTTCGCGGTCAAGCCCACGAGCTAACCCGGCGGTGATGGTGGAACCGGAGCGCGAAACGCCGGGAATGAGCGCGAAAGCCTCTGCTATACCAATTAGAAGCGCATCGATGGCGCCGATTCCAGTTATCGGCCTGGTTTTGCTCCCGAATTTGTCGGCCAGCCACATGAGAATACCGACTATGACGAGCATGGAACCGATGAGCAGGTAGTTCTCGCGGAATTTCAGTTCGGCATATTTGTCGAGCAGCTTTCCGGCAATCGCGCCTGGGACGGTGCCCAAGATAATCCACCAGAGCAGCATGCGGTCACGCCCGGTCTCGACGTCATCGACATTTCCAACCGGCACAAACCCGGCGCCGGTTGCCGACATGCGAGGGCGGCCACCAAACGCAGCCGTAATCAGGTTGAACCACGTCGGGGCAAAGTAGATCAGCACTGCCAGCAGCGTGCCGGCATGGAGGGCAACGTCAAACGTCAGATCCATTGCTGGATCGAGTTCTCTCCAGCCGAAGAGCCATCGCGTGAGAATCAGATGAGCGGAACTGGAGATCGGCAAGAACTCGCCGAAGGCTTGCACTACTGCGAGTACAACCGCCTGGTAAACGGGCAATCGATGTCCTTTCCGGGTGGATCAGTCGGTTACGTTTCCGTAGGTGGGGATATTTTGTTTTAGCAGATAAACGAGCCGCTGTGCGCGGTACGCATAATCCGAGTTCGGATACTGCTGCGAGATCCGCTGCGACAGTTCCAAGGCTCTGGCGCGGCTCTCATCGGCTTTCTTCTGATCATTGCGTTGTTTGTAGATCTCAATCAGTGCCGATTGCCTCCATGCTGCATCGTAGAGCGCCTCGGGAGCCTTCGGGGATTGTGGATGCTCTTCGACGTACTTCTCATAAATCGACGATTCCTTCTCAGGACACTTTGGATCGCCTTCCCAGTCGCCGCAGAGTTTGTTATCGATCAAGTCGAATGCTGCCAAGTCCGACCATTTCGTATTGGGATACTTCTTCACTACTTTCTTCATCTGCTCTTCGTCCATCTGGTGCCGCATGTAGGGATCTTTCTCCTTTGCTGATGGACGCGACCTCATGTCTTGAACATCGATTTGCCAGGCGATATCAGCGGAACGATATGCCGCTTCGCCCGCCAGGGGCGAATTGGGAAAGTATTCGGCGACGCGGTAGTAGAGGCGCAGAGCATCTTTGTCCGCACCTCTGCGACCGCCTCTGCGTTCCGCTTCTGCCTCCGAATCGGCGGCCTCGCCGAAGAGGATTTGATCGCCGTTCGGAGTAGTTTTGCGCACCAGGCCTTTATCGAGCATCCAGCCGGAGACATCGCGCTCACCTCCGCCGTAGGCGTCGTCACGCGCCTCTCCAAGCGTCGCCAGCACGTGTACCCACTGCGATCCACTGTGTTCCAGGACGGCAACCTCTCGTCCCCGATCGACGGTTGCTAGTCTCTGACTGTTTGTATCAGGAGAAAGATAAAGATTCGCAGAACGCACGCAAACGGCGCGCTCGGTGTTTTCATCAGCATGCGCTCGTGGGGCCCCGAGCAGCGTGGCCGCAAAAAGAACGCCTAGAATGACTCGACTCATGCAGACATTTTAGCCATGATTCGCGCCTTCGCCGAGCAGTGGTATAGTGCCATGCCGAAGGAGCAAGCCTCATGCGCGCAGATCAAGTGGAAGTTTCATGGGACAACGATAAAAAGAAGTGGCTGGTGCGAATCGTCGTGGGAGAAGAAGTGATCCGCCGCTACTGCGATGCGCCCAGAGACGCCGACGAACAAAAGATCCGTGCTGCTGCGCAGAAGACACTCACTGACGAAGGCTACGAAGCTGCGCGGAACGTCACTGTGAAAAAATAACGGAAGCGACAGCCCTGGGTCGCAGGTGCTGTGCGATGAAGCACAATCCACAAACAGACGGCTGTGATTAGGGGAAACCCGGGACTGGTTCCGCTCCGTTATACTCCTGCTCATGTCTTCCCCCGCGCTCGACTACGCTCGTCAGAACCAGCCTCGCTTCCTCTCCGAACTCAAAGATCTGCTACGCATTCCCAGCGTCAGCACACTTCCGCAACATAAGTCCGATATCGAGCGCGCGGCCGAATTTCTCGCTCAACAAATGCGCGCGATTGGACTCGAGCACGTCGAGGTCATCAAAACTGGCGGGCATCCGCTCGTCTATGCGGACTGGCTTCATGCCTCCGGCAAGCCCACTGCGCTCTGCTACGGGCATTATGACGTTCAACCTCCTGACCCGCTGAACGAATGGTTAACTCCTCCTTTCGAACCCACAGAGCGCAATCAGAACCTTTATGCACGCGGCGCAGTCGACGACAAAGGCCAGATGTTCATGCATCTGAAGGCGCTTGAGTCGCTTATGAAGAGCGGCGGAGGGAAGCTTCCCATCAATGTGAAATTGCTGCTCGAAGGCGAGGAAGAAGTCGGGGGGGAGTCGATTGCGAAGTACGTTTCGGAGAATCCGCAAAAGCTGAAGGCCGATTTCGCGCTGGTCTCCGATACCGAAATGTACGCGCCTAACCTGCCTACGCTCTGCGTCGGTCTGCGCGGGATGGTTTACACAGAAGTCGAGGCACGGGGTGCGAAGGTTGATTTGCACTCGGGAATGTACGGCGGTGCTGCGCCGAATCCTTTTGTTGCGCTGGCGCAGATCATCGCCAAACTGAAAGACGAAAATGGACGCATCCTCATTCCGCACTTCTATGATCGCGTAATCAGTCCGACAAAAGATGAACTTGAGAGTTGGAAGTCGCTGCCGTTCGACGAGAAGGAATATCTTGCCAACGAGGTCGGCAGTACGGAGCTGACCGGCGAGCCGGGCTATTCAGTTGCCGAGCGAACTTGGGCGCGTCCAACACTTGACGTTCACGGCATGCCTGGCGGCTTCATTGGGGCGGGTTCGAAGACCGTCATTCCTGCGCGCGCGTCGGCGAAAATCTCCATGCGCCTGGTTCCGAATCAGCGCCCCGACGAAGCTTACAAGCTCTTTTCTGATTATGTGAAGCAGATCACACCGCGAGGAATTCAGATCAGTATCCGCCAGCTGAACTTAGCGGATCCGATGGTCATCCGCACCGATAATCATTACGTGCAAGCGTCGAAACAAGCAATGAAAGAGGTGTTTGGAAAAGACACAGTTTTCATTCGCAGCGGCGGCTCAATCCCGGTGGTAGCCGACTTCGAAAAGCATCTGGGAATTCCTAGCGTGATGATGGGTTTTGGCCTGCCCGACGACAATCTTCACGCTCCCAACGAGAAGTTCCATATTCCGAACTTTTATCGCGGGATTGAGTCAATCATTCGGTTCTTTCAGCTGCTTAGCTCCTAGCTTTGTTTAGCTGCGGGCATCGATCGTCTTTGGTACCGTTCCCGACAGGGAATGGGCGACTTTACCGTTCAGCTTGTGTGACCCATCGCTGCCGCGAACGGTACCGACATAGAAAAAGAGCTCCCAGCTAAGCTGCAATACGCGATTCTTGCCAGCTCTTTTGAGGCTGCGCAACTGGGACGCTCGCCGGCCATGGCTCTTCTACGCCCATCAATGCCAACGCACCCCCTAGCATCGCCATGTTCTTCGAGAACTGGATCATCTCCATTTGTCGCTGCTGCGGATCTTCTTGGTTCCAGAAGTTGTGCATGACGGGCGAAACCGCTGCCAGGAATCCGACAACAGCTGCCGCACCGATCTTTGGCTTGATGCCGAGCAGCAGGCTGGCGCCTCCCACGATCAGAGCTGCTCCACTTGCCATGACAGCGACGTCCGGCATGGGCACGTTCTTACCTTTCGCATACTGCGACATTCCTTCACGCTGCTTGAAATGGTTGATGCCGTTGTAAAGGAAAAAACCGCCGAACAGCAGGCGTCCAATCATGAAAGGAGCTTTCATTCGGTCCTCCGAGCTTCGAATGAGATTGGATTCGGGAAGACCGGCAGAGGTGGGCCACGAGGCGCGAACGCGCAAGCTCCGGGCTTTCAAGCGGATCGGCGGTACGAGTGTGGCACCCGCGTTTTCTTGTGCAGTAATTGCGGGGAAGAGCGGAGCGGCTACGCGGGCCACCTCTGGCTGGAACAGCGCCGGGCTTACGCAACAGCTGTTGATCGTTTCGCGCGAACCGCCGTCGCACGTCATCGAGCATCCGCTGCAGTTCTGAGCTGATCGTTACCGGATATAGCTCGGGCCGCTTCAAGCGGCGTGCCGATTCGGGAAGTGCTGCAACCTGCTCAGCACTTCTCGCACGCAGTTCGATCGACGGCGTTTTAGGTAGCACACGCCGACCGTCGCGCATGACCACCTTCAACAGCGGCTCAGCATCGTTGTCTTCCGATTCCAGCGCGACTACGTCTTTCACATACTTCCCGCTTTCAGAGAAGCGAAACACCTGTTTGCGGCCGGGATAGCTGACCTTCGCTTCGTTCTGACTCAGTTTTGCTCGTGGCCGCCCAGCGAACTCGACAAGCTTGTACACACCTCCAAGTGCGGGTGCATCTTTTGAGGTTGCGAGCGCTGTGCCAACGCCGAAGATGTCAATGGGAGCGCCTTGCGCTAATAGCCATGCAATTACATGCTCGTCTAGATCGCTGCTGGCGACGATCTTGGTTTCTTTTAGCCCACTGCGATCCAGCTTTGCTCGCACTTGCTTCGAAAGCAAGAGTAAATCGCCACTGTCGAGGCGCACGCCGGAGGGCCGAAGGCCAGCAGCGGCGATCTTGTCCACCGCCGAGAGTGTGTCGTAGGTGTCGAGCAGAATCACAACATCATCCGGAAAGATGCGTGCGAAATCTGTAAAGCTCTGCTCTTCGCGTTCGTAAGCGGAAATGAAGGAATGCGCAAGCGTGCCGAACATCGGGATATCGAAGCGATGGCTGGCTTCCACGTTCGATGTCCCAGCACAGCCGCCGATGTAGGCCGCGCGTGCCGCAAGTACGCCAGCGTCTGGACCGTGAGCTCTGCGACTGCCGAATTCCAGAACAGGGCGCCCTTCAGCCGCTTGCACGCAGCGTGAGGCCTTTGTTGCAATACTCGTCTGAAATGTAAGCATCGAAAGCAGATAGGTTTCGACGATCTGTCCTTCGATAACGGGAGCCGTGATCCGCAGCAAAGGTTCTGACGGAAATACCGGCGTGCCCTCTTCTACGGCCCAAACCTCTCCGGTGAAACGGAGCTGCGCAAGATAATCAAAGAACTCGCGACTCGCATGCCGAAAGATCGGTTGGTGCTGCAGGAAATCGATCTGCTCCGAATTGAAATGGAAATTTTCCAGATACTCGAGAGCTTGCTCCAGTCCGGCAATGAGCAAATATCCGCGGTCGTCCGGAAGGCTGCGCACGAACAGCTCGAATGTCGCCGGACGATTTAGGCCGTTTTCGAAATAGGCCGCCGCCATGGTGAGTTCGTACAGGTCGGTCTGCAACGCCGAGTTCATGCTGGAGGATAAGAGGATCTAGGCAGCAGAAAGGCTGCAACGAATTTCGACGCTTCGAAAAATCAGATCGTTCTTACTCGTTCTCGAGCCGTTGCAAATATTGCTCTGCTTCTTTGATCGATTGCTCCAAAGGCTGATCCGACCTGACCTGCAGCCGGTCCTGTGTCACCGGCTCACGCTCGAAGTCCCTACGCTTGACGTGGTAAAGATCAACGGTGCGATTTGCAGCCAGATGCGCACCAGATTCCAAATCGCGTCGGATGCGAGCTAGCGCCGTCTCTTCCGAGGCAACACATTCGATGACGGCCAATTTCGCGCCGATCTGGGAAGCAGTCTTGCGTACTCGTTCGCGCTGGTACTCGCGCGAGAATGGACGGCCATCAAGAAAGACGCGAAGTCTTGGCTTGCGCGTCAGCAGATAGGCCGCGGTTTCGAGCATGACGTCCTGACAGAAATCATCTTGCTCAATTGTGTAGTCGATTTGCGAGGGACCGAAGAGTGCGGGACGGATTATGTCCTTGTCGATAACGAATCCGCCAAAGCGTTCGATTAAGGCTCGGGAGAGAGTGCTCTTTCCCGTCCCCGGAAGTCCAACCATCAGAATCAACATCGGCATAGGTTACAGCGTGGTCCAAGTGCCGACTATTGGCTGGCCAATCTCGCTGGCGCCAAGATTCGGGCAGCAGTTACCGCCAATCTTCCTCTTCGAATCGGCACTCCTTAGTGCTTTGCCCTAAATCGCCTGCGTGTTTGGGTTTTTAGGCACGATTTCACCCTACGTCGCGGCAAACGAAACACCCACCATTACCTCGGTGACTAGCGAGATCACATTCGCAGTTCAATTCAAGGGCTGCATCCGGCTTAATAGATGCAGGCAACTGAAACATCCTGCCTGCACGATTAACCCCAAAAAGTTGGAGTCCTAAGATGTTTGAGAACAACGAACTGCTCGACAGTTTGTGGTTTCGCTGTGGTGTGCACACCGTCGCCTTCTGGAGTTGGGTGGTGGCCTGCTGCGTACTGCTCGCGGTCCGCTAACTGTTGAACCCATTCCGAAGCGTTTTCCGTTGCGCAAGCTGAACAACGCTTAATCCTTATCTGACGCTTTCATTTAACTAGGTAAAACACAGAGCAGCGCGGACTTATGTCTTCGCTGCTTTTAGTGCTTTCAATCGATGTGAGAACACCGGACACCCGGGTGCTAATTGCTGCGATTCCCCACTTTTACGAGCTGCCTTTGAGGCGATATTTTCTCGTGACCGATTTCTCGCCGTGTGTCGCGCGGACGAAGACCACGGGATCGCGAACACCTGCTTCGAGCTGAGCAAGATTGAGTTCCAGCTCCACTCGTCCATCTTGTTCGCTGACGGCTTGAGAATGGATCGGCACGCCTGCCGGATATTGCAAGCGCGATGTAACAAGCGCTCCATCCACTGCCGATCCGTTCTCGCTGATGAGCAATCGCATGACAAGCTTGCGCGCGATCGGCAAATCATCGGAGTTGAGCCATGTGAGAGCGAGCGTCTCGCCACCGGCATCGCGAATCTCTGTTTGGTCGCGGAAGAATTGCTCAATTGATCCAGCTTTTACAACTTCCAGAACTTCCCGGTGCTGGCCCTTGAGCAAGTCGTGGATATATTCCTCAGAGAATCCAGGATCGCTGACGTGCTCAGCGTAAGAGGAAGCATATTTGCCGATGCAGTGTCCGCGGACGAAGACCATCGTTTGCAGCAGGAGATCGGCTTTGCGCGCCTCGCTCTGGACATGATAGATGGTATCGCCTTGTTTTACGTCTGTATTGAAGCCGAAAATCATCGCAATCGATCTTCCCTGATTAGCTCTGCTATTCCCTGATTGTTATTCTGCGGAATATTTCTCCGATTGCAATGATCGTGAGTGCACACTTGCGCATAGCTGCGCTTGACACTCCGTCGCAGCGAAACTTATAGTCGAGTGTTCCACCGTCAGTGTTGGCGCACATTGTATAACGGCCTCTATGCCGGATCAGCCCCTACCCTATTACGTCAATTATTTACCTCTGCTCATGCAGATCGTGATCGCGTGTCTGGTCGCGGGAGGCATGGTCGCGCTCTCGGCTCTGCTCGGTAAACATCGCTACAGCCGGACCAAGATGGCCGCTTATGAATGCGGCATGGTGGGCACCGGCGACGCGCGCCAGCGCTTCTCCGTAAAGTTCTACATGGTCGCCATGCTCTTTATTCTTTTTGACGTTGAGGCGATCTTCCTCATTCCCTGGGCGGTGATCTACCGCAAGCTGCCCGCCGCGATTGCTCCGGCGCTTGGCTCCGGACCTCACGATTCTGGTCCGCGCATGTTCGGATTCTGGGAGATGCTGGTTTACATCGGCATCGTGCTCGTGGGCTTCTTCTATATCTGGAAGAAAGGCGCGCTCGACTGGAACACGACGGAGAAATCGGACTTCTAAATGCCCCTGCAGCCCGCCATTACCGATCTCGAACAACTGAAAAGCAGACCGGCAGTCGCGGCGCTTCAGAATGCCTCGCTGCTCGAAAAAGCTAAGTTCGATCGCGATGAGCTGACGCTTTACGTCAATCGGAGCGACATCAAGCAGGCCTGCGAGCTTTTGCGCGGGAGTCCCGAAACGAAATTCAATTTTCTCGCCGACATTACCTGCGTCGATGTCTTCCCTTCCGAGCCGCGTTTCGAGGTCATCTACAACCTCCTTTCCCATTCACGGAAGGAGCGCGTTCGTCTGATCGCCCGCGTGCCCGGAGGAGATCCTTCGATTGAATCGCTTATGGGGCTCTGGCCTGCAGCAAACTTTTTCGAACGCGAAGTCTTCGATCTATTCGGCGTGCGCTTCGTCGGACATCCGAATCTACGCCGCATCATGATGCCCGAAGACTGGGAAGGACATCCGCTGCGCAAAGACTATCCGGTGGAGGGCTATCGCTAAAATGGCGCACCTGAATCCCACACCGGTCCTCGAGCCCACTGAAGATCGCACGATGATCTTGAACATGGGACCGCAGCACCCGTCTACGCACGGGGTGTTGCGCCTGCTGCTCGAGATTGACGGCGAGACGGTCGTTAAGTGCATTCCCGACATCGGCTATCTGCATACTGGAATCGAGAAGACGTGCGAGGCGAAGTTCTACCAGCAGGTGGTCCCGCTCACCGATCGTATCGACTACCTGTGTCCGATGACCAACAATCTCACGTATTGTCTGGCCGTCGAGAAACTGCTGCAGCTTGAAATTCCTCCGCGCGCGCAATTTCTGCGTGTACTGCTCAACGAGTTAACACGAATCAATTCACACCTGGTCTGGCTTGGCACGCACGCACTCGATATCGGCGCAATGACCGTCTTCCTTTATTGCTTCCGCGAGCGCGAGGAGTTGCTGCGGATCTTCGAGAATGTTTCCGGGCAGCGGATGATGACTTCTTACTTCCGCATAGGCGGAGTGTCGATGGACCCGCCGATCGACTTTTGGAAGAAGACAAAAGCTTTTATCGATAAGTTCCCTTCTCGCGTTGATCAATATGAAGGTTTGCTGACCTCGAATCCGATCTGGGTTGAGCGCACAAAAGGCGTCGCGCACCTCACGGCAGAAGATTGCATTGCATTAGGATGCTCGGGGCCGACGGCGCGCGGGAGCGGCATTGACTGGGACCTTCGCCGCGACATGCCGTACTCCGGATACGAGAAATTCAAGTTCAAAGTGCCCGTTTCGAGAGACGGCGACGTGTACGCGCGCTACCTGCTCCGAGTACAGGAGCTGCGCGAGTCGAATAGCATCGCACGTCAGGCATTCGACGGAATGCCCGAAGGACCGTACCAGGCTGATGCTCCCAAAGTGATTCTCCCGGATCGGGAAAAGATGAAGACGCAGATGGAGGCGCTCATCTATCACTTTAAGATTGTCACCGAGGGATTCACGGTTCCGGCCGGCGAGGTATATCAGGGAGTCGAATCCCCTCGTGGTGAGATGGGCTATTACGTTCGCAGTGACGGGACGGCCAAGCCGTATCGAGTACATATGCGCTCGGCATGCTTGGGGAACTTGCAAGCTCTTGAAAGGCTCTGCGTTGGTAGATTGCTCGCGGACGTAGTTGCGGCAATCGGCAGCATTGATATTGTCCTGGGAGAGATCGACAGATAATGCAATTCTCTCCTGAATTGGAACAGCGATTCCAAAAGCTCGTTTCACAGTATCCCTGGAAGCGATCTGCGCTCATTCCACTGCTCTTATATGCGCAGGATGAAGTCGGTTACTTGACCGACGAGGTGATCAGCGAAATTGCCAGGCGTGTGGAGCTGACCGAACTCGAAGTTCGCAATGTAATTAGCTACTATTCGCTCTTGCGGACAAAGCCTGCTGGCAAATACGTTGTGCAGGTTTGCACAAACATAAGCTGCATGCTTCGCGGAGCCGAGGAAGTGTTTGATCATTGCCGCGAGAAGCTGGGCGTCGATCATAAAGAAGTCACCCGCGATGGAACGTTTTCGCTCGAAGAAGTCGAGTGCATCGGCGCGTGCAGCTGGGCTCCGGCAATTCAGGTGAACTACGATTTCCATCTCAACGTAACGCCGCAAAAGATGGACGCGATTCTCGATCAGTACAGCAACAAGACGAAACAGTGAAGACACTCTACACACCAACGCCGCTGGTTTCGCATCCCGACGAAGTCCGCGTCATCTCCAAGCGCTTTGGACAGGGCGCGCAGGACATCGATCGCTATATCCAGCTCGACGGTTATAAGGCCGCACGCAAAGCGCTGGAGATGCAGCCCGACGACATCATCAACGAAGTTAAGGTGTCGGGATTGCGTGGTCGTGGAGGCGCGGGTTTCGCAACGGGAATGAAGTGGTCGTTTATTCCGAAGCAGTCTGAAGCTCCGAAATACATCCTGGTCAATGGCGATGAGAGCGAGCCGGCGACATGCAAGGATCGACTAATTGTCGAGTACGATCCACACTCGATCATCGAAGGCGTGATCATTGCGGGACTGGCGGTCGGGGCCAAGCTTGGCTTCATTTACCTGCGCGGCGAGTATCGGTATCTTCTCGAGATCCTCGAGCGCTGCGTAGCCGACGCATATAAAAAAGGATTCCTCGGCAAGAACATCTTTGGTAGCGGGCGTGAGTTCAACATCCTGACACACACGGGTGCAGGTGCGTACGAAGTTGGCGAAGAATCCGCGCTGATGGAGTCGCTCGAAGGCAAGCGCGGGCTGCCGCGTCTGAAGCCTCCCTTCCCAGCCATCAAAGGTCTATACGGCGGACCGACGGTCATTAATAATGTTGAGACGGTCGCGACTGTTCCACCGATTATTCTGAACGGCGGCAAGTGGTACGTTGCGTTTGGACCTAATGAAAAGAACGGTGGAACTCGCCTGACCTGCCTTACTGGGCATTTCAACAAGCCTGGAGTGTACGAGCTGCCGCTCGGATATCCCGCCAACAAGATGATTTATGAAGTGGGTGGTGGAATCCCGAATGGCCGAAATCTGAAAGCGCTCGTGCCCGGAGGCTCGTCGACGTTCCTGCTCACGCGCGAAGAAGCCGAATCCGCCACCATGGATTACGATTGGTTCGCCAAGCGCGGCGAATTCCTTGGTTCAGGCGGCGTAGTCGCAATCGACGATCAAACCTGCATGGTCAAAGTCGCACTGCGAATCATGCAGTTTTACCAACACGAGAGTTGCGGCTGGTGCATTCCGTGCCGCGAAGGTACGGACTGGTTAAAGAAGAGCTTGATACGGTTTCACGCAGGTGCTGGCCAGAACAAGGACATCGACCAGATGCTGTACCTTGCGAACAACATGGCAGGACGCACTTTTTGTGCGCTCGGCGATGCGGCTGCCTTCCCCACCATTTCAATTATCAAAAAATGGCGTAATGAGTTCGAAGAACATCTGGATGGAAGGCACTGTCCATTCGAGCGCTCAACTGAAAGAGAGCTTGCGCACGCTTAGAAACTACGAATCCACATGCCTGACGTAACGATTACAGTCGACGGCAAGAAGGTCACCGCTCCTGCGGGGACATTGCTCATTGAAGCCTGCAAGAGTGCCGGCATCGAGGTCCCTGCCTTCTGCTACTACCCCGGACTTTCCGTTCAGGGCGCTTGTCGTATGTGCCTGGTGCGCATCGAGAAGATGCCGAAGCTGCAGACCGCATGCACTGTCCCTATTACGGACGGCATGGTTGTGACAACCGACAGTCCCGAAGTGGCACAAGCGCGCAAATCTACGGTCGAAATTCTGCTTGGGAACCATCCGCTCGATTGCCCAGTGTGCGACGCCGGCGGCGAGTGCGAGTTGCAGGACATGACCTTCCGCTATGGGGCTGCGGAATCGCAGTACATGGAGTCGAAGGGACATAAAGAGGAGCAGCAGTGGTCGCCAGTCGTTTACTTCGATCGCCCACGCTGCATTCTTTGCTATCGCTGTGTGCGAGTCTGCGGAGAAGGCATGGATGTTTGGGCGCTCGGAGTGCAGAACCGCGGAGTCACATCGCTCATCGCTCCGAACAAAGAAGATCATCTCGAATGCGAAGAGTGCGGTATGTGCATCGACATCTGCCCTGTCGGTGCGCTCACTTCAGGTGCGTATCGCTACAAGACGCGCCCGTGGGAGATGACGCACGTCGGCACCGTTTGCACGCATTGTGGCAATGGCTGCAAGACCACTCTCGGTGTACGCCGTTCCAAAGGTGGAATGGAGATTGTTCGCGGCGACAACCGTGACAAGAGCGGAATCAATGGTGACTTCCTCTGCATCAAAGGCCGCTATGCATTCGACTTCGCCAACGCCGACGATCGTATCACCCAACCTCTAGTCCGCCGCGACGGCAAGCTGGTTCCAGTCTCGTGGGAGCAAGCGATTGATCATGTTGCCGGCCGCTTCAAGCAGATTCGTGACAGTCAGGGTGGCAAGGGCATCGGCGTAATCGGCTCGAATCGGACCACGAACGAAGAAGACTACCTGCTGCAGAAGTTCGCCCGTTCCGTTCTGGGAACGAACAATATCGACCATCACCGCACGGCGGATTATCCGGCCTTTGCCAAGGCAGTTGCGGGAAAGCAGAACATCACGGCCACGCTGCGCGAGACGATGACTGCGCCTGCGGTGCTGCTGATCGGCAATGACCCCACCGAGCAGCATCCCTTGCTGGCCTGGAATTTGCGGACGAACCTCCGAATTCATAACGGCCGCATTTACATCGTCAACTCCAGCGAGATTAAGCTTCGCCGACAGGCCCGAGCTTATGCGCACGTTCCGGAGCACGGTGGCGAGAGCCTGATGGTCCGTTATCTCGCGGGCGAAGACGGAGTCTCCGGTCAGCTCGAATCGGGCAGTCTGAACCGCGAAGCGCTGCGGAATTTCCGCGATCAGGTCAAAGCCGAACAAGGCCTAGTTGTGATCTTCGGCTCCGAACTGCGCGGTGATGACATCACTCGTCTGGTGCAGTGGGGCGCGAAGCAAAACGCGAAATTCATCTGCCTCGGAGACTACTCGAATTCGCGCGGCGCTGCCGATATGGGACTTTATCCCGATCTGCTTCCGGGATATACAGCGCTCTCAAACGGCGCAGCTTTTGCTCAGGAATACGGTTCGGCACTGCCGCAGCAGGCCGGGCTCGACATTACCGGAATGTTCGAAGCGGCGAAATCTGGAAGATTGGGCGCGCTGTACGTTGTTGGATCAAATCCCGTGGCCCGCTACAACATCGATCCATTCGCACTGAAGAATACGTTTGTCGTTGTCCAAGACATGTTCCTAACCGAAACTGCGACCACAGCCGAAGTCGTGCTGCCTGCAGCGAACGCTTACGAGAAGTCCGGAAGCTATACGAATACGTTTGGCGACTTGCAGCTTCTGAAAAAGGCCGGAGACCTCGCCGGTGTACGCACCGATTTCGAACTGATCGTGCGCATTGCCGATCGCATGGGCGCCGATGTCCACAAGCTCGTGCCGTTCGGCCGAGGGCTGCGTGCCGATATGGGGCAGAGCCGTGGAGCGCAATCGGGGGAAGCTGATCGCCATGCAGTTTGGCTTGCCGCTCGCAATCTGGAACCGAAGCTGAGCCCGTTTGATCCTGAAGCGCTGCTCGACGAAATTCAGCGGCTGGTGCCCGGCTACAGTTTCTCGCGGCTGAACCTGTTCGCGGGAGGCGACGTGCACACGCTCGCACCCGAGCACAGCTCGGTGTCGCAAGCGGCATCAGCGGAGAGCATCGTACCGGCAAATGATTCCTTGTTTACCTCGGGCACGCTAGGACGCTATTCAAATGTGCTTAGCTCGGTGATTGAGAACCGGCGCGCCCCGGCGGACGCTGAGATTCCAGCGGACTAGAACGGCGAACACGAAGTTCACGAAGGCAACAGATTAGTTCTTAGTGGCCTCTTGTGTAACTTCGTGACCTTCTGTTCGCTCTCCTGGTGTTGTTGAGTACGGATTAAAAATTGGACCTGACACAGTACATCATCTTCGCCGTCATTAAGCTCGCGATTCTGCTCTGGCTCCTGCTCACCGCCGTCGCTTACATCGTCCTGATGGAGCGCAAGGTGATCGCGCGCATGCAGAACCGCTGGGGCCCCACGCGCGTTGGTCCGTTCGGCCTGCTACAACCGTTGGCCGACGGAATCAAGTTCATCCTTAAGGAAGATGTCATTCCCGACAGCGTCAATAAGCCGCTGTACGTTGCCGCGCCGATGATCGCGCTAATCCTGTCGCTGATTTCCATTGCGATCATTCCCTTTGGCCCAGCGTGGAACATTGGCGATTACAAGATTCCGCTCCAAACCACCGCGTTCTGGAACGGAGCGGCCATTCAGGACATCAACATCGG
>CAYZHX010000024.1:0-2508 GCA_964476905.1 uncultured Terriglobales bacterium
GCCCTGGGTGTGAATCTGAGCCGTCGCTTCACCAATCGTTTTCTCCTGCTCGCAAGTTACACCTGGTCGCATGCGACAAACAACGTAGATCCCGACGTTCCTGGGCAGAATCCGAATGATCCGAACATCACCGGGCACGCGGAGTATGGAAATGCCATCTTCGATCAGCGGCACCGGTTCGTGTTGAGCGGCTTCTATGTTGCGCCGTTCAAGATCACTATCGGAGGAATTGTCACGCTTGCATCAGGCCTGCCTTACAACCTGACTACCGGCGCAAACAACTTCGGAGATCCAGGCGGGACGGCCGACCGCCCGTTGATCAACGGCGCCATCGTCGGGCGCAATACGGGAAGAGGAAGTTCGATCTATGAGATCTCTCCGATGATCGAACGACCATTCCGGCTCGACTCCGAGCGCGTGCAGCTCAGGTTGCGTGTGGAGGCTTTCAACGTCTTTAATCATCCTAACTTTGTAGGCTTCAATGGCGTCTACGGAAATAGCTCAGCGTCGCTAACTTCTATAGGACAGCCGCTGATCGGTATCACCAATCAACTTCCCGCGCGCTCGCTTCAGTTTCAGGCGCGGCTCACCTTTTGATGGTTTGCTGCGCTACACTCAATTGCAGCAGACGCTCGCAGCATGTGGTTAAGACGAAAATCCGGAATGCGTACAGCACCAGTCGAGCAGCTTGGCAAACTCGAATCCGAGCTGATGGAACTCATTTGGAAGCGAGGCGAAGCAAGCGTACGCGATCTATACGATGATCTCGCTCCGCGGCTTGCCTATACCACGGTCATGACAACACTCGATAGGCTTTTCAAAAAGGGAATTCTGAATCGGCGTCTTGTGAACCGCGCCTTTCACTACAGCGCGCAGGCGAATCGCGATGAATATCAGCATCAACTCACTCGACATCTGCTGGGAATCGCGGCTGAGGAAGCCGGCAGCCAGCGTGTGGTCCTGTCCTCATTTGTCGATTACGTGAGCGAGTCGGACCTTGAACTGCTCGATGAACTCGATGAGATCATCAAAGCAAAGCGACGCAGTCTGAAAAGGCAGAAATGAGCGCATTCCTACTCTTGTGCGTCGCCGTTTGTCTTGCCGCGGCGGCTCTCTCGATTGCTGCAGGCGTGCTTGCCGCGCAGGCGCTGTGGGCATGTTTGTGTCTCATTGGGCTTCAGCGAGGCGCTCTGCGGTATCCGTCTCTTTTATTCTTTATTCGCACCTTGCCGCTCAGCCTTCCCATAGTCGTAGTAGGTTTCGCTGTCCTCCCTTCTTTTTTCGCATTGGAGCCTCGCCAAACCGCGGAAAAGCCAGACTGGTGGCTCGCAGTATTGGCGATGTTTTCACTTCTCGCCCTCGGATTTGCTATTACGAAGCTTGCGCGGACGCTCATGAGCACGTGTCGAGCGGAACGAGAGTGGATGCAGTCTGCGCGAAGGATCGATTCGCCGGCAGCCATTCCCATTTACGAACTACACGATCCGGACTCGTTGGTCGCGGTGGTCGGAATGTTTTCTCCGCGGATCTTTCTGGGGACGCGGATTCTGGCTTCGCTCACGCCGGAGGAGTTGCAGGCTGCCGTCGCCCATGAAGTTGCGCACGTGCGCTCTTTCGACAACTTCAAGCAGGCTATCTTGAGTGCTACAGGAATGCGATTCTTCAATCCGATCGACCGCGTGTTCCGCAGCGCAGCCGAAATTTCCGCGGACACACACGCGCTGCGCTCCCGGATCTCGCCGCTCGATCTGGGCAGTGCGATTGTCAAAGTTGCTCGTTTAAAAGCAGTGTTGCCGGCTATTGCAGCGAGTCATCTGGTGCCCGACTTCGAGATATCGGTTCTGCGACTCAGGGTGGAGCATCTTCAAGCGGCATTAGACGGACCGAGCCGATCACAAAGAATTAGGTTCGGCTGGCTTCTCGCATCGATGCTGTTGATCGTTTATCTCATTAAGCTGCCGTGGTGGCTAGGGTTGGCACATCGATTGACGGAACTACTAGTTCGCTGACCTGATCCGGAGAACTGCCGTTTGGTTTCTGCAGCTCCATGTTCCTTATGTGCAGCACTCTCCAGAGCACGGCGGAATTCCGAGAAAGTCTCGATCTTCTTGGGTCATCTCCTTTCCGTGCGTTCGTCGGAAAACGAGTTTCATGCGATCGATCAGAGCGGCCGGCAATGTCGTCAAAGTCGTGGTGTTACCGCAGTTCTCCTGCGCGAAATCCGGCTTAGGCATCGTTTGTGATACCTCCAAGAAAAATTAGTAGGCTTTGGGTTCTAAATTCGATGTCCGCTTCTGGACTAGAGGTTGTTTTTTAGTGCAGAGGAGCTATTTGCGCGCACCTCGCGATTTCGGAATTGTTAATCGCCTGAGCAACACTTAGGCTTCATGGGGCAATATTCATGTCATCCAGTGTGGACAACCACCAGCTTCTTTCGGCTGCAATATCGGAGGCGCGAAGAGGCCTCGAAGAAGGTGGGTTACCGATTGGCTCCGTGCTTGCGGATGC
>CAYZHX010000024.1:2608-35791 GCA_964476905.1 uncultured Terriglobales bacterium
CGCGCCGGCGTACAGCTTGTAAATCTCGACGATGCGCAATGCAAGTCGATGATGAGCGCCTTCATCTCCGAGCATCCAGATCTTTGGAATGAAGACATCGGCCTCTGAGCATTCATTGGTCACAAGACGCGGTTACTGCCGTTTCGAGAGAAACGATTCTGACACTTCCGGACTGGCAGTGATCGTGTGAATAATGCATAGCTTTCGCCGGATTGCGCTTCGCTACGCCGGCAATCATCCCGGCCGAACCGATCGTGAAATTCTATGCAACCAGAGAAACGAGTTCGGGTGATGTTGCCGGTGCGGCTGCAGCGCGAGTCTGATGCGCCGCCGCGGAGGAAGATATCCGCGTGCACCTTTGATATCTCGGAACATGGCGCGAGAATCGCTGGGCTGCAGGAGACTTTTGAAAATGGCGACGTACTGATCGTCGAGCGCGCGAGTAAACGCGCGAAATACAAGGTGATGTGGATGGGCAAACCTGGAACTCCGCTCGGCGGCCATGCTGGGATGCAACTTCTTGAAGGCCAGGAATCAATTTGGGACGTCGAAATCGCCGAACTGAAGGAAGAATATGAGCCGATTCTGCTCGACGATAGCTTGATTCCCACGCATCGCGAGGCTACGTTTGCGCCGGGGAAGGCAAAGGTGAAAGTTCCTGGAGCAGACGGACAAGCGGAAGGGCATCTGGTGCAGCTGTCAGAGCATGAATGCACGTTGTTGGTGGAGCGGGAATATCCGCGTAACAGCACGATTGCCCTCTTTATCAACGGAGAGGGATTTGATTTGCGCTGTCGCGGAGTTGTGCGGGCTTACGCAAGTGGGCACCTGATTGTCGATCTGAATGAGATCAGACGAGGAGATCGACGTATCTTTGATTATCTCTTCACTTTGGGCGACAACGGTTAGACGGGAGCCCACGTGGTCGCAGCAAGCCTCACGATTGTTCCCTATAATCGACCTACAGCGATGAAAGCTTACGTTTACGTCACTCTCAAAACTACGGTTCTGGATCCTCAAGGAAAGACGATCCAGGGTGCTTTGAAAAAAATGAACTACAAGGGAGTGGATGACGTGCGTCAGGGCAAGTATTTTGTCCTGACCCTGGAGCCGAATCTCAAAAAAGATTCAGCCAAAAAAGAAGTTGAGCGCATCGCCCGAGAAGTCTTGACCAATCCAGTCATCGAGGAATTTTCTTATCGTCTCGAGGAGTGATTCCCCTCAACTCTTCCGTAGGATGCAATTTCGGGGTAAGCTTCTGAGCAGCAGCTCGCATCCATTCTCGTTGGTTCCTGCTGTAATCCCCTTTTTCGGAAAAAAGGAAGCGGTTCTTATATTATGTGCGGCATCGTCGGATATGTAGGTCAAAAGAGCGTTGTACCGGTGATCATTGAGGGCCTGCGCAAGCTGGAATACCGCGGATACGATTCCGCAGGCATTGCGGTTGCGGGTAACGGCGACGGCCTTCAGGTGCGCCGGGCCGAGGGCAAGTTGCGCAACCTCGAAGATGTTATTCGTCACAAGCCGCTCGAGGGATCTTATGGCATCGGTCATACGCGTTGGGCAACGCATGGACGTCCTACCGAAGAAAACGCGCATCCGCATCGCGACTGCACCGGGCGTGTTGTCGTGGTCCATAATGGGATTGTCGAGAATTACCTTTCTCTCAAGAAGCGGCTAATCGAAGAAGGTCACAAGTTCTCCACCGAGACGGACACCGAAGTGATCGCGCATTTGATCGAAAATGCGCTTAAGAGCGGAAATGGAAAGCGGCCGTCCCTGGAAGATGCGGTTCGCAAGACCGTTAAGCAACTTACGGGCGTATTCGCTCTCGTTGTGATTAGCGCGGACGATCCGAACAAAATCGTCGCCGCCCGCAACGGCCCGCCTGCGGTGATTGGGCTTGGACAGAATGAATACTTCGTCGCTTCCGACATTCCTGCGATTCTTCACCACACGCGCGATCTATTCTTTCTCGGAGACGGCGATGTGGCGATCATCACGGCCTCCGGCGTGCAGCTTACTGATTTCGATGCAAAGCCGATCCAGCGCCAGGTCCAGCGGGTTACCTGGGATCCGATCCAGGCAGAAAAGGGCGGCTTCAAGCATTTCATGCTCAAGGAAATTTATGAGCAGCCGCGCGCCGTCCGCGATACCACTTTGGGACGCATTTCGCAGGACTCAGGCCGGGTGTTTCTGGAAGAAATGCAGGTGAGCGAAGACGATTTCCGCAAAGTGGCGAAGGTCAATATTGCTGCTTGTGGAACAAGCTGGCACGCGGGACTTGCCGGAAAGTTTATGATCGAGCGCCTGGCCCGCATCCCGGTTGAAGTTGATTATGCCAGCGAGTATCGCTATCGAGATCCTATTACCGGGCCAGATGCTGTGACGCTTCTCATCACTCAATCAGGCGAGACCGCCGATACCATCGCGGCACAACGAGAAGCAAAGGCCAAAGGCTCAAAGACGCTTGCGGTTTGCAATGTTGTCGGTGCCATGATTGCCCGTGAAGCCGCCGGTACCATCTACACCCATGCTGGCCCAGAGATCGGGGTTGCGTCGACCAAAGCGTTTACTGCGCAACTCACGGCACTCTTCCTCTTCGCGCTGTTTCTGGCGCAGAAGCGCAACGAACTCAGCGAAGAGCAATCGATCAAATTGGTCCAGGAACTCACGCGTTTGCCGGGCAAGCTCGAAGCAATTCTGAATCACGATGAAGCCTGCGACGATCTCGCGAAGTGCTATCAAAAGGTTCAGGACTTCCTCTTCCTCGGCCGCGGCATTCACTATCCGATTGCCTTAGAAGGCGCGCTCAAGCTGAAGGAAATCAGCTACATTCACGCTGAAGGCTATCCTGCTGGAGAGATGAAGCACGGCCCCAATGCTCTGATCGACGAAAATCTCCCGGTCGTCGTGCTAGCGACCAAGGATCCTCATGACGCCGATTCGGTACTACGCTATGAAAAGACGATGTCCAACATTAAGGAAGTCACCGCGCGTTCGGGAAAAGTAATAGCTATCGCTACTGAGGGTGATGAGGAGATACACGAGTCGGCAGACCACGTCTTATATGTCCCACAGGCTCCAGAGCTGCTGCTGCCCATTCTCGAAGTTGTGCCGCTGCAATTGCTCGCCTACCACATCGCTGTGCGTCGGGGATGTGACGTTGACCAACCAAGAAATCTAGCCAAATCTGTAACAGTTGAGTAGATTCGAAACGGAAGCACGGCCCGCACTCTGCCGGATCGAGGGATGGCATCAAGAGGATAGGATCTTTGGAGTACCCCACTTAGGTCGGCGCGCCATGGCGCGCCTGGGCTCCTGATTGTTGCCATTCCCCCATCAATTTTTGATTCAATTAAGGTGCACCACAACCAGCTACTCTGGCCAGAGTAGCTCTTTTTTCCAAATTGCAGGAAGCCTTCCGGCAGCAGCTTGGAATCTAAACATCGGAGAAGCCCAAGTCGAGGATTCATATGATCCGCTGTCGCGAGTGTGACCGTTCCAACCCTGACGATCATCGTTTTTGCAGCATGTGTGGCGCGAAACTCGAGCCTACAGTTCATGCGCTCGATATTGACGAGGATGACCCGCTCGAACTTGAGGCTCCCGTCTATCAATTCGAGGATCGCTCCCGACTGCGCCAATCGACTGAAGTTCTTCAAGGGAACCGCAACCGCGAGGCGGTTCGCGATACTTCATCAGTCACTTCGAACGGCGATAAACGCCTGCGGCAGATGCCAGACGTTGAACAGCTCCCGCGCGAAATTATCGAGCCCACAGTCGAACACGAGTCTGCAGAAAACAACCGCGGAACGTCGACGGGAATCGGCGGACCGTCATTTCTTGGTTTGAATTATGAGAGCGAGAGCAACCGTGGGTTTGTATATGACACGCCGCGACAAGACGGCTTCATTTACGACACCGGCGCAGACTCTCCCGAATATCTGCTCGAAGAAGCGCCTCGGGGAGTTTCCTGGCGCGCGTTAGCGCTGTTTGTGTTGCTGATCATTGGCGGTGGGTTGGGGTACATACAGTGGCGAGCCAGCCACCATCAAGGTCCTGATTTGGCATCGATCCTCGCACGCAACGGCCCAACCGTCGATCCGAGCGGGCCAGTGCTGCCGGACAAATCCACGAAGCCTGCGGACAAAACCAATCCTGCAGCGAACAGTAATTCCGATGCGAATGCCAAAGACAACTCGCAATCGGAGAACAAGAACGCCTCCGGATCTGCAGATTCCGACAGCGACGAAGAATCGCCTGTGATGGACAGCAACGCATCTGTAGCGAAAGCCGACGATGCCAAGACGGGAAATTCAAAGGCAGCCAAGTCTGACAGTGTCGATTCGGGCAATGATGATTCCAACAATAATCCGAAGGTATCGGGCAAAGCCGCTGCGGCCACTTCCGCAGCAAAGAAAACGGAGCCGACAGAAAAGAGTACCGACGAAGATGAGCGCTCTGCGAAACCGGAGTCTGACGGTCCTGTCGCAAAGACCGCAAAGGCCGCTCGCAAGACTAACGTTGTGGATGAGGAACCGGCTCAGCCGAAAACCTTGGGCGACAAGGATCCGCTCCTCATTCAAGCGAACAAGTACATTCAAGGTCGCGGAGTCCGCAAGAACTGCTCTACAGGGATCAATCTTTTGAGACAGGCAGTCGGCGAAGGCAATCCCGCTGCAAGTGTGAAGCTAGGAGCTTTGTACTGGAGTGGGAGCTGCGTCACTCAAAGCAAAGTCACTGCTTATCAGTGGTTCTCACGTGCACACTCGCTGGAACCGAAGAATCGCTGGGTTGAGCGTAGCCGCAATTCGCTGTGGGCGAGTATGAGCCCGGAGGAGCAGCGGAAAACCAGCTACTGAGCTGCTAAGCTCCTAAGCTGCTACGCGGTTGAAATTCAGCTCGAGCTTGTCGCTGACGTGAAAGCCCATGTGGCTGATGTTTTGGCTTAGAAGCTCAGCAGCTTAGCAGCTGCCTAGATTCCCAGCTTCTTTACTTCTTCGTTGTAGTACTTGCGATAAAGAATGTCCCACTCCTGAGTACCCTCAGTAATGATGCGCTTTTGGCTTTCGATCTTCTGGCGAGCGGAGGCGTCGATTCTTTCCTCTGCTTTGAAAAGCTCTTCGAGAATCTTTCTCGCCTCACCGCGGATGGTGTTCGGATCTTCGATGAATTCCACTTCTTCGAGCTGCGTAAGAGCGTCCATCACAGCTTTTGCCAGCTTGTTCACCTTGTCACGTGAGACTCTCACAGCACCGCCTTGTATTTCTGCACCAGCTGCTGCTTCACCTTCTTGAACATCTCCTGGTAGCTGGCGCCACTCTTTTGCATTTCGTCCTGGTAGGCTTCGAGAATCAGGCGGACTTCGTCGTTGATGCGGTCTTCGAGCTGCATCTCTTCGAGCATGGCCGTGTTGACTCGCTCGACGGTCGAGTTCAGATTCTTGGTCTCGATGAACCCGCCTTCAATCAATTTTTTAGTGACTTGGCGGGCTAAATAACCCAGATATTCCTTGGAAACAAGCATCTTTCGTATGCGTGAGGTGAATATTTGAGTTTAGCATAGCGGTTTTCGCGGCATTCCTGCTGCAGCTCGCCTCATCGTGCATACAAGCTACGCCGATCAAAAGCGCCAACCTCCCATCGCGCCGTCACATCTTCTTTCATGAAACGGAGGACTACGACATGGCTTTGTTTTCCATGGACCTGCAGAATCTCAAAGACCTTTTTGTCGACGAATTGCGTGATCTGTATGACGCAGAAACTCAGATTACCGAAGCGTTGCCAAAATTGATTGAGAAGGCGAAATATCCGCAGCTCAAGAGTGCGCTTCAGGAGCACCTGGAAGTAACGCGCGGACAGATTCGCCGCCTCGACACAATATTTCAACAACTCAAAGAGAAAGCAACGGGTGAAACCTGCAAAGGAATGAAAGGCCTGATCAAAGAAGGCGATGACATGGCCACTCGCGACGGCGACGCCAGCGTGATCGACGCCGCTATTATCAGTGCTGCGCAGCGCGTGGAGCACTATGAAATGGCTGGATACGGAACGGTTCGGACCTACGCCGATCTGCTAGGCAAGCCTGAATTTGCCAACCTTCTGCAGCAAACCCTGGATGAAGAAAAAGAAGCAGACAAAACCCTGACGGAAATTGCGAAGACGATTAACGTTCAGGCAAAAGCTGCCTAGACGTTCTTGGTGTTTGTCATTCTGAGCCCGCCACGGCGGGCTCATGCTCTTTTTGGGTGGGAAGAAAAGCGGGGATTCCTTACACCAAAACCCGGCTTTCGGAATAACAGACCAAGAACTAGCTTTCCGTCTCCTGCAAATCCGCCGAATGCCGGCGCAGCAATGCCGGTAAGTTTTGCGAAAAGGCGGAGCGCGGCACAACCATGTCACAACCTGCTTCCTGTGCCTTCAGCTTGAGATCGCCCTGAACGTGGGAAAGGAATCCCACGATTGAAGTCTGCTTCTTCAGCTTGCTTTTCAATTTGGGAATCACGGTAAGAGGCTTCGCGTTGAGGTTATTTAGATCGAAAATAATGAGTGAGGGTTTCTCTTCGTCGTCGCTGGTTAGACGATCGATAACTTCTTTGTCGGCCTTGGCAAACTCGACTTTAATGCCAAGCTTGCGCGCGACTTCCTGAATTTTCGCGAGGAAGAAAAGGTCATCGATGAAGCAGACGACGCGAGTCGGAGAATCCACCCCCCCAGCCTGCTCGCCAACTTCGCCATTCGTCGCCTGTCCCTGGGGCATGCCTCGTCCGGGGCCACGATAGCGTCCGTTCTGAGAATAAAATTCGTTGCCGGAACCCTGCGCGTTGCGGTAGCTGTGGTCCATTGGACCCACAAATTGCTGGCCGCCGTGGCGACGGCGTCCACGCCCCTGGTTTCCCCCGCCCTGTCCTCCCGGACCACGCACGCCGTGCGGGCCTGAGCCGGGTTGGTTGTTGTGCTGTCCTTTGCCGCGACGATGGCGGCGACGTCCCCGATTGCCGGGGTGTTGTGGCTGGTTAGGTCCTTTATTCATCGACGTCCTGTATGTCTGTGTAGAACGGAGGCAGCGGCAGAAGCCACGATGCCTGCACCACGGTTATCTCGTACCGCCGTGAGCGGCCGTGTCACAGAGTAGTTTCGTTACGTTCACCTGCAAGCGGTCTCTTGTCAGAATGCGGAAGCTCCAGCTTCGCTTGAGATCTTGGTTATGGAAATCGCTTGCGAACTATGTACTTTCCAGCGCGCTCCGGTTCGAGATTTCAGGACTCAATTTCGGAATTCCCGGCCTTGAGCGCGGGTGCCGGCACCTGGGCGTGCGGCAATCGGAAGACAACTCAGATGGTAACCGCGCTTTGGATAGGAATGCAAGTGGATTGTGAAGGCCGGTGATCAGGCCATCGGTGGCGACGTGGCCCCCATTCGCAATTATTTGTTGATGACGTTCAGCTCAATGCGGCGGTTACGAGCTCGGCCATCTTCGGTGTCATTTGACGCTACAGGCCGAGTTTGGCCATAGCCAGTCGCTGTAATCCTGTCTGCACCCACCCCTTGGTTGACCAGTAGTGCCTTCACCGCATTTGCGCGATCCTCCGAGAGAATCTGGTTTGCATCCGGAGTTCCGGTGTTGTCGGTGTGCCCGATGAGCTGTACATGTGCATTTGGGTACGCCCTCAAGATTTGAGCGAGATTATTTACTGTTGTTCTCGATTCCGGCGTGATCTGAGTCGAAGCGGATTCAAAATTGAGATGGTCAAACACAAAGGTCTTGGGCGGGGAACCTGAAGTTTTGCCTCCGAGGAAAGCGGCGAGATTGTCATTGAGAGATCCTTTTGGAACCGAGAGAGTGCCGCCTCCCGGCAAATTGATTCTCGACATGTCGACGCCGGGAGCATTGAGATTCCCCGCGCGTGTTCCTCGTCCGCGCAGCAGAAGCCAGACCCCGAGAGCTACCAGCAAGGCTGCGAGCAGCAGTGGAAGCCAGGATGATCGTCTTTTTCTCTCCACAATTGGTTCACTCGCATAGTCACTGCGTTCGGCGAAATGCTCGATTACGCTAGGAGCGCTTACCGGGTGTTCTTCCCCAAGTTCTGAGCGTACTAACGTTGGCCCGGTGCTTAGAATTTTGGATATGCCAGAAGGTGTGGCGGCGGCGATTTCCGATTTGTGCTCTAGTAGCTCGCTTGAAATCCCAGACAAGCCAGTCCCCTGGATGGCTGCTCGTTTCCCAAGCACCCCCAAGGTGAGAGGTGCAACTAACGACATAAGCTTTGTTGCCGACGACGGTTTTACGCCGCCCGCCTGCGCGACTGCATTCGCAACCGACGAAGTGTTGTTGCCGAAGAATTTTCCCAACAACTGCGTTCCAGCACTCATCATGTTGTTTGTAGCTTTTCCGCCACCGAAGAGGGATCCCACGCTCTCGGCAGCGGCACCATAGCCGCCATCGCGAATGAGGTTGATCAGAGCGCTGCCTCCTTCCTGGGTAGACGCCAGGTTGACCATTCCATGCAGCACGCTCGGCACAGCTGCAGTCAAAGTGCTCCGCGTAGATGCTTCAGATTCTCCGACCAGGGAACTCGCTTTTCGCACCACGTCAGGCGTGAAGTGACTCGTGACTGCATCAATCGGACTTCCCCCTCTCAAGTATTGAGAAATCGCCATAACCGCCTCCTTCTGTCGCCTCAATCTGCTTATGACACGTGATGCTTGCGAAAAAGAGGACCGTTGTCCTTAGCGCGACCCACAAGGCAGTCATTGCGTGTTTTCAAACGCCAGCTCCCAAAATGGAACTTTACGCGAGTTCTCTAACCATGTGTTTATTCCTGCTTTCCGTCACTCGGCGACTTCTGATGCCAGATTTTCTGCTTCCAGAGTGTCGAGTCTCACTATGGAACATAATTCGCATCTCAACTGAACATCCAAACTGTCGGCTCGCAATAGTTAAGAAGGGAGAAACAATGACTTACGAAAGAATTGTTGCTGTATACGATAAAGCCGGCAAAGCAAGGGACGCTGCACGAGCCTTGGAAGCCTCAGGATTTCCCGCGGGCGACATCAGCGTAATGCATCGCGACACCATGAATCTTGGCGACCTTCGTGAGCCTAAGCTCAGGAATAAATTGTTTGGCCGCGAACTTAGCGATCACGAAAGTGCGCTTTTCACCCGCACAATTGAAGGGGGCGGCGGCGTTTTGACGTTGCGAGCTCCCGATACGGACATGCCTCGCGCGATGAAGATTTTGGATGTCCGCGAGTCTGTCGAAACGCGCGATCGAGCCGAAATGATTCGCAGTGGCGATGGCTATGATCGGAGCGATGTGGGCAGTCGGGCCAATCGGGATGATCGAACCGATCTCTCTGCTCGCGCAGATGCGGCCGCCAATTCCGGCGTGCCACTTACACGGACGTCTGCAATTCCGCCGACGGGTACTACGACGCCGGTGCCAACTGATCGCGGCCGCGAGGAAGTCATTCGCCTACACGAAGAACAACTGGATGTAGGCAAACGCGTGGTCGAGACTGGAAAGGCTCGCGTGCGCCGATTCGTTGTCGAGAAGCCGGTGGAGTCGCAAGTCAAATTGCACGAGGAGCACGCCACCATCCAGCGCCGTCCAATCACGAATGGAGAGGCGATCAAGGATGCCGACTGGTCTGACAAGGTCATCGAAATCACCGAGACCGCAGAGCAGCCGGTTGTCACAAAGAAGGTCCGAGTAGCCGGTGAAGTAGTCATCAGGCGGGAGGGATCAGATCGCGTGGAAACCGTGCATGACACTGTCCGACGGCAGGAAGTGGATTTGGTGCATCCTGGCCGGGATAGAGACATTCGCGATCGAGATATCAAGAGAGCGGCTTAACGCCGTGTGCCAAGAGTGCGGGGGCCGGGGACGGCCCTTTCACTCGGTGCGACGTTGAATTTCATTAGCCCGTTTAGGCATTTCCAATCATCGCGCGGGCGGAGTGGGCCTTGCTCTCTTTTCCCATTTTGAACTTCATATTGTTGCTTTCTTGCGAAGCTGACTGGCCGGCTCCATCCCGGCACCGCGGGCCCGAGTCGCAGAGCGACGACTGGAGCACCTTTAAATTCTGCGGAGGCCCATCCCTCTCGTCGGACGGTCAACCGGCTCGACTCACTTTCGGCACTAGCAAATTCTGAGAACACGACTAGAGTACAGATATGAGTTCTCGGTCGTTGTTCCTAGTGGTAGTGACGATTTCCCTCGCGGGGGCAGCGCAGAGCGCTCCTCCGAAGCAGCCGACTGCTGATTTGCAGGCCCTTATCTCCACACAGTTTGGGCCGGGGTTTGAATTGATGAAGGATTTCCCAATCCTGACCGGAGACTTCAATGGTGATGGGGTCGAGGACGCAGCGTTTGTGGCGACGACTCACGGCGGATTCCAGCCGGATTCGGGCCAGTTCCGTGTGCTTGATCCCTCGAGTTCGTACTTCGGTTTAGGAGACCCGAAGATCACCGCGCAGTTTTCGTCAAAGTATCCGGGCGGGCCTCGCTATCTGCTCATCATTCATGGAAGCGGCAGTGAGGCATGGCGCGCGAAGGACCCAAAGGAGCGCTTCGTGATCATCAATTTGGCGTTCGATCGACTCTCTCTCGGGCACATGAAGCGAAAGAAGAAGATCCTCGACGACATTGGTGTAGAAGAAACGGGAATTCTCAATTCTTTCCTGTTCTGGAATGGGCGCCGCTACGAATGGCAGCCCGGAGCTTCTGAGTTATAGCCGTGTGAGCTGCGCATTAGGCGTACAATGCCTGTTCCCCCACCCGGTTCATGCGCGTCCTCATCATTAGCGATATTCACGCGAATATCTATGCCTTTAATGCTTGCCGGGCGGCTTTTCCGGCGCGCGACGTCGTCTGGAACCTCGGCGACCTGGTTGGATATGGAGCAAATCCTAATGAGGTGATCGCGGCCTCTCGCGAAATGGGAAGGATTTTCGTTCGCGGCAATCATGACAAAGCTTGCTCCGGTGTTAGCAGCCTGGAAGGATTCAATCCGATCGCTGCGCTCGCCGCGCTTTGGACGCAAAAAAATCTTATCGGCGCTAATCTCGACTGGCTCAAGGCCCTGCCCCAAGGTCCGATTAAGCCTGCAATAGGACTGGAAGTGAGTTGTGTGCATGGATCGCCGGTTGATGAAGACGAATACATGCTCAATATCCAGGATGCAGCGGAGCCGCTGATGCATCCTCCAGCTCCCCTCACATTCTTTGGCCATACACATATCCAAGGCGGGTTCTTTGCTCAGAATGGCAATATGCACGCTATTCGTCCGGCATTTGGAAATCCTGCTAAACAGCAGAAGATCGAATTTCCTCTTGACCAGGGATCGGTGTACATGATCAATCCGGGATCGATTGGGCAGCCGCGCGATGGCGATCCGCGCGCCGGGTTCGCAACCTACGATTCTGAGGCGTCGCTTGTGACCTTCTACCGCATTCCTTATGACATTGCTGCTGCACAGAAAGACATTCGCGACGCGGGATTGCCCGCGCGCTTGGCCGATCGTCTCTCGGAAGGTCGCTGACGTAGACTCATTGAATGTCATCCAAGTCTTTGCCCCGGTCTCGAAGCGGCTCTCTCTTTCCCGCACAAGACAGCTCGCGCGAATCCCCGCAAACTAAAGAGGTGTCGTTCGTTACCGCTAACGTCGATGGAGGTGCGCGCGGGAATCCCGGACCCGCGGGCTACGGCGTGTACATTCGCGATGCCTCGGGAGCGCCAATTAAGCAGATCAGTGAGTACATTGGGCATAAGACAAACAACTTTGCCGAGTATTCTGCGCTCTTGGCTGCTCTGCAGTTTGCCGTCGATAACGGGCACAAAGCATTCAAGGTGATCAGCGACTCGGAGTTGATGGTGCGACAAATGACGGGTCGCTATCGCGTGAGCAGTCCGGACTTGAAGCCGCTATATGAGAAAGCTCGCGCGCTGGTTCGACAGCTAGATAGGTTCAGCATCGAGCATGTGCTGCGCGCGCAAAATAAGCACGCTGACCTGCTGGCGAATGAAGCGATGGATCGCGGAATGGGGAAGAAGTAATAGATCGACGTGTGTTCCAAAATGGAACGAAAAAATCGCTGATCACTCACTGCTTCTGATTTGGCGCGTAGGCGTATTGTGCTAAATGTTTGCTCGACAGCGACTTAGATGTAAGTGAGTTGCGGTTCCCTGTCAATTCCCTGGCTTAAGTCCAAATTTTGCGGATTTTGGCCAAAAAAAGCGATTAGCGGGCGGAATTCGAAGACTTTGCTGCATATATCGCTGATTTTTCGGTTATCCGGTCCCCCTAGCTGAAGATTGAGCACCCTACAACTCTATTTCCATTCCTTCGGCAGCCGCCGCGACCTTGGGGTAGTGGTCGCGAGCAGTCTTGACGACCTTATCGATCAGAGAATCGTCGTGATCTGGATCATGGTGAAAAAGGACCAATTCCTTGGCTCCGCTCTCCATCACCACGTTGATAGCTTCGCGCCAATGGCTATGTCCCCATCCGCGCTTCTTCGCCTCATATTCTTCGGGAAGATATTGTGCGTCATAGATCAGGAGATCGGCGCCCTCGGCAAGCTTGCGGACATTCTTGTCGAAGAGTGGGTGGCCAGGTTCGTTATCGGTGGCGTACACAACGATCTTTTGCGGCGTTTCGATGCGGAACCCGAGGCATCCCTGCGGGTGATTGAGCCACCTCGACTGAATGACGACATCGTCAAGGGCAATACGATCTTCTTCTATGTCATAGAAGTTGCGATGCGCGGCCATTTCGCTCATGTTCACAGGGAAGTAAGGATCTGACATTTGCTCTTCGATCGCGCGCTGCAGGCCGCGAGTGCGGTTGGAGGAATGAAAGAAGAAATGGTTATTGCGATTATTGTAGAGGGGCGTAAAAAACGGAATTCCTTGAATGTGGTCCCAATGAAAGTGCGAGAGGAAGATGTGCGCGTACACCGATTTGCCCGCAAACTCGGCGTTCAGACTCTTTCCCAAGTTGCGGAATCCGGTGCCGCAATCGAAGATAAACATCTGGCCGTCGACGCGCACTTCCACACAAGAAGTATTGCCGCCGTAGCGCAGATTCTCCGACTGAGGCGTAGGAGTCGATCCGCGCACACCCCAGAATTTCACTCGCATTCCCATGTCTTAGTGCGACCCTATACGTGTGGTTTGGGGTCTAAAGTCATTAACTTTCTTGGAACCCGACATGCGCCAAGATGCGCAAAATTGCGCTGAGTATAAGCTAGCAGAGGGATTTCGGGTCAACGCAGAAGAGTGTGCGGGCGTACAAATCCAGTTACCAAAGATTTGAGGCCGGAGTGTCCGAAGCGAACCGCATGCACAAACTGTGACAAATGCACGCATTGAGCGCTTAAGCGTTGTTTGACTCGCTTGCGCGGCGTGGGCTAGCCTCAGAAGTTCTTGCGTTCCCGTCTTCACCTCTCAGCTATGTCCTGGACTCTGTCAAACATTAGGAACCTGGTTTCCAGCATTGTCATTTTTAGTTTTGTGGTCGCGGCGATCGGAGCCAATGCCAGCATGCGTCCTACGCATGCTTCGAAAGCGATGGTCGCCAGCGTTCATTCGCTTGCGACTGACGCGGGGCTCGAGATCATGCGCGAAGGCGGCAACGCAATCGACGCAGCCGTTGCGACCGGTTTTGCGCTAGCGGTTGTGCATCCGCAAGCAGGGAATATTGGTGGCGGTGGATTCATGCTGATCCGCATGGCCGATGGCAAGCTGCACTTCCTCGACTATCGTGAGAAAGCTCCGGCCGCCGCAACGGCTGCCATGTATTGGGATAAGCAAGGCAACGTAATTCCCAATTTGAGCACGGTCGGCTACAAGGCAATCGGAGTGCCTGGATCTGTGGCGGGCATGGTGATGGCGGAGAAAAAGTGGGGCAAGCTGGGACTGCAAAAAACCGTAGCTCCGGCGATCCGTCTGGCGAAAGATGGGTATCCACTACCGTGGGAGTATGCACACGAATTTAGAAGCAATCGCCTCGCGCAATTTTCCGAAACGCGACGCATCTTCCAGCGGGATGGCAAGTACTACGAGCAAGGGGAAATCTTTAAACAGCCCGACTTGGCGAGAACGCTCGAGCGCATCGCGGCGAATCCCGACGACTTTTACCATGGAGAGTTGGCACAGCAGATCGCTGACGCAGTTCGGAAAGGCGGCGGGATCATTAGTGCGCAGGACCTCGCCAATTACGAAGCAAAAGAACGCGAGCCGATTCACGGCACATATCGCGCATACGACGTGTATAGCGCTCCTCCTCCATCATCGGGAGGAATCGCACTCGTAGAAATCCTCAACATCCTCGAAAAATACGATCTGCCTTCCTTGGGAGCTGATTCCGCTGAGGCGATGCATCTCACCGTTGAGGCCTACCGCCGTGCTTTCATGGACCGCGCCGACTTCCTCGGTGATCCTGATTTCGCCAAAATCCCTGTAGCTCAATTGATCGATAAGAGCTACGCCAATGCTTGGCGCGAATCAATCAGTCCCGACCACGCCAGCATGAGCAAGGACCTTCGCCGACCGGTCGGAGCATTCAATGATCTAGACAAGGTCGCGCGCGCCGCGACTGCATCGGAGCCCAGCGACACGACACACTACTCCGTTGTCGATCCTGACGGCAATGCTGTAGCAGTGACGACCACGCTGAACGGCAGCTTCGGATCGTATGTGACCGCCGACGGGCTTGGATTTTTGCTTAACAATGAAATGGATGACTTCACCGGCAAAGCCGGTGTGCCCAATATGTACGGACTGATTCAAGGACCAGCTAACGCTGTTGGTGCAAACAAACGCCCGCTATCCGCAATGACACCAACTATTGTCACGAAGAATGGCAAGCTATTTCTAGTCGTCGGCTCTCCTGGAGGACCGACAATCATTACGACCGTTGCGAACGTCCTGATGGGTGTAATCGATTATGGACTGGATATTCAGCAGGCGGTCAATGCCCCGCGTTTTCACAATCAATGGCTACCGGACAAAACGACAGTCGAGCGCAACCGGTTTTCTCCCGATACTCTCAAGCTACTGCGAGCCGAAGGGCACACAATTGACGACCACAATTCCTATTGGGGAGATGCGGAGTGCGTCATGATTGATCCGCAAACGGGAGAGCGCCTCGGTGGTCACGACGAGCGCAGCGGCTATGGAAAGGCGGCAGGATTCTAATGTTGCGCGCGATGTCCACTCACGTACGCGTCCGCGAACGCCTTCAGATCAGTCATCTGGAAGCGATGGTCAATGGCGGTGCCCAGGCCATCGAACTCTTTTGTCAGAAAGAACATTTCGACTATACCGATCGCTCTCGCGTGCGCGAACTGGCTGGTTGGTTCCGGGAGCATCCTGGCATGCTGCACTCTCTCCATTCGCCGATTTACAGCGAGCCAGACCACGGGCGCCACATGGCGCCGCCGGTGAACGTTGTCGCCGATGAAAAATTTCAGCGTATTGCGGCGATGGACGAAGCCAAGCGCGCTATCGAGTTTGCCGAGCAGACGCCGTTTCGTTTTCTAGTTCAGCACTTGGGTGTGGGAAAGGAAAAATGGGAGCCGCGCAAGATGGAATACGCGATCACTGCACTCGAACATCTGCGTGTCTTTGCCAAGCCGCTTGGGGTCACCGTTCTCGTGGAGAACCTCGACAACGAGATCACTACACCAGACAAGCTGCAGGAAATCGTAAACACCGCGCATTTCGATGACATCGGCTTTTGCTTCGATATCGGCCATGCCCATTTCGGGATGGGCATCCGCGCTAGCTTCAGCACCATGGAAGACAAGATCCGCTCCACTCACCTGCACGATAATCACGGCATGCGCGACGAGCACCTCTGGATCGGCGAAGGAACCATTGATTGGGATGAGGCCATGGGTCTATTGCGTACAGCTCGTCATACGCCGGCGCTCCTCCTCGAGATCACTGGCGAGTCCCAAAAAGAGATTTCTGCCGGAGCCAACGAAAGTTTTACTAAACTGGAGAAGGCAATGGAGGCTGCTCAACAAATGGCGGAGAGATGAGCGTGGCCTCGAGTCAGCCGAATCGCCCTGGCCTGATCGGTTCTAGCTAACAAGGGCATTTGCTTCTGCTACAATCCCCTGCGCTCCTGAATGACAAACTCTTTGCGGAGGCTCCCATGCGCTTAGCCGTCAAGACCATTTTGGGATTCATTCTGTGTGCGGCGGTCGCAGCTGTAACCGGCTGCGGCTATCACAACGACAAAGAGAAGTACTACCTCGTTTCGGCCAACATTCAGTTGCCATACTGGCAGTCGGCAGCGACCGGCATCCGTCGTGCTGCGCATGAAATGCAAGTCCAGAGCCAATTTGCTGGCCCAGACAGTTACGATACGCAAGCTCAGGTGGAGGCATTCCGCCAAGCGGTAGCGTCAAAGCCGGCTGGCATTCTTGTCTCTCCTGCGGATCCGAAGCTGATGGGACCGGAAATCGATAAAGCCATTGAAGCGGGAATTCCCGTCATCACTGTCGATTCCGATGCGCCCGACAGCAAGCGTCTCTTTTATGTAGGCACGAATAATTACCAGGCAGGTCAACTCGGAGCTCAGGTTGCCATCCAGAAGAGCAACGGCCGAGGCAATTTCATGGCCTTCACCATGCCAGGTCAGGCGAATCTGGACGAGCGTCTCGACGGATATCGCAAAGCGTTTGCTGCGCACCCGGCGATGAAGATCGTGCAGGTAGTCGATATCCATGGCCAGCCGACGGCAGCTTTCGATGCCGCCAGCGCATCCCTGGCAAAGAAAGGCGCAGAAAAGATCGATGGCTATCTCTGCCTCGAAGCCTCCTCGGGAAAAGAGGTCGCGCAGGTGATGCGCAATTACAAAATCACCGACCGCGTCATCGTTGCCATGGATACCGATCAGGAGACACTCGACGCTGTTCGCGACGGGACCATCGCAGCTACAATCGCGCAGAAGCCGGCAACCATGACTTATGTGGGAACCATGATGCTCGATACATTGCATCACCATCTTCCGGCTTCCCTGAACCAGAACTGGAAGGCCGATCCTTATTCGCCAGTGCCTGCCTTCGTCGATACCGGCGCAACGCTGATTGACAAAAGCAATCTGGATGACTTCATTCGGGCGCGCGACGCAGCGGCCAAGCGATAGAAGCAGCTCGGGGTCCGCGAACTGATCCAGTCTGCTTCCCCCAAAACGAGGCATTCGGCCCAGCTACTCAGACATCCTTCCAGACTTGCTGCCGTTTTTGCTCGTTGAGGGCGTACAAAATACTCGATTCAGCAGCTCACGCTAGATACCTGATTTTGCGCCACTTGCATCCTATTCAAACGAAAGGACTAGCACTTCTGCCAGACACAGTGAGAATGGCAGGTGAATTGATATATGCACAGTTGAGTGGGAATGCGGCCCGCCGACTTCGATTCGCGACGAATTCCGAAGCGGAGCGGTGGTGATGGACGAGGCCGAGCGTCCCCCGAGGCTTTCCCGGACCCTCCCCCAAGTAGTGGCTCCGGAACATTTTGGAGGATTTGATCAAATGAAGTCCCGTTACTTGCTTTCTTTGCCATTGGCTGCAACTCTGATGGTTCCGGCTTTTGCTCAGCAGCAATCCACAACCAGCACAGACCAGCAGACAGCGCCGGCTTCGCAGCAGGTCGCCCCTGCCGACCAAGCCCAAGCGAATGGGCCGAACACCAACAACGATGTGAACCTCTCCGCGCACCAGCCGCTGAAGCAGGACACGCACGAAGGATTCTGGGGACACCTGAATCCCTTCGCCCGCAAGAAATACGTTCAGCGCCAGGTGACGCCGATCCGCGATCGCATGAACGAGCTCGACGAGCTTACCTCGAAGAACTCGAAGGACATCAAGGACGTTGACTCGCGCTCGCAGGAAGGCATTCGTCAGGCTTCGCTGAAGGCCGACCAGGCCGATCAGCACGCCGTCGACGCTGGCAATCGCGCTCAGGCAGCACAGCAGACGATCGACCAGGCCAGCACGAAGCTGACGAGCGTGCAGCAAACAGTCAGCACCCTCGATCAGTATCAACCGGTCACCGACACCGAAATCCGTTTCCGTCCCGGGCAGCAGACGCTGAGCACCAAAGCGAAAGAAGCTCTCGATCAGCTCGCCGACCAGATGAAGAATCAACGTGGAACCATCGTCCAGATTCAGGGCTTCTCGTCAGGACGCGGCAACACGGCGATCTCGAACTCGCAGAACATGGCGCAGAGCGTGGTTCGTTACCTCGTCATTGAGCATGACATTCCTCTCTACCGGATCTACACGATCGGCGTAGGCAATGCCGCGGTGAAAGCCGCAGCCGACTCCAACGCCCCGAAGCACATCCGCGGCGGACGAGTCGAAGTGGCACTGCTGAAGAACGGCGTAGCTGATCTGGCGCAGGTTCAGACCGCCGGCGGACAGCCGAACAACTACCAGCCAAGCGCAACGAGCACGCAGCAGGGCGGCGTTACCGGCGCAGTCACGAGCGCTCCGGCAACGACGAATCAGCAGCCTGCAACGGCGACGCAGCCGGCGGGCAACGTGAATAACAACAACAGCACCCAGCAGATTCCGCGTCAGTAGCGCAGATCAGCTGTAGCAATCAAAAACCCCGCGAAAGCGGGGTTTTTATTTTGCCCTATTAAGTGTGGGGCCACGAGGCGTCGGATCGCCCCTTCCGTCATCAAAAACCTCTGCAAATGATTGGGACGGAATGTGCCTTTGTCTCCAAAAAGCCAATAGCGAGAGTACCGGCGTAACGTTACAGGCGATTCCAACCTGGCCTACGATGCATGCGAATGTGTCTCGGAGCCCGAACGCGATTCATCTTTGTCATGCTTCTACTGTGCTTCGCTGTAACTGTGGTGGGAGCGCAAGATGTCGCAGAAGAGCCTCGTCCTGCACCGGTATTCTCTGGCAGCATCGGAGAGGTTCCGATTGTCGAAGGCGGACAGACGACACTGGTCTCGATCTTCAGTCCAGTTGTTTTGGTTCCTCTTGGCGAGAAGTGGTTGATCGAGAGTCGGGCTGCGTTCGAAGGCGATTTTACAAACCAACCTCGCGATTCCCATTTTGGCGGCAAAGTGAACAAAGAGGTCGAGTACCTTCAGCTTGACTACATCGCCAATAAATACGTAACCGTTACTGCGGGACGCTTTCTCAATCCGTTCGGAATCTATAACGAGCGTCTCTATCCAGTCTGGATTCGCGATCTGCAGACAGATCCCCTAATCCTGCCTCTTGAGGGCGAATCCCGTGATGGCGTGATGTTGCGTGGAGGAGTACCGCTGAACTCCACGGTGAACGTGAACTACACCACATTTTTTTCCGTCCAAAGTTCCACTAACAAGCTCGAATCGGATCGAGGCGTGGGGGGCCGCATAGGGCTCTTTTTTCCCAAACAGCGGCTGGAAATCGGTACGACAATCGAGCATGCTCTGGTCGAAGATCGCTCAAGCCGCTTTGGATTTCATTTCGAGCAGCAACCGTTCTCGACACCTCTCGAGATTCGTGCAGAATACGCGCATGGTGTAGAGGGCAGTGGCTTCTGGGTGGAACCCGCGTACACGCTGTCCAGCGTAGCCTGGCTCAAGAGCGTGATGCGCAAGACGCAATTGGTATTGCGCTATCAGCAGTTCTATCTCGGGAATGGCGAAGACGAAGACCTGCCCAGCGCTGACACGCGAGCAGTAGAGTTCGGCATGAACTACTACATCGCTGACGGATTCCGAGCGATGGCAAGCTATGGGCGCGAGTTTAGTGTCACGGGAAATCAGAATGTTTGGACCGCCGGTCTCAGCTACCGATGGGTGCTGCCGCTCGGACGTGGAGGTCGGCTATGAAGCGTTCGCTTTGCATTTTGTTTATCCTTTGTGCTCTTCCAGTTGCGTTCTTGTTTGCAGCTGGGCCGGAGCCGAAGCCAACCGCCGTTCTCCGCTCCAAGAACACTCATACAGAATGGAGCATCGCTGAAGGTGAGCAACGATATCGTGCGAACTGCTCCCGCTGCCATCGGGCGCCGCCGAAGTTCCAGCCCGCCGGGATGGGCACCCTGATGCGACACATGCGTGTTCGTGCCATGATCACGGACGACGACATGCATGCAATCCTGAAATACATGACGCAATGATCTTAGCCGGGACAATCCGAATCCTGATGATGCTTGCATTCTTATCCGGCGGAACCGCAACTGCGCAGCCTGCGCGTGTAGTGAACTTGGTTGCCGATCACAGCAGCACGTTTCGTGTTGATGGCCCCAACCACTCAGAACTCGATCTGCTTGCGGGTGAGCCGATCACGCTTCATGTGGAAGCACACAAAGCCAGAAGCATGAACCGTGATGGATCGGTGCACGGTCTCGTTTTGCTAGACTCGCATCGGATGCCAGTGCCTGGATGGGAGCTGATGTTCAAGCCGGGAGTTCAGGAAATTCCGCTCACTGCACCAATCGAGCCGGGAATCTACGAAGCTGTTTGCACAGTGATCTGCAGCACCGATCATGAGCACATGAAATTTCGAGTGGTGGTTCGTTCTAAATGAAAAGATTTGCAGTCACCGTTTTTCTCTTCGTTCTTCCGTTGTGGCCACAAGAACAGAAGCGGTTTGTCGGCGAGATTGCCGACAGTTCATGCGCACTCAACATCCATTCGCTCACTCGTTCGCACAAAGAGATGCTTCAAGGTAAAGGTATGGGCAGAACGGCCAGAGATTGCTCACGCGTTTGCGTGGAACACTACGGTTCCCATTACGTTCTCCAAGACAACAAGCAGAACGTCTTTAACCTCGACGATCAGAAGAAAGCTGCCGTGTTTGCGGGATTGCACGTAATCGTAACGGGGGATCTAGTATCGAAAGACTCGATACATGTGATGGCGATCGAGCAGGAGAAATGAGAGGACCGATCTCTCCCGCAGTCGCTGACCGTTCCTTCCCGGGATTGCCTTCGATAGAGAACTAGAAAACAAAGGCCCCACACTTTGTGAGGCCTTCAGCTCAGCAGCTTACAAGCTGACTACTGCAGCAACGTTCCGTTCTCATTCTTCTCTTCTGGCGGGATCACGACTGCTGCAGCGACCCTGTCGCCTGCGTCGAGGTGCAGCAGACGCACGCCCTGTGAGGCGCGACCGGCTTCGCGGATCTGGTTCGTGTCGATCCGGATGATCTTCCCGAACTGGCTGATGATCATGCATTCGGAGTCCTCGTCCACCTGCATGATCGCCGAAACCTTGCCGTTGCGTTCGGTGGTCTTAACGTTGATCACGCCTTTCCCGCCGCGGGAAATCAGACGATATTCCTCAGCATCGGTGCGTTTGCCGTAGCCGTTCTCGGTCACGGAGAGAATGAGCGACGGAGCCGGCGGCTCTTCCTCGCCTTCGCCGTCAGCTTTCTTCTTTCCATTGGGCTTTCTCGTTCCAGGAGGATCGGTGAGGGCCATTCCAACGATGTAATCCTTCTCGTGCAGGTCCATACCACGCACTCCGTACGCCGGACGTCCCATCGGACGCACATCGGGTTCCTGAAAGCGGATGGCCATGCCGTCGTGGGAGGCGAGAAAGACGATCTTGTTGCCGTCGGTGAGGCGAGCGGCGACGAGTTCGTCGTCCTTCTCGATGCCGATGGCGATGATCCCGCGTGACATCACGTTGGAGAAGTCTTTGAGTGGCGTCTTCTTCACGGTGCCGTTGCGCGTGGCAAAAAAGACGTACTTGTCCTCTTGCTCAAGATCGCGGACGTTGAGAATCGCGCGCACCGTCTCGCCAGGTTGCAGCGAAATCAGATTAGCGATGGCTTTGCCTTTGCCTGCTGGTCCCACGTCGGGAATTTCATAGACTTTCAGCCAGTACACGCGGCCTGTGTTGGTGAAGATGAGCAGGTACGCGTGCGTGGAGGCAATGATGAGCTGCTCGACGAAATCCTCCTCGCGCGTGCTCATGCCCTTACGTCCCATGCCGCCGCGACGCTGCTGGCGGTAGGTGGAGATGGCCGTTCGTTTGAGATACCCGGAATGGGAAACGGTTACCGCCATCTGCTCGTCGGCGACGAGGTCTTCGAGCGTAAGCTCGACGCCTTCGTCGGTGATCGTAGTGCGGCGCTCGTCGCCGTACTCTTTCTTTATCTCTTCGAGCTCTTTCACGATCACGTTACGCAGTTTCTTTTCCGAAGCCAGGATCGACTCGTACTCAGCGATCCGCTCGCGAATTTCGCCCAGCTCGTTGAAAATTTCTTCGGTCGAGAGGCGAGTCAAGCGATAGAGCTGCAGGTCCAGAATCGCGTCCGCCTGTCTGCCGCTTAGCTTGCCCGTCGAGTGAATCTGTTTGTCGCTGATCTTGAAGTTCGCCGCAAGCAGTGCCTCACGAGCTTCGAGGCGCGAAGCCGATCCGCGGATGAGTTTGATCACCTGATCGAGATTGTCAAGCGCGATCTTATAGCCTTCGAGGATGTGCTCGCGTTCACGCGCGCGCGCCAACAAGTACGCGGTGCGGCGGCGCACAACATCGACACGATGATCGACGAAGTGCTGAATGGCCTGTACAAGGCCCATCTCGCGTGGCTGATTGTTAACAACCGCGAGGAAGATCATGCTGAAACCTTCCTGCATCGAGGTGTGCTTGTAGAGCTGATTAAGGATGATCTGCGGCTCCGCTCCTCGCTTCAGTTCGATGACGATGCGCATGCCGTCGCGATCGGATTCGTCACGCACGTCGGAGATGTCGTCGATAACTTTGTCGTTTACCAGTTCGGCGATGCGCTTGATGAGGTTCGACTTGTTAACTTGATACGGAATCTCGGTGACGACAATCGCCTGGCGTCCTTGCGTGAGATTTTCGATTGCTGCCTTTGCGCGTACGGTGAAGCGTCCGCGGCCAGTGGTGTATGCCTGCTCGATTCCGCCACGTCCATAGATAAATCCACCGGTGGGAAAGTCCGGGCCTTTGACGATCTTCAGAATTTCTTTCAGCGTGGTCTGCGGATTCTGCACCAGCGAGATCGTCGCGTCGACCACTTCAGTCAAGTTGTGTGGCGGAATGTTCGTAGCCATGCCCACGGCGATTCCGTTCGAGCCGTTGATGAGCAGATTCGGAATGCGTGTAGGAAGAACTGTTGGTTCCGTAGTTGATTCGTCGTAGTTGGGAACGAAGTCGACGGTCTCTTTGTCGATGTCGGCGAGCATCTCGCCGGCAATCTTTTCCAGGCGGCACTCGGTGTATCGCATGGCCGCTGGCGGATCGCCATCGACTGATCCAAAGTTTCCTTGTCCATCCACGAGTGGGTAGCGCAGTGAGAAGTCCTGCGCGAGCCGGACAAGCGTGTCATAGATTGCAGAGTCGCCGTGTGGATGATAGACGCCCATCGCCTGGCCGACGACTTTCGCGCATTTCGTGTACTTCTTGTTGTGCTGCAGGCCCATCTCGTTCATGGTGTAGAGCACACGACGATGCACGGGCTTGAGTCCGTCGCGGACGTCGGGCAGCGCACGCCCGATGATCACCGACATGGAATAATCGAGATACGAGCGTCGCATCTCCTCTTCCACGTTGATGGGAATTACATTCGCTGCGCCTGGTCCCTGAGGCGGTTCACCGCCGGGAGGAGGCGTTAAGGGGAGTTGGGGATTCTGTTCGTCTGCCATTCGTTAGCTGTCGGGAAACCGAGCTGCTAGCCACTACCTACCAGCCACTAGTTTTCGCCGTATCGAGCGCGCAGTTCGCAGCGCTTCGAACTCCTTTTCTGGTGCTTTCGTTGCTGTGCTTAGCTCTCGGAAGCTCTTCCGATGCTCGGTTCCGCTGGTTAAACGGCTGCCGCTTGGGGCGCATTTTCCGAGGCCTTCGGATGGGAGCTAAATGGTTGTTTTCTCAGGATGTTACATGCCAAAGAGCCAGAGAAAATTATACCACGAAAGTGGCCGTTGACGGCCCCATCATCAGAAACGCTTCAGTATTTCCAAACGGCGGATTTAATGCTTTTGGATTGACGTGAATTAAGGCTGAAACTAGTTCCGCTCATGACCCGTTTTCGGCTCGCGAAATGATCACACGCCAGACAAATGATGACAGCTTCCCGGTTAAACGTTCAGCATGGAAGGAGAAGGGTCACGACAACTCGTCGCAGTTTTCTCAAAATAGGAATTAGCGCATCTCTTGTCGCGGCAAGTGCCGATTTGTGGTCCCAGCCATCGCGTTTCAGATCGGGAAGCACAAGCTAAGCCGATGTTTGGGGTGACGGCACTCGCATCAGCTCACTGCAGCAGACGCGCGCAGAAGTTCAGCACGGAAAACTTTCTGCGCGGTGACGACGACTGGAGTCCGGAGAAGTAAAACAGAACCGCCGGCGGTAGCCGGTGGGCCGGAGATGGCCGAATGGCCAGCTCCGGGCGAGAGCATACCTCCAAAACGCGCAGCCGCAACACGGTCTTCTGTCCACCGACTACCGATGCCTCAACCTTTACTTCACGACCACAGTCATCAACCGATCCATCCCCTTCTGAGCCATGTCGCGGTTAAAGCCCGGAACATCCGTGGAGTAAAAACTGTTGAAGTCTGATTGCGCCTTCTCAAGCTGCCCGTGGAGCAAGTTGTAAACCTCGATTTCGGATTGTGTCGGCGGAAGATCAGGATTGCCGGAGACGTCGGCGCCCCCGCTGCCCACCTCTGCCTGCAGCCAGACAAACTTCAAATAGAGTTGCAGCGGGCCGCGGAAGGATTTCAAATCGCCCTCGGCCACGGTGCGTTGCAGCAATTGATCCTCGATCGCAAGAGCTTTGTCGTCCAACTGCTTTGTTGTCTCGTTAAGTGATTTGTCGGCATTGGACGCCTTGAGCATCTTCTGCATGTCCTCAAGCTGGCGTCGCGTCCACTCGAGCTGGTTGATCATGCGCACCGAATCGTTCGCATCGTTGTAGATCGCGACTGAGAGCTTCGTTGCGGCTTCTACATCAGCTTCCGAACCGGCGGTGGTTGGATCTTTGAGAACCGTGAGCTTCTGCGTAAGCGTTTGTCCGTCGGCGACAAGTTTGATCGTGTACTCACCGGGAGCGACCAGCGGGCCAATCGTGGGCTCGCCGCTCGCCGCACGCATTGCGCGATCATTCTGGGCACGACCAACTCCGTAGTAATAGACCGGCCGCGATTCTTTGCCGACGAAACGCTTCTCTTCCCAGATATGCGGATTGCCTTCCGGCGTAGTGCGCAGCGCCACGTCAGTGACTGGCGGATACCGCAGGTCCCAGTATGTGCGGTTGATGCCAGCGGCATTCTCTGCCTTCAGAGTGCGAATAGTCTTGCCATCGGAATCTTCGACGGTGATCTCAATCTTCTTTGCAGGCTGCTTGAGAAGGTAATTAATCGAAGCGCCGTACGCGGGATTCTCGCCCTCCACGCCATCGGCCATCTCACGATGAAAGATCTCACGGAAGCGATACGCGGGACGAGGGGCGAAAAGATGAACGCTCTTGCTGCGAACCGAATCGTCGAACTGCTCGAGGGGTGTAAGGTCGTCGAGAATCCAGAATCCGCGACCATAAGTTCCAACAACGAGGTCCTTGAAGTGCTCCTGCACGGTAATCCAATGAACCGGTGCGTGCGGCAGATTGTTCTGCAGCGGCTGCCAGTGATCGCCGTCGTCGAATGAGATGTAGAGCGCGTTCTCCGTGCCCGCGTATAGCAGCCCGCGCCGAACGGGATCTTCCTGAATGGAATCCGTGTAGCTGAGTGGCGATTTGGGAATGCCATTTACGATCAGTTTCCAGGTTTTCCCAAAATCGGAAGTGCGGTAGAGATAAGGATCGCGGATATTCACCTGATGTCCATCGACAGCGATGTAGCAGGTGCCGGCCTCATGCTTTGAGGGAATCACGGCATCCACGGTCATCTTCGGAGGCATTGCTTTAGGTGTGACATTCGACCAGTGCGCGCCGCCATCGCGCGTCATTTGCACCGCGCCGTCGTTTGTGCCCGCCCAGATTTGTCCTTTCTCCGCGGGCGATTCGGCGAGAGCAAACACAACGCCCGCATATTCGACGCTCAGGTTGTCGACGGTGAGCCCTCCTGAATCGCCGTGCATGTTTTCATCGTTAAGTGTCAGATCGGGACTGATCGTCTGCCAGGTCTGCCCGCCGTCGGAGGTTCTATGCACGTACTGACTACCGACGTAGACGGTGTTGTGGTCATGCGGGGAGATTGCAATCGGATACGTCCAGTTCATGCGAATCTTCACCTGCCCGGCATTCGCGCCCATGGTGCGATCCGGCCACACGCTCACGGAGCGTGCATGTCCGGTGCGTAGATCGAACCGCTCGGTTACGCCTGCGTAACATCCAGCCCAAACAATATTCGGATCGACAGGATCGGGAGTGCTCCAACCCGTCTCGCATCCTCCAGTAGTAGTCCAGTCCGCTGCAGGAATGCTGAACCCGCCGAGATCATTGCTAGGCCCGCGCATCGAGGTGCCATCCTGCATCTGGCCGTAAACGTAATAAGGAACGCGTGTGTCGGTGGCGGCGTGATAAATCTGCGCTATGGGCAGACGCGCCCAGTTCCACTCCTTGCCGCGAATGAGAGTAATAGCCACGCCGCCATCGCTGCCAATCATCATGCGATTAGGATTCTGTGGATCCGACCACATGTCGTGGTTGTCGCCGCCCCAGCGCACCAGATCGGCTGTCTGACCGCCGTCATAGGTCACGCCCATGCTGTTCGAAGGAAAATAGACTTCGTTTTCGTTGTCGGGCATTACCAGCATGCGCGTGTAGTAGTGCGGGCGCTCGTTCAGCAATCGGCTGTAATTAGCTATGTGCCAGTTCTCGCCGCCGTCGTCACTGCGCCAAAGAGACCCGCGCTGACCGGTTTCAATGAGCGCGTACACGCGACTTGAGTCGCTTGGAGCGACAGCAACTGCGATTTTCCCCAAAGGGGAATCTGGTAGACCGTGCCCTTTGATGCGCTTCCAAGTGTTGCCGCCGTCATGAGTGACGAAGACCCCACTGCCTGGACCACCGCTGTTGCGGCCCCAAGTCTTGATGTCGATTTGCCACGTCCCGGCGAAGACAGTATTCGAGTCCTTCGGATCCATCGAGAGATCGGAAGCCCCTGTGTTCTCGTCGATGAAGAGCACGCGGTCCCAGGTCTTTCCACCATCTTTCGTACGAAAGACGCCGCGCTCCGGCTGCGGACCATAGCAGGTGCCGAGCGCCGCCACATAGACGATGTCCGGATTATGCGGATCTATGACAATGCGCCCGATGCGTCCCGTGGCATCGAGTCCCACGTGCTGCCACGTCTTCCCGGCATCGTTTGACTTGTACACTCCGTTGCCGATTGAGACGTTGCTGCGAATGAAGGTCTCGCCCGTGCCTACCCAGACGATGCTGTGGTTCGACGGGGCAATAGCGATCGAACCGATCGATTGCGCTGTTTCTTTGTCGAACACCGGGTGCCAGTTGAATCCTCCGTCTGAGGATTTCCAGACGCCGCCCGAAGCAGCTCCGGCGTAGTAGACGTTGGGATTACCCGGCTCTCCTAGAACGGCACTCACGCGATTGCCCGGCGGTCCAATGAATCGATACTCGAGATGCGCAAACGGAGACTCCGGCGCAGCGCTCGCGGCTTCTGTCGGCGATGTCGCAGAAGCGGGCTGCGAGCCGGCCTGCGTTTCCGGTCCAGCACCGGGCTTCTCTTTGTTCTGCGAGGCATTGGCCGAGGGCTTCTGTTGTGCCGTAGCCAGAATTCCTAGAAAAGAGGCTGTTATAAGAAGTAGAACGAACAGACCAATACAGCGAGAAGCCAGCTTCTGAGCCAATCTTCACCTCGCGGTACGTATAGGGTGAGACGAATAAAGAACGGGAAATACTAACGCGCTAAAATCGATGTGTCGATAAACCCCTACTACTCCGCCCAGATTGACTCGGCCGGGCCTGTCTTTCCGCTTGCAAAAGCCACCGAGTAGTAGCAGAATTTGGTCCGCTTTGAGTTGGTTCTCTGCTGTTCACTCCTGATCAGAACCAGCTCTGGCCTCGGCTCCGCGCGTTCGGTTTACGGGATTAACGAAGCTCGTCGCAAATGCGATGCGCTCACAGGCCCCAGCAAGTTTTCCGGCATTTTGCCGGAGTGAACGTTCGGCCCCGTTTGCGATCCGCCTAACGCGGGTCATGTCCGCAGTTTGGAGCAGCGCGAGCGAATTTGATTCGCCCATTTGGCTGCCGTCCATTCGGGCTCCCTTTAGGCCCGAGCTCAGGCCCTGACAAGAGGAACACGCCAGTTGTTCGCCTACATCGGCGCGCTTCTGGATTTCGCGCGGTACGTTGAGGCCCCATGGACACCTCTTCCCACGACGTCTTGCTCGTTGGCGGCGGAGGCGCAGGTTTGCGCGCAGCCATCGCCGTTGCTGAAACCAATCCCAAACTTCGCGTTGCCGTTGTTTCGAAGGTTTATCCAATGCGCAGCCACACCGTGGCCGCCGAAGGCGGAGCCGCCGGCGTGGCCAAGGCCGACGACTCGCTCGACGAGCACTGTTACGACACCATCTCCGGCGGCGACTGGCTCTGCGATCAGGATGCCGTCGAAGCCTTCGTCCGCGAAGCTCCGCAGGAGCTGCTGCGTCTCGAGCATTGGGGATGCCCGTGGAGTCGCCAACCTGACGGTCACATTGCAGTGCGTGCCTTCGGCGGCATGAAGAAGAAGCGCACCTGGTTCGCCGCCGACAAAACCGGCTTCCACATTCTGCACACGCTGTTTCAGACGACGCTTAAGTACAACGAAATCCAGCGTTACGACGAGTGGTTTGTTACTAAGCTGCTGATCGAGGACGGCCGGGTGCAAGGGGTTGTTGCGATCGAGCTGATGTCAGGACGGATTCAGGCAATCACGGCGAAGTCGGTGATCATCTGCACCGGCGGCTGCGGGCGCGTATTTCCATACACGACAAATGCCGCAATCAAAACCGGGGATGGTATGGCATTGGTATTTCGCGCTGGCGGCCCATTGAAGGATATGGAGTTTATCCAATACCACCCAACCGGCCTTCCCTTCACGGGAATTCTCATTACAGAAGCAGCGCGCGCGGAAGGTGGGTACCTGATCAACAAAGATGGATATCGCTACCTGCAAGACTACAACCTCGGTCGTCCGGAAGCTAAGCCGGTGCTGCGATCCATGGAACTTGGTCCACGCGATCGTCTGTCGCAGGCCTTCGTAAAAGAATTTGAGCGCGGCCGCACGATCCAAGGACCATACGGACCCGTGGTTCATCTGGACTTGCGCCATCTCGGCGACCGGTTGATCAATCAAAAGCTCCCGTTCGTGCGCGAACTTTGCCTCAAATATGAAGGTCTCGATCCCGTCACGGATCTCATTCCTGTGCGTCCCGTCGTCCACTACATGATGGGAGGCATCTCCACAGACATCGATGGCGCGACTCCGATTGCGGGATTGTTTGCCGCGGGCGAATGCGCCTGCGTCAGTATCAACGGAGCAAATCGATTGGGCTCAAATTCCCTACCGGAAATTCTGGTTTTCGGAGCGCGTGCAGGCAAAGTTGCAGCCGAATACGCGCGATCCGTGCCCGACGCAATCAGTCCTGCGATCATGGCGCAGGCCAATGATGAGCGCCGACGTCTCGAGCAAGACTTCCTACGCAAGAGCGGCGGTACGGAACGAATCGCGACCATCCGCGAAGCTATGCAGAAGGTGGTCGAAGAAGGCGCTGGAATTTATCGAACCGAAAATTCATTGCGAGAAGCAGCGCAGAAATTGGCCGAACTGCAGGAAAGAGCGCGCAACATCTCGCTCGACGACCACTCACGCACCTTCAACACCGAACTGCTCTCGGCATTGGAGCTTATGTGCATGCTGGACGTGGCCACTTGCATCGTGCACAGCGCGCTGCATCGCACCGAATCGCGTGGCGCACATCAGCGGATTGATTACCCAAAGCGCGACGATCGCAACTTCCTCGCACACTCGGTGATCATGCGCACGTCGAGCGGAAACATCCGTATCGATTACGCGCCGGTAACGATCACGCGCTGGCCTCCAGGAGAACGCGTTTACGGGCAGCAGCAGACTCAGACCATCAAGCAGGTGGCAAGCGCATGACTACACCAATGATCGAAATGCAGGTTGCACGCTACTCGCCTGAGCGCGACGCGCAACCGTACTTGCAACGCTTCGAAGTGCCGGTGAAACCAGAGTGGGTGATTCTCGACGCGCTCAACTACATCAAGGACAAGCTCGACGGCACACTCACGTTTCGCTGGTCGTGCCGTATGGGCATTTGCGGAAGCTGCGGATACATGGTCAACAACGAGCCCAAGCTCGGCTGCGCCACGTTCCTGTCGCAGTATCTTCCTGGACCGATCAAAATCGAGCCGCTGCGTAACTTTCCGATTGTCCGTGATCTGGTGATCGAGATCTCCGATTTTCTTGAAAAACTCAAGCGGGTAAAGCCGTGGCTCATTCACGAAAACGGGAACAGCGCGGGTGAGCATCTGCAGACTCCGAGCCAGCTCGAAGAATTTCGCCAGCACAGCATGTGCATCAATTGTTTGCTGTGCTACGCCGCGTGTCCTATTTCGGGACTTGATCCGATATTTATCGGGCCAGCGGCCCTGGCATTGGCACAGCGCTACAACAAAGATTCGCGCGATGAGGGAGCAGAGGAGCGCATGGCGATCCTTTCGCATCCAGAGGGGATTTGGGGATGCACGTTTGTTGGCGAATGCACGAAGGTTTGTCCCAAACATGTCGATCCTGCAGGCGCAATCCAGCAATACAAACTGGCCGCGGCGATGGAAGGGATAAAGCAGTTCCTCATGCCCTGGGGACAAAGACAGGAGGAGCGATGAGCAGAGCAGGACAAGCACCCGCTCCGGTTCGGCACACCCCCATGCAGCCTGCGCACGAAACGGCGCCGACCTATACCGAATTTCACCCGCGCTGGTATCGGCCGCCGATTTCAACATATTGGTGGTTGGGAAAGTCAGCCTATGTGAAATTCATCCTAAGGGAGTTGAGCAGTGTCGCCGTCGCTTGGACGGTGGCGTTGCTTCTGGTTCAGATCCGAGCTATCAGCAGCGGAGGCGATGCCTATGTGCGTTTTCTCCATCGGATGGCCGCGCCGTGGATAATCGCAATCAACGTGATTGCCTTCGGCTTTCTGCTGCTGCACTCGATTACCTGGTTCAATCTTGCCCCGAAAGCTATGGCTGTGCGCGTTCGCGGCATGCGTGTGCCGGGGCTTCTGATTTCCGGCCCGCAGTACTTGGCGTGGATCGCGATCAGCGCGATCATCTTCGCGATTGTGCTCACGCGTTAGGGAGGAACGATGGTCAACAAAGAAACCGAGCCGATCTTCTGGACCCTTTTCAGTGCAGGTGGGGTTGTCGCAGCACTGTTCCTTCCCGCGCAGTTGTTCCTGTTTGGAATTGCAGTGCCGCTGGGATGGGTGCATGCGCCGGGGCAAGCAGGAATGCTCGCGTTGCTGCAATCGCCGATTACACGAATCTACTTACTCGTCGTTTGTTCTCTGCCGTTGTTCCACTTCGCGCATCGCTTTCGCTACACCCTCTACGACGGCCTTCAGATTAAGCATCTGAACGAAGTGGTTTTCGCCGCTTGCTATGGCGTAGCGGCGGTTGGGACGTTAGCGGCAGCATATTTGCTAGTGCGGGTATGAACCCTGCGTGGCTTGATCGAGGTGCACCATGGAACTGAAACTCAAGACAATTTCTTCGGCCAGCATCGGAGCGGCAATTGCAAAGGCTGAGCGCTATCGCTATCTCAACGAGCCGGAAGAGGCAGAGTCAATCTGCCGCGACGTACTCGCCGTTGATTCCCTAAATCAAATGGCGCAGCGCATTCTCGGGCTCTCCATCACCGATCAGTTCACTGGCGGTGGGAACGACAGATTCAACGAAGCTGCGACGATTTTCAATGCGCTCGAGGAAGAGTATGCCCGCTCGTACTACACCGGCATACTGCACGAGCGGCACGCAAAGGCGCAGTTGCAGGCAGGCCGTCCCGCCCAGGCCATCGCTGCCGAGCTAGAGGAAGCGATGCGGCATTTCGAAGCCGCAGAGCACCTGCGCGGCCGAGCGAATGATGAGGCTATTCTGCGCTGGAATCGGTGTGCACGGCTGTTGGAGACCATCCCACGTCCGCAATCCGCAGAAGAAGCGCACGTTTTCGAGTCAGAAGAGATTCCGCCCCACGTTGCTCCTAACCATGCAACCGCCGCGCGAGTGGGCCGACATCACTGAGGCCGTTTGTGGCCGTTCCCCTCGGTTTGTTCGTTCACTGCGATCAGTTGCGGTTACTAAAGGACATGTCCGCCCGGGCATAGACCATTGCGCCAAATCGAGACGCTCCCTTTGGCCCAACGCCATAGATGGAAGCGAATTTGCATCGCATGCTCCACCTAGCAGATGACTTTGGTTTGAGTTCGTTATCTCCCAAAATGGGCCGCGTCATGTAATCATTTTCACGTGCTCGGAAATCCCCACCGAGAAGGAGGGAATTTGATGAGAAGCACAAAACTCTTGTTGTCTATGTTGTCTTTGAGCCTGGTGTTTGCCTTGCCGACGGCTGTGGCCGCACAAGGTGGTAAGAAGTCGGCAGACGTTGCGCAAGGGGGCAAGTTCACAATTGACGGCGGTGTGTTTATGTACAACGCCTGCAATAACAACCAGTCTTTCGTGGAAGCCGATGGCTACACTGAGGTGAATTATCAGGTAAACGGCAACAACGTGACCGTCCACGTTCTGTTCCACAACAATGGATCGGACATTATTTCAAAGAGTCCGTATCGGCTGAACCTCGAGGCGAGCCAGACCTATAATGCGGTCGCCGCGACCTATGACGTGCCGTTCCATTCAGTTTGGTCTGGAGACGCTGGGACTTTCACAATGGATGGAGTATTGCGTTTTGGTCCCGTGGGAAGCGACGGCAAGCCGTTCTCTCAAATCCTGCCGGATCCGTTCCCGACCCTTCAGTGCGTACAATAAGCACGTCTGAATAGCAGAACGAACAAGTAGCCGCATGGATGCTACAGCATCCATGCGGCTCTTTTTTGTTGTCGATTTCTTAGTCCCGACAGGCGAAAAGCTAAGGCAAGCGGACCTGTAAGCCGAATTCTGTGTCCGCCTGAGGGCGGATGACGATCATTCCTCTT
>CAYZHX010000025.1:0-25775 GCA_964476905.1 uncultured Terriglobales bacterium
GCCGTGCCGAATTTGCCCACGCGGAATTCCAGCCGCTTTTCGGGAAGGGAAGTCGCAAGTGAGAGAAAATTGCGGTCTGCTTCTTCGCGCTCCTTGCTCAGAGGAATGATCTGATGGAGCATCACGCGAGCAATGTACGGTGCTGATCCCAAATCGGGGTTGCGTACCACATCGAGGTTCGTAAATCCCGCCAGCCCGAAGGCGTCGCTCAAGCCCCGGCCGCCGGTTTCCTCCACATTGAACAGGAACTCCGTTGTGGGCGTCGCCTGCCATCCCAAGTAGAGAGTTGCTACGCGCGAAAGCGCATGCTCGCCTTCATTCCCGAAACTATTTGGGCCGGAATACTTCGCGTGAAACGGCGGATGCGCCTGAAAGATCAAGTTCAACTGACCGCCGATAAAAAAGGGTGAGGTCGAGGAGTGCGGGAAGAGTGTTGGATCACCTTCCGGACGAGAGACATCCGCATTGATCTCGTGGGACTGTGGATTGTGGGGTTGGTTGGCTTGTGCAGAAACCGCCACGCAGAAGGTCGCGATGAGCGCAGCAATTAAGGAAACTCTGAACGCCTGTTCGAGCTCAGTTGGCCAGAAGTTTGCCCCTGGCAATTTGGCGAATGAGGCCCTGATCGGCTTCGAGGAAGTCGAAGCGGGGAAGATCGCGGCGATCCACCCACCGGATCTGCTCAAAGATTCTGTTCTCCATCTCGCCTTCATACTCTTTCACACGATAGAAGTGCAGCTCCACCGCCCCGCCCCGCTTGTAATGATGCTGAATGGAAGTTACCTTGTCCTCGATTACTGCGGAAATCCCAAGCTCTTCTTCGAGCTCCCGGCGCAGCGCCGCGCGTTCCTCTTCGCCAGGCTCGATCTTTCCCCCGGGGAATTCCCATTTCAGGGGCATCGGCTGATCCTGCGCACGCTGGCAGATGAGCAGTTCGTCTCCACGGACGATCAGTGCCGCGACTACCTGCTTCATGCCAGGCCTCCGACCCGGCACTCCTGCGCGACTGTACGCAATCTGCATTGCGCCTCGATGAAAATCATCATTTCCTAATTCAGAACAGCAAAGGCAGGAAGTGCTCACGCACTGCAGCGGTGGAAGATGATGTCTTTGGCGAGCCCTGGCCTTGGAGCCATGATAACAGTCATTTGGACGAAGTCACGCCGGCAATGCGTCGAAGCCCAGGAGCTTCACGATCGTGAATTGCCGCCTCGAGAGCACGTAGGCCATCAAGAAGCGTAGGCCCGGGAGTGTTCAGATATTCGTCATTGATGCAGTAGACGCGCCCTTCGCGTACCGCAGCCAGCGAATGCCACTCGGGACGCGCGGCGATCTTTTCCAGCGGAACGCGATCGCCGGCCCCGCACCATGCAGCCACTACGACGTCGGGATTGGAGGCGGCAACAGCTTCAGCATTGGTCTGTTTGCCGGGATCACCGAGGAAAGTACCCCCTGCAGCTTCCACGAGTTCGGCGACCCAACGCTGCGACTGGATCAAGGGTTTGCCCCATTCCTCGCAATAAAGGCGTCGCCGATTTTTTGAACCTGCGTTTCGCGAGCGCACGCGCTCGATTTCCATCTGCATTTCGCGGATCAGATACTGTCCGCGATTCGACTCGTTCATAATCCCGGCTATCGAAGAAATGTCAGTGTAGATGTCGCGTAGATTATGCGGCGCAAGACCCAGGAACTGCGCGCCAGTCTTCAAGATTTCCGCAACGGCTTCGAGTTGATAGGGAACCGAGGCAATCACCAGGTCGGGATCGACGGCTCGCATCTGCTCAGAGTCGGCTGTCCAGGAATCGTGGACAATCGCGATCCCACGTTCTCTCACCGTCGGGCAAACTTCGGCGCAGTACTTTGTACACGCGACCAACCGGTCAAGCACTCCCAGCCGCTCCATAATGGATGTGATCGATGGCTGAAGTGAGACCACGCGTTGTGGAGTGAAGTCGCCGAGCTTGGAAAAGACAGCCATCTTTGCGATTCTAATCTGAGCTTTTCGACATTACCGCCAATGTATCCGCCACAACTCATTGACCATTTCGAGCACCCGCGCAATTCGGGAACGATGGACTCGCCCGACGTCAGCGTCCAAGCCGAGAATCCGGCGTGCGGTGATGTGATGAAGCTCATGCTGCGCGTGAGTAACGGAGAGATCGTTGAAGCCAAATATCAGACACGCGGATGCGTCGCCTCAATTGCCTGTGGATCGGCTTTGACCGAGGCGGTCTCGGGGAAATCTGTGGATACAGCAGCTGCGTTCCAGCGCCAGGATCTGGTGAATGCTGTCGGAGGATTGGCGAACGAGAGCATGCATGCGAGTCACCTCGCAATGGACTGCCTCAAGCTTGCCCTCAAACAGTTGAAGAAGTGAGTTTCGCCACAGCCGGTTGGTAGAAAGCCCATCCGCGCTGCTCTGCGATTTTGCGCAGATCGTCATTCGGATTCACTGCAAATGGCTTCCGAGCAAGTTCCAGCATCTCCAGATCGAACATAGAATTACCGAAACTCACATCGAGCGGAGCTTTCAACGCCTCGTGAAGCGCTCGCGCTTTGCCTGCACCGGAAGTAATTTCGCCCAGACAATCCGTTGCTACACCATTCTCAATCTCTACACGCACCGCGAGCACGCGGTCGGCAGGAATGCCGACTTTCTTCACCGATTCTTCAATCACCCAGTTATTGGTCGACGAGACCGCCCACACGTCACAACCTTTATGGCGGAGCTTCTCGACCAAAGATTCCATTTCAGGAAAGAAGTGCGGCATCACATTCGACTTCGCAAAGCGGGCAGCAAATTCGCGAATCCTCGTTTCTGGAACGCCACGATGAATTTGCACCATCTCTCCGCACATTTCGTCTTCGCTGACTTGGCCCGCGAGGTACTCGTCGTATCTGCGCATGATAGCCTGTGTTACTTCCGTCGAAAGCAGACCCTCTTCGATTTCCCAATACAGGAACTTCATTCCCGAATCACCGAACCAAAGCGTGCCGTCGCAATCGAATGCGGCAATTCGCGGTTTGAGTTCCAGTACCGAATCGATGAACGCAGAGGGACTGTCGAAGGAGCCGTAGGTGTTTTCAGTCATCGGATCGCTTGCACAAGCCAGGAATAGTCTTCCGGAGTATTGATGTTCATCACGACGCGTGAGTCATCTAGCGGTAAGTATTGAATGAGGCTCTGGTGCTCATGCTCAATGTCTCGCGCATTGCGTGATTCATCGGCACGAAGAAATACTTCCATCATCTCGCGTCCGAAGATCACAGGATGTCCGTGTTTGCCCTGGAACTCGGGAACCACTGCCCATGTATTTTCCGGCTCACTATGCATGAAGTGGAACTGTAATGCTGCCAGCGTCTCAGCTCTTGCCGGCGGCCTGTCTACGAGCGTGACGCATGCGGCATCGCGTCCGCGGTCGAGCACGGCCTGAAGTCCATCGCGCAGAGAACTGAATTGTCCGCGCTCTGGCCGCCAGTTATGCACCAGATAAGCTGAATTCTGATAGATGATAGGGCGCAGTAGATCGGTGTTGTTGCCCGTCACCACAACCACGAAGTCGCTCGCGCTTTGCAGGAGTCGAATCGCTCCAGCGAGAAAAGACTGCCCAGCAAACTGTAGAAGAGCCTTGTCTTCGCCCATGCGCGAGGAGGCGCCGGCGGCAAGTACAACTCCAGCAAATGACGGAGAACGAGGCACGTGATTAGGGCACCAAAAACAGGTTACAGGATGTGAGAGGTAGAGGAAAACGGCCGAGCCGAGCTGTTCGGATGCAAGGCATTTCTAAGAGAAGGGCAAACGCAATCGCGCGAGTGAACTGACTATTCCTTCGGTTCCTTGTACGTGCCCTTCGCGATCGCTACACGCTTCAGCGTTGGATAGAACTGGACAAACGTGTGATCGACAGCGCCGTTCTTTGTGTGGCAATCAAGACAAGCCTTAGTCTTGACCGGATTGGCTGGACCCTGCGGCAGACCGTCTTTGGTGCCGAAAGTGAAGAAGCGCCATTTTTCCGGAAAGCGAGCCTCATCCTTCACAAGAGTGGCGACGCCGCGCAGATCGGTTTGGAAGTGTCCGGCGCGATTCGGGCCGACGTTCGTCCCCGACGCCCGCTCCTCCAGCATGAAGACCGTCTTATCAGGCCAGGTTCCTGTATTCAAGAACGCCCGATAGGCCTCGGGCTTGACGAAGACGTTCGTGAACATCGGATTCGCGTTCGAGGTCGCGTTTGCGTCGTAGGTCATCCCCAAGCCTGATGAGAGATACACCCATGAGCGGTAGTCAGCTGGCAACTCGAGACTACCGTCCGTCGTAAATGACGGAGCAGGCTTATTCGCTTGCTGGGTGCTGGCAAAGCCTGCAAGGAGAATGACCGCCGCGAGAATCAAACTGGTTCGCTGCATGCGCATGAGGTCCATTTCGGGCTCCCCGCCCTCAGGTCGAATATCTGATCTTGGGCCAATTCTGGTACGTGGCTGCCTCGTTGCTACTGAGCCTCTTCTTTGAGCTCCGAAGCTTGAAGAAGTGCCACAGCCTTCAAACTGCGCTTATGACTCGCCGATGTAACACCACGTCGAATCGCGATCATTTCGGCAACGATAGCAATCGCGATCTCCTCAGGCGTGATCGCACCGATATCGATCCCAACCGGCGCATAGACGCGCGCCAGCTTCTGGCCAGCGATCCCTTCCTTCTCAAGCTGCTTGTAAATGGCAATCACCTTGCGCTGCGAACCGATCATGCCGATGTACTTGGCCGGAGTCTCGACGGCCCAGCGCAACACGCGCATGTCATCGCGATGTCCGCGCGTGACGATGACTAAATAGGAGGAGTGGTTGGGAGCAAGCTGCGATAAGACGCGCTCGAAATCGTCTGCGTAGACGTCTTTAGCTTCAGGAAAGCGCTGTCGATTCGCGTAGCTTTCGCGGTTGTCGACGACGACTACTTCGAAGCCGGCCATCCGTGCGGCGCGATAAACATTTACAGAGACATGTCCGGCGCCGAAAAGATACAGCGTCTGCACAGGAAGAATTGGCTCAAGGTAGATCTCTAGCGTGCCTCCGCAGACAAGGCCGGTGTCGTACTTGGGATCGTGGTTGAGATTGAAATTGAGATTCCGCGGTTTCTCTTCTTCCATCACCTCGCGCGCAGCCTGCCACACCTCGGCTTCAACGCACCCACCGCCGATCGTTCCTACAATGGTCCCATCGTCGCGAATGAGCATCTTGGCGGATTCGAACGAGGGGATCGAGCCGTGCGCATGGACAATCGTGGCTAATGCGCCGCGACGTCCGGCACGTCTTAACTCGACGATTTCCTCGAAGATGTCCATCTACGGATATTTAACCACGAGCCACGAGTCACAGACAGAATCGGTGCCGATAGGCGGGTCCCCGGCAATCGCCTCTGTTGCGGTTGCTGGGGTGCTAAGCAGTGTGACAGCCATGTTTCTTGCGCTGCGTTTCTGCAGATTGCCTACTGCATCGTTTGCTCCGGAGTTGGCCATGCAGCCACCTCCGGCCACCGGCTACCGCCAGCGGTTCTGTTCTTTCACTCGCGCAACGGCTTCATTCAGCAAAGACTCCAGCTTTCCGGGATCAGGAATTCCGCCTTGGGCGAAGTCTTTGCCGCCCCCGCCGCGGCCTCCAGCTGCAGTGACGAGTTCACGCAATAAGGTTCCTAGATCGAAACCTAAGTTAGAAGAGCGTGCGAAGACGACTGCTGGAGAGGGAATCGTGCCTCCCAGCAGCGCGACTACATTCTGGTTCTCTCGCGTCAAACGCTGAGCGAGAAGCTTGATAAAGCTCGCATCCCGATCTGGGAAGATCTGTATGACCAGCTTGCGGCCGTTGCTGTCAGCAGGAATCTCGCGCAATAGCTGCGCTGCTTTAAGTTCCGCGATCTCTTCCAAAATGCGAGCTTCCCGTTTCTGCACAATGCGAAATTCTTCGCGCTGCTTGCTTACGTTCCCGGGCAGGTCGGCAGGAGCACAGGGATAAAGGCCGGAAGCGTCGCTGAGAAGCTCGAAATCCTGACGCGCGGTTCGCACAGCGCGCAATCCGCAAACAAACTCGACCCTGAGGCCCTGCTTCACTTTCTCGGTCCGGCGCAGCAACAGTCCGCCGATCTGTCCAGTGCTGCGCGCGTGCGTGCCGCCGCAGGCATTCAGGTCGAAGTTCTCAATGTCTATCAGCCGAATCTCGCCTTCGCGCTCAGGAAGCTTGCGCACTCCCATGCTCTGTGCCTGCTCGCGTGTGGCATAGCGAATCGCGATCGGCCGGTCTTCGCTGATGATTTCGTTAGCGAGCCGTTCAACGCGAACCAGATCGTCATGCGAGATAGCGGCAATGTCGAAATCGATGGTAGAAAGCTGCTCGCCGAGATGGAACGAGACGGTCTTTGCGCTGAGTATCTGAACGAAAGCAGCGGAGAGCAAATGCTGTCCGGTGTGCTGCTGCATATGATCGCGGCGGCGTTCTGCGTGGATAATGCCGCGCACCTCCGCTGCGAGAGGAAGAACCTTGTTCAGTCGATGCCAGACATCGCCCTGTTCGTCCTCATACACGTCTTCGACGGCGGCTTCGAGCGCCACGCCGGATTTAGATTGCGTGTTGATGGTGCCTGTGTCGAAAGGCTGTCCTCCGCTCGTCGGATAGAAGGCAGTGCGATCCAGCTTCGCCGCCCAGCAGGATTGATTGCCATTGCGCCGGAGCTCCTGGACATCCACTACGTTGGCCGTGAAGTCGAGGAGAAAGGAGTCGTTGTAGTAGAGGCGTTGAGTCATGACATGGCTTTCGGCTACCGGCTTCCGACTACTGGTCAAAACACCCGGATGTGCGAGTGCTTGCTGTCACAACTCGATTTCGAAGCGACAACTTCGATTTGCAAGGAAGTCCAGCCGGCAGCCAGGAGCCAATCTAGTACGGCCCAATAATTCCTCCGATCCGTCGCTCCGCAGGCTTTGCTTCACTGTTCCCATTTGCGGAACGCTTAATTCCCATTGCTTTTGAGATCACATCGATATACTTCAGTCCGGTTCCCGTGTTGAAAATTACGACTTCATCCTTTGGCTTCAGGAATCCGTTGGCGATCAACTTGTCATAGGCAGCAGTCGCCGCAGCTCCTTCGGGGCAGAGGAAGATTCCTTCGTCGCGCGCCCAGTCGAGCATCGAGGCGAGCATCTCTTCGTCGGAGACGGCGATCGCAGTTCCGCCGCTGCGGCGAACGATGTCGAGGATGATGTAGTCGCCGTAGGCTTTCGGCACGCGCAAGCCGGAAGCGAATGTGTGTGCGTCTTTCCAGGCTTCAGAAACAGATTTGCCTTCAACAAAAGCTTTAGGAATTGGCGCGCATCCTGCTGCCTGGATGGCGATCATTTTCGGACGCTTTGCCCCTGAATCGAGCCATCCGAGTTGTTCTAGTTCTTCGAAGGCCTTCCACATTCCGATGAGGCCGACGCCGCCACCGGTCGGATAAAAGATGGCATCAGGCACACGCCATCCAAGCTGCTCGGCGACCTCGAGTCCCATCGTTTTCTTGCCCTCGATGCGAAAGGGCTCTTTGAGCGTGGAAACATCAAACCAACCTTCCGCATGCTTGCGCTCGCCAACGATGCGGGCACAGTCACTGATCAATCCGTCGATCAGATTCACATCGCTGCCGTAGGCTTTGCACTCAACCAAGTTCGCTTCGGGCACGTCTTTGGGCATAAAGATGTGCGACTCGAGGCCGGCAGCGGCCGCGTAAGCGGCGAGAGCCCCTGCGGCATTTCCCGCCGAGGGAATCGCCAGCTTCTTGAGTCCATAATGGCGGGCCATAGTCACAGCCATGCACAGCCCGCGAGCTTTGAAGGATCCGGTGGGATTCGCGCCTTCGTCCTTGATCCAGAGATTCGCGTGTCGGCGGCTCGCGACCATCGGAGTAAATCCTTCGCCGAGAGTCACGGGTTCTACGTCCGGCAGCAGCTCGCGATACCGCCACATACTTCGCGGACGCACCGCGATCTGCTCGCGCTTTATTCGGGATCGAACTGTGCCGAAGTCATAGCGGACCCACAACGAACCACCCTCTTTTGGACAGACGGTCTGCGGTGAATGAGCCGGGATGTGTTCCCCGCATTTCGAGCATTCAAAATGGGAGATCGGAGTTCCAGAAGGAAGCTTGGCGGCGGAAGCGAGAGGCTGGGCTAAAGCCATGATCAACAGTTTATCAATCCGAAACAGCCTCGAAATCTCGCGATTTTGATGTGAGACGTGAAATCACGAAATCTCCAGAAAGCGTCGGACTGACGACCGCAATCGTCCCAAACCGAATGTTAATATCGAAATGTCAGGCTCCGGGTCCCACGCGATGTAATCTCGTGAACCCCGCCAGGTCCGGAAGGAAGCAACGGTAACGGGCCAGTGCATGCGCAGTGGGCTCCCCGGTGTCTGGCTAATAGCCTCGCCACCGCCGTTCCAAAGTCCACCGGCGGCTGGCTTTCAGTACCGGAGACAAGTTTGAAACAGCTTCAGCGGGCCAAGATCAGCGCCCTCGGAACCTACGTCCCACCGCGTCTTCTCACCAATGCCGACCTCGAAAAAATGGTCGAGACCAACGACCAGTGGATCCAGGAGCGCACCGGCATTCGCCAGCGGCATTTGGTCGATAAAGGCGTAGCGACTTCCGACATCTCCTGCGAAGCTGCGCGCAAGGCTCTGGCTCAAGCTGGTGTACCAGCCTCCGAGTTGGAGGCGATCATCATTGGGACGGTAACGCCCGATATGGTGTTCCCAGCGACGGCTTGCCTGGTTCAGAACAAATTAGGTGCTACGGGAGCTTGGGGATTCGATCTTTCCGCCGCCTGCTCGGGATTCGTCTATGCGCTGCAATGTGGCGCGCAGCTCGTTCAAACTGGATCGCATAAAAGAGTGCTGGTGATCGGCGCCGACGTGATGTCGTCCATCATCGATTACACCGACCGTGCGACTTGTGTGATCTTTGGCGATGGAGCAGGCGCAGTACTTCTCGAACCAGCGAAAGATGGCGAGGACGTGGGACTTATCGATTTCATGCATGAAGTCGATGGTTCTGGCGCTTGCTCCTTGAATATGCCGGCGGGCGGCAGTCTTCATCCTGCGACTCGTGAAACAGTGGATAAGAAGATGCACTTCGTTCATCAGGACGGAGGCGCGGTTTTCAAGTACGCGGTCCGAAAAATGGCGGAAGTCTCTGAGAAAATTCTCGCGCGAAATGGATTCACCGGCGCCGATGTCGCCGCCTTCATTCCTCATCAAGCGAACAAGCGCATCATCACGGCGACCGCCGAGCGCCTCGGCATGCCCATGGAGCGCGTGATCATCAACATCGGCGAGTTCGGCAACACCACTGCGGGAACCATTCCGCTCGCAATGCAAACGGCGTTGGATGAAGGCAAGATCAAGAAAGGCGATCTTGTGTTGCTGGCGTCAGTCGGGGCAGGATTTACTGTCGGTGCGACGCTGCTTCGCTGGGCTTTCTAAAGCTCTGGCTAAATACTATTGTCCTTGTACTTCCGTGCTGTCCTGCAACGGAAGGGAATTCCTAATCCGATACCTACGTACCCGAATCTTTGCGGTTTGTAGTCCCGATTTGTCTGTTGCTGCGGAACAATACTTCCATTCATTTCATTGGCATTCGTGGATCCTGCTGATTTTTGAACGAGAGAGGATACGAGCGTGAAACGTCGTACGTGGACTGCAATCATGTCGGCATTGCTTTTGAATTCGTTTGCACTGGCGCAAACCGAGTCCCATTTTGATCTTTCCGGCAACGTGACGTTCAGCGGCGCCAAGCTGGCGAATGCTCCTAGCGCAAGCACGCAAATTGATTCGTTCGGCTGGCAGACATCCGGAGTCACGCATTTGAATCGCTGGTTGGGGTTCACGAGCCAATTCGGAAGCGGCTACGCTAAGTCGAACTCTCTCCAACTGATCGGCTACGCCGGACCGGGCACGATCACGCACTACTCGATGCTGGCGGGTCCGAGAATCACGATTCCTCTGCGTGGTCGCGTGAGCCCGTTTGTGGAAGGCTTAGTAGGAGGCGACCGAGCGAGCACGAACCTGAACAGCAGCGGCACCTCAGTGACGGGCAGGGAACTGCAGCTCGCTTACGGAGTTGGCGGTGGTGCGCAGGTCAATCTGAGTCGCCGCTTTGGCGTCAACGTTGAAGCGCAGTACCTGAACACGGAGCACACGCTCTTGTTCACTGGTTGGCAGCCCGCTAGTTTTCAGGTCTCAGCCGGCATCGTGATCCGCATGTTCTCGCGCACGCCGCAGATCGCAGAGCAAAGGCCAATACCGTCGCCGACTACAACTACGAACGAGCAGCCCCCAGTGGTTGCATCTACTGCGAGCACGAGCGTAGAAACTTCTACACCGGTCGCCAGCTTCCAGCCGCCATCCGCGCCTGTGGTGGAACCGACTGTGGAGTTAAAGCCAACTGTCTCGGCAAGAACAATACCCGACCCCCGACCAGTCATTCCTGCGGTCGATGCGGTACCGCCAATCGCACCCATTCCGGCTCCTGTCATCACCGCAAAAGCCGTGGTCCCGATGCCAGCGCCTGCAGTAGTCGTCCAACCTGCGCCGAAGCCGCAGGTAGCAGCTGCACCTGTTCCGGTAGTCGTAGCAGCGCCAGTTTCTGCGGCACCCGCGCCCGCGCCTCGCGTGATGGCACAGGCACCACCGCAGCAGCAACAGCCATTGTCACTGGGTGAGTATGCGCGCCGGTTACGCGAGCAGAAGCAGCGTGAGCGCCAACAACAGCAGCAACAATAAACGTAAGTTGAATCCGAAAGTAGGGAGTTCCTATGGACTGTCCGCGCTGCAAGAGGACAATCGATGCAAAGACGCGCCGGTGCGGATGGTGCGGCGTTGATGTCCTTCCCGGACAGCATTTGCTGGAAGAATCCGGCATTGTGCCAATTCGGCCCGCAACTCGCGAAGACGAGGACGCTCCCGCTCGCTTGGCCAGCCTTGGTGACCGCTTTCTTGCCTTGATTCTCGACACCGTCGTAGTCTGCGCCGGATGTTCGCTCATTGGGTTATGGGCGTTCCTCAAATGGGGAATCGTCTCAGGTGGCGAGATGCGCGTGACGCTTGCCACGGTTCTGGTAGGCGGAAGCTTAAGCGTTCTCTTCGGCTTCCTGTACCTCTGGATCCTCGAAGCAGGGCTGGGCAGCACGCTGGGAAAAGCTATTTTGGGAATCGGTGTTGTGAATAACTCAGGCCGCAGTGCCTTGGCGGCGTCCGCAATCAGAAATCTTTTGCGGGTAGTGGACGGTTTGGCCTTCTACTTGGTGGGAGCTCTCGTAGCAAGCTGCTCGAAATTCCGCCGTCGCATCGGCGACGTCTGCGCCGGAACCTACGTAATCGAAGGCAATCTTTCCCAATTCATGAGAGCCGTAGCAGTGCTTGCCTGGCTTGCTATTCTTGGTGGCGGAGCATGGGCTCTGCCTCGTCTGTACGAACAGCCAAAACCCACAGGGCCTCCAAAGCACTGTGCCCGGATTGTCGTCGAGCTAGGACGTGGCGACAAATCCATCCACGTAAGGACCCCCAACCATCGCATCGAAGTGTCGATGGGAGACGGAACAGTCGAGGCCAATGCGCGTCCCATTTCGGAAGCAGACAGCAAGCCGAAAATCGATGACCAGGACGCGATGCGGGCGCTGCCTTAATTACGTGATCAGGATTTCCTTCGAGCGCAAGTCCTTGATGGTGTCGCGTATCTTCGCTGCTTTCTCGAATTCGAACTTCTTCGCCGCTTCTCGCATTTGTTCTTCAAGCTTCTCGATGTACTTATCGAGATCTTCCTGAGAGCTGAAGTCGGGAACCGATTCGATTGCCTCGGTTAGCTCGGTGGCATCGGGATCAACGATCCGAGCCAGAGAATATTCGAGAGGTCTGATGATTGACTCAGGTGTGATGCCGTTTTCTTCGTTGTAAGCGCGCTGAATGGCACGACGCCGTTCGGTTTCGTCCATTGCTCGCCGCATGGAGTCGGTAATTGTATCGGCGTAGAGAATAGCGCGGCCATACAGGTTGCGGGCGCAGCGGCCAATCGTCTGAATGAGGGAGCCGCTGGAGCGGAGGAAGCCCTCCTTATCAGCGTCGAGCACAGCGACTAGCGAGACTTCTGGCAGGTCCAAACCTTCGCGCAGCAGGTTGATGCCGATGAGAACGTCATATTCTCCTCGGCGAAGATCACGAAGAATCTTAATGCGCTCGAGCGTCTCGACTTCCGAGTGCATGTACCGACACCGCACACCAACCTCGCTGTAATACTCCGCAAGATCCTCGGCCATGCGTTTTGTCAGGGTAGTTACGAGCACGCGCTCTCTGCGCTCGACACGTGCGCGAATTTCGTGCAGCAGATCATCGATCTGACCTTTTACGGGCCGCACTTCAACTTCAGGATCGATCAACCCAGTTGGACGAATGATCTGCTCAATTACAACGCCTGCTGACTTCGTCAGCTCGTACGGACCAGGAGTAGCAGAAACGTAAATCGCTTGATTGACGCGCGTCTCAAACTCCTCGAATTGAAGCGGGCGATTGTCCATGGCTGAAGGCAGACGAAATCCGTAGTCGACCAGAGTCGTCTTGCGCGAACGATCGCCATGCCACATCGCATGTAACTGCGGAACCGTCTGATGCGACTCGTCAATAAAGAGCAAGAAATCGCGAGGCACGTAGTCGAGAAGAGTGGGCGGTGCTTCGCCCGGCAAGCGGCCCGAAAAGTGGCGCGAGTAGTTCTCGATACCGTGGCAGTATCCGACCGACTTGATCATCTCCAGATCAAATCGCGTACGCTGATGTACGCGCTGTGCCTCTACGATGCGTCCCTGCTGCTCCAACTCCTTTTCCCACCAGGCCAGCTCTTCCAGAATCGATTCAATTGCACGCTTCTTGCGATCGGGCTGAAGCACGTAGTGGCTCTTTGGGTAAATGGGAAGTCGTGCGTACTTCTGCTTCACCGTGCCAAACAACGGATCAATTTGCGAAAGCGACTCGATCTCATCGCCGAAGAGTTCGATGCGATAGGCCATGTCGTCGTAGGTAGGGAAAAGCTCGATGACGTCTCCGCGAACGCGGAATGTTCCACGCCGGAATTCGGACTCATTGCGGTCATAGAGAATTTCGACCAGCCGCCGCGTGATGTCCTCGCGCTTGATCTTCTGGCCTTTTTCGAGGAACAACAACATTCCGTAGTACGCTTCGGGCGATCCAAGGCCGTAGATGCAGCTCACCGAGGCAACAATCACGCAGTCCCGACGCTCGAATAGCGAACGGGTAGCTGACAAGCGAAGCTTGTCCAGTTCATCGTTAATAGTTGCTTCTTTTTCGATGTAGATGTCGCCGGAGGGAATATAGGCTTCGGGCTGGTAATAGTCGTAATAGGAGACAAAATACTCAACCGCGTTGTTCGGAAAGAATTGCTTGAACTCGTGGTAGAGCTGCGCAGCGAGTGTCTTGTTATGGGCGAGTACCAGTGCGGGACGGTTGAACTTCTCGATGACCTTCGCCATCGTGTAGGTCTTGCCCGAGCCGGTGACACCGAGCAGAACCTGATGCTTTTCTCCGGCGTAAAGCCCGCGCGAAAGCTCCTCGATCGCCTTACCTTGATCGCCGGCTGGCTTGTAGTCGCTGACGAGTTTGAAATCCATTGACGGCAGACCTACAGAAACAAAATTTGGTCGTTGGGTATCTCACTATTGTGACACAAGGAAGCAACAGCCCTACGGTCCAAGGACACGTTGGCTCAAGAAGTATGAAGGACTCTCGCAGGCTTTTTGCCCGTGAATAATTCAATCCATTCATAGGGGCTGTCGACCAGAACATCGGGAGGCGCGGCCTCGAGCGTGTGTGGGGCAAGTCCATATGTGCAGCCCACGGAATACAGACCGGCATTTTGCGCGGTAAGCACATCCACGTCGGAATCGCCGATCAACACCGTCTCTGAAGGCTCGACGTTGGCTTCGCGCAACAACATGCGCGCGCCAAACGGATCCGGCTTCTTGGTTTCGAAGCTGTTGCCACCGTACACCTGAAAGAAGAACGGATTCATTGCTAAGGCATCGACAATGGCCCGTGAAGGCCCCACGGGCTTGTTGCTGAGCACCGCCATTTTGCGCGGGAAGGTCTCAGTGGAGCAAAGTGCACGCAGGGCTTCAAGGACTCCGCCGTAAACGTGCGTGTAGTCGAGCTTGTGTTTGCGGTAGTAATCAAGGAAAAATTGCAGAGCGACATGTACGAAGTGCTCGTCTTTCGGGTCGCCAAGCGCGCGGCGCACAAGCATGGGAGCGCCATCGCCTATGTAGCTGCCGATCACCTCCAGTGGCAGTTCATGACGGCCAAAATGGCGGAGCATTGCATTTACGGAATTGCCGAGATCCTGGCGAGAGTCGACCAACGTTCCGTCAAGATCAAAAATCAGTAGCCGCAGTTTCCGAACCGGAATCTCACGATTGATCTTCATTATTTGGCAGTGTATCTGACGGAGTTACGGACTTGTGTGAGGAGAAACGTCAGTTTGAAGGCTTAGCAGCTCAGTAGCTTAGAGACAATGCTTAGGAGCTGGCTTCGGGCCGCGGAATCTCGTCGATCTTTGCGGCAAGAATGAAGTCACTTTCGGTAAGCCCGTCGATCTTATGCGTCCATATAGTGACGGTCACCCGACCCCATCGGAGGAGGATGTCAGGATGATGTCCCTGCTCTTCGGCAACTGCGCCGATTGCTTTTACGAATTCAAGCGCGCTGACAAAGTCGGAGAAGCTGTAGCTCTTTTCGATGTGGTGCTCTTCAACGACTTTCCATCCACGCACCTCCCGCGCAAGATCGGCTAGTTCTTTGCCTTGGAGCGGAGGCACTCCCCCTTTGCAGGGTACGCAGGTTCTTTTCGCCAACTCAGGCATAGTTCCTTCCACAACAGCAAATATTAGCGCCAGTTTATGCGGCGAGTCTCTTCAGTTGATCTCAGGCGTGCTGCAGAATAGATCTGATGCTGATCGCAATGCGCCCAGCCCTCAGTTCAGACTTTGATTATTGCAGATGTCTGTACTTCGCGGAGATGGAGTGGATTATTAGTGAATTGCATCTCGATTTATCTGCCCAAGATGACGGGTTTCGGCAGCAGTGGAATCCGATGCAGGTGCGAATCATCACGCTCGATGGAGCAGACGTCGGTTGGGTGCAGACCGTCAGGCAAGAGGAAGCCGTTCTCGTAGGACAAATAATTATTGAGCGCCGGTTTCAGCGCAAGGGAATCGGCACAGAGATAATGAAACGCTTGATTGCTGATGCTGCGCACATGTGCCTACCCTTGGTCCTCAGCGTTGTGAAAATCAATCCCGCTCGAACGCTTTATCAGCGGCTGGGCTTTCAAGTAACACACGAAGATGACCGGAAGTTTTACATGAAGCGCGATGTCGATATGGGCTAGTCGCGTGTGAACCTGTTCGTGTGACCAGGCTTGAGCGAAACCTAAACTGCCGACATTTATAATCGCTCTTTTGCGCTGCCTCGCGCATTCGCGCATGTCTGACCTGGTCACGACAATTCATTCATCCGCAGGTGAGGTTGTATTCACAGGACGCGAGAGCGAAGCAGCGAACGCAATCATAAAAAGGAGCAAGATGAGTCAGATTCAGGAGATTCGGGCGCGCGAGATTCTCGATTCGCGCGGCAATCCAACGGTCGAGTGTGATGTTCTCTTAGTGAGTGGCACGATGGGCCGCGCCGCCGTTCCCAGCGGTGCTTCGACAGGTGAACATGAAGCTGTCGAACTGCGCGACAACGATCCGCAACACTATCTCGGCAAAGGTGTTCTGAAGGCGGTAGAGAACATCGAGAGCGCGATTGCTCCAGCCCTGAGTGGCATGGATGCGAGCGAGCAGCGCTTAATCGATGGAACCATGATCGAACTCGACGGCACTCCCAATAAGGGACAGCTTGGTGCTAATGCAATTCTCGCTGTTTCGATGGCGTGTGCTCGAGCATCCGCAAATGACCTCAAAATTCCTCTTTACCGTTACCTCGGTGGAGCAAACGCGAACGTCTTGCCGGTGCCGATGATGAACATCATCAACGGGGGCGCCCACGCCGATAATAACGTTGATTTTCAGGAATTCATGGCCATGCCCATCGGCGCAGAGACATTCGCTGACGCACTACGTTGGGGAACCGAAGTCTTTCACACGCTCAAAGGCGTATTAAAGAAGCGGGGATACAACACTGCCGTGGGCGACGAAGGCGGATTCGCTCCTTCGTTGAAGTCGAATGTGGAAGCAATCGAAGTGATCCTCGAAGCGATCGAAAAAGCGGGCTACACCGCAGGCGAGCAGATTGCTATTGCTCTCGATCCGGCGGTAAGCGAGTTGTACAGCGATGGTAAGTACATCTTCAAAAAGTCAGACAAGAGCACCAAAGATTCGACGCAGATGGTGCGCTTCTGGTCTGAGTGGGTGAAGAAATATCCAATCGTCTCAATCGAAGACGCATTAGCGGAAGATGATTGGGAAGGCTGGAAAGCGCTGACAGAAGAAATAGGTGACACCGTTCAGCTCGTCGGGGACGATCTCTTCGTAACCAATACGGAACGCCTACAACGCGGAATCGACGAAGGCTGCGCAAACAGCATTCTGATCAAGGTGAACCAAATTGGAACCGTGACCGAGACGCTCGAAGCGATTGAACTGGCTCGTCGGAATGGTTACACCGCAATCATCAGTCATCGCTCGGGAGAGACGGAAGACACGTTCATTGCCGATCTTGCGGTCGCGACGGGTGTGGGACAGATCAAAACCGGTTCGGCGTCACGCACCGATAGGATTGCGAAATACAACCAGTTGCTCCGGATCGAAGAGGAGCTCGGACGCGCTGCCGGATTTCTAGGCATCGAGGCACTCAATTATCACGGAGAACTGGGAAAGAAGGCAGGAGCGGCGTAGCGCTCCAAAGGATGTTTGTATGAAGCACTTGCTTACTATTTGCGTTTTGGTTCTGGCTGCTGCGGCACAGGCTCCTGCTCAAAGCCGCACTCCGCAGGTCGCACCGCAAGCTGACGCGGAACGCGCGGCCAAGCGGTCCGAGATTCGCCAGCTCATCGAGCTAACTGGCGCAGCCAACATTTCTGCCGATGCGCTACAGAAGATGATCGAGCCATTGAAAGCGAGCTATCCGCAAGTGCCGGAAGAATTCTGGAATACCTTTATCCATGAAGTGCATTCTGACGAGCTAATCGATCTCGTGATCCCCATATACGACAAGTACTACACGCGCGACGAAATTCAGGAGCTAACACATTTCTACCAATCACCGGTAGGCCAGAAGACGATCAAGGTGTTGCCCAAGCTCTCCGCTGAAGCGATTGATGCCGGCCAGGAGTGGGGACGCATGGTGGCCGACCGCGCAATGCGCAAACTCCGCGAAAAAGGCTACGACAAAAGCTCCTCGAATTCCTCGGGGCGGCTGCCCACTGGACAATAATTCCCGAAATGAAAAACACTCCCCTGGTTCTTACAATCCTCGACGGTTGGGGATATCGCGCCGAAACCAAAGCCAACGCCATTGCTCTCGCGCGCAAGCCGAATTACGACGCCTTGCTGCGCGAATTTCCCAACACGCTCGTACACACCAGCGGACGCTATGTTGGCCTACCAGTCGGGCAGATGGGCAACAGCGAAGTTGGACATCTGAATATTGGCGCGGGTCGCGTCGTGTACATGGACATTACGAAGATCGACGTAATGATCGAAAACGGCGAGTTCTTTTCAAATCCAACGCTGCTTTCGGCGATGAAGAACGCGCGCTCCGGCGGGCGCCGTTTGCACATCTTCGGCTTGCTCTCTGATGGCGGCGTGCATTCTCACCAGAACCACCTCTACGCGATCCTGCGAATGGCCAAGCAAAACAGCGTTGATCGCGTGTTCGTACATGCCTTCATGGATGGACGGGACACGTTGCCCACCAGCGGCGCTGGATATCTTGAGCAGCTTCAGCAGAAGATGCGCGAACTTGGCTGCGGACACATCGCAAGTGTGAGCGGCCGCTACTACGCCATGGATCGCGACAAGCGATGGGACCGTGAGCGCAAGGCGTATGACGCAATGGTAAACGGCAAAGCCGAAGGCGGGACTTACATCGACGCCATTCGTGGAATGAAGGAATCCTATAACCGCGATGTAAACGATGAATTCGTCGTGCCCTTCGTTTGTCTCGATAATCGCGGCGAACCGCTAGCCACCATTCGTGACGATGATAGCTGTATCAACTTCAATTTCCGCGCAGATCGTGCGCGCCAGATTACCCGAGTTCTTGCCCGCAATAGCGGAATCACAAAACAGCACGGAAAGGATCTCCCCGATGCCGAAGGTCTTCAGCAAGTAATTCCAGCCAGCGAGACTCCGAAGAATCTCACGTATATCTGCATGACTCGCTACGACAAGCAATTTGAACTGCCGTTTGTCGTACAGCCGGATTCACTCACAAACATTCTTGCGAATGTCATGGGAGCGGAAGGTCTGCGGAATCTGCGCGTGGCGGAGACCGAGAAATATGCGCACGTTACCTACTTCTTCAACGGCGGAATCGAACAGCCGTTTCCGGGAGAAGAGCGCGTTTTGGTTCCCTCACAGAAGGTCGCAACCTACGATCTTAAGCCGGAGATGAGCGCAGAAGGCATTGCCGACGCAGTGGTCGATGCCATTGAACGCGGCAGCTTCCAAGTGATCATCGTCAATTTTGCCAATGCCGATATGGTAGGCCACTCTGGGAAAATCGAGCCTACGGTCAAAGGGGTAGAGACCGTAGATCAATGCCTCGGCAGAATCTTTAAAGCTGTGAAGCAGAAGGGTGGGTCGATGATTGTGACCGCTGATCACGGGAATGCGGAAATGCTCATTGATCCGCAAACGGGAGGTCCGCACACCGCACACACAACTAATCCCGTACCGTTCATCATTGTCAGCGACCAGAACACGAACTTCGGACTGCGCTCGGAAGGAGCACTTCAGGACATCTCCCCGACACTGCTTGGGATGCTCGGCATCTCGCAACCCAAGGAGATGACTGGACATGACTTGAGAGTGAAGCGGTGAGAGGTGTCGAAGCTAAACGAAGGCGTCAAGCCCAAAAAAGTACAGCTGACCAGCGGTAACCGGCTAACCGAAAGCGGTCGAGCCTGCCATGCGCTTCCCTGTCTTACAAACTGATAAAATAGAGATTCCCTTCCATCCAGTCAGTAACGACCGGAGGGAGAGGTGCGTTTGCGGAGTGTGCTATGTCTGACATGAATGGAAACGGTTTGCGGCTGAAGACGGGCTTGGCGGAAATGCTGAAGGGCGGCGTGATCATGGATGTGACCACCGCTCAACAGGCTGAGATTGCGCAACGTGCAGGCGCAGCAGCGGTGATGGCGTTAGAACGCGTGCCGGCACAGATTCGTGCCGAGGGCGGCGTGGCGCGCATGGCAAAGATCGCCGTGATCCGCGAGATCATGAAGTCTGTCGACATTCCAGTCATGGCAAAGTGCCGCATCGGGCACTTCACCGAGGCGCAAGTCCTGCAAGAGCTCGGTGTCGATTACATCGACGAGTCCGAAGTTCTCACTCCTGCAGACGAAGCTCATCACGTCGATAAGCATGCGTTCAAAGTGCCATTCGTTTGCGGCGCGCGTGATTTGGGCGAGGCCCTGCGACGAATCGCCGAAGGGGCAGCCATGATCCGCACCAAAGGGGAAGCTGGGACTGGCGACGTTGTGCACGCGGTGAAGCACATGCGCCAAATCGTGAAGGACATGCGCGCACTCACCGTTCTCGGCGAGGAAGAGCTCTATGCCGCGGCCAAGGAATTGCGAGCGCCTTACGAATTGGTCCGCATGGTAGCCAAAAGCGGAAAACTCCCGGTTCCAAACTTCTCCGCCGGCGGCATTGCTACTCCCGCAGACGCAGCGCTCGTCCGCCAGCTGGGCGCGGAAGCCGTATTCGTAGGCTCGGGCATTTTCATGGCAGATTCCATCAATTTCGCTCCAGCCAAGGAAGCCGAGATTCGCGCGCGGGCAATCGTTCGCGCGACTACCCACTTCGACGATCCGAAGGTTCTGTTGGAAACCAGCGAGGACTGTACCGGCGCAATGAAGGGCCTTGCAGTCGCTGCGATGGCTGAAGCCGATATGTTGCAGAAGCGCGGCTGGTAGGTACTGCTAGAAGAGCCGGCCCTCGGCCGGCTGTTGCGTTGTAATCGCAATCGACAAGAAATAGCCGAACGGCAAACCGGAGTTTTTCTTCCGTCCTATCTCGTTTTAACTGCTGACGTGAATAACGGCGCTCTCACAATTGGCGTTCTCGCTCTGCAGGGCGACTTTGACGCTCATCGAAAGACCCTTGATTCGATCGGAGTGCGAACTGTTCTTGTGCGCAAGCCGGAAGAATTGGAAGGCATCGATGGCTTGGTAATACCCGGAGGCGAATCCTCGACATTCTTGAAGTTTCTTGAGCGCGAGGGATTCCTAGAAAAACTGCGCCAGTTCGTCGGGGAAAAGCCTGCGTTCGGTACCTGCGCCGGGGCAATATTGCTTGCGAAGAAGGTCACAAATCCTGCGCAAGAGAGCCTCGGCGCACTTAACATGACCGTACAGCGCAACGCCTACGGCCGGCAGATTGACAGCTCAATCATGACCATCCCCACCAAACTCGGCGGAGAGCCGTTGGAAATGGTCTTTATCCGAGCTCCACGTATTGAAGAGGTCGGTCGTGACGTTGAAGTGCTTGCGGAACGTGAAGGCCATCCCGTTTGGGTACGCCAGGGACAAATCATGGCCGCGACCTTCCACCCCGAACTCTCAAGCGACACGCGCGTGCACGAGATGTTCTTGAATCTTGTTCGACGAGCAACCACGAAGGATCGCGTCATCTCGTGACCCGATTCATCCCACACTGGCTTTCCCTCCTCGGTTCGTGATTCAATCAACATTGCAGGCGGCGCCTATGCCAGCAGTAAAGACCACAGCTCCCCCGAGAACGAGCGCGCCTGATTCCGGCGGACGTGGCACCAATCACAAGCTTCCCACCGGCGGAGGTGGAGAAGGCGAATGGGGAGACGCGTCACCTCGACGTGATCCGCGCGAACGACTCTACCAAGCGCGAGTCGGTCTCGCCATCATGATGTCCACCTCGCTCGGCCTCTTCGTCACGCTAGTTGTCGGTTATCTCTGGAGACGCCAGCAGGTGATCTTTGACCCGGCGGTTCAAGGCTACGTCTCCGCTTGGAAACCAATCGCGGTTCCCTCATTGTTGTGGTGGAACACGCTGCTCTTAGTACTAAGCAGCATTACGCTTGAAATTGCGCGGCAGGCCTATTTCCGGGAAGACCTCCTAATGGATGAATGGTTGGGTATTTCGCGTCCCACTCTGCGCAAGGCCTTGCCGTGGGAGGTCCTTAGCTTTTTCCTTGCCTCTGGATTCGTCATCGGGCAGCTGTATGCGTGGGCGCAGCTTCGCGCCGAAGGAATTTACCTTGGTTCCGGAGCGAGCAGCCAGTTCTATTACTTCATGACGGGGCTCCATGGCCTGCATCTCCTGGGTGGCATGCTGGTGCTGATCTGGGCGATGATTGCGACCCTGGTCGGAACCAGCCTGGAATCGCGCCGGATCACCCTCGACGTCACCGCCTGGTATTGGCACGCCATCACAGTGGTTTGGTTTGGGATTTTTGCCGCTCTCAAGCTTTGCGAATAGCTTGAGGAGCAACTAATACTTCAACGAATTCGCAAGCATTTCCATCTACATCGTTCTGTTGAATGTGGCTGCGGGTTTGAGGGGTTGGCCGCTGATCGTGGTTCACTCAGTAAAACGATTCACTTCAGTGTCTCACGAGCTAAGTTGTTTGCCCAAAGGTGTGTGCAATATACAGTTTTTCATTGCATTTTGGGGGAATTCTTCATAAAATCACAGGTTTTAAAGGCCCTCTGGAAGTTCACAGGGAGCAACGCCTTCTTCGGCCAGTCCGGCGTGCTTACCTGAATCCAAACGGGTTAGGAAGCATCGAAAGATTAATTATATAAAGGCAGGTAGAACTAATGGCTAAGCGTCGTGGAAATCCAAACTGGGGAAAGCCGGAGCCTATTGGACCGGTAGTTCCCGTAGTTACGTCCTTCGAACAGGCCGTGAAGGAGTTCAAGCTTCTTCCCGACCAGTACCTGCGTTCCACCCGTCTGCGCGAGTGGGCACGCAAGAATAAGAATTCCAAGTACATTCCTGAGCCACTTCTTGAGGCCTGGGGATTCGAAATCGAATCGACTCTATAACGAGCCAGCAATTCTGCGGGAAAAGGCCGCCTTAATCAGCGGCCTTTTCCTTTTCAGGAACTCTCATCTAGTGGAAAGGGAACCAACGATCCTGAACGCGCGGATATAGTTTGGAGCAGCAAAAAGCCCGCCAAAAGTCGGGCCCTTTTGTTCTTTTCAAGGCATTATGAAGCTGCCGCTGCGGCCGCGCGCGTGAACCGTTTTGGCATTACCGTCACGCCGTTATCGCGGTCAAACATGAGATTCATGGTCTGCGAACACGGTCCGCAGAGCCAGAAGTGTTCCAGCTTGCGTCCGGGCTTGCGGGTTTCGACGAGGAACGGAACTCTGCTGCCGTCGGAGAGTTCAATCGAATCTTCCGAGGTCATCGGTGGCGTAATCTCAACTTCAATTTTGAAGATCTTGCCTTCACGCAGATAGTGAAATGGTGTGGAGCAGGCAGGATTCGCACACTTGGAAACCATGGAGCCCTCTACTTTCAGACGTTTGGGGGGTTATTGTCTGTAGTCCGCCTGCTTACAACGGACTCACAATTCAAAGTAGATGCATCCAGAGTCTCTGGAAGTTGTTCTGTGGAAAAACCCAGGACTTCTGAATACCAACTGGACCAGAGTGTACTTCAACTCGGTCCATCCGATTACGAATAAAATTTGAATTTCTTCGACCAGCTCTGCCAAATCGCGCCAGCTACTCTGGTTTTGCTGTAGAGCTGGTGCAAGAAGGAAAAAAGGGTTTTCGCTAGCGGTTTCGAATCGGGTCTGTAATTCCAAGATCGGCGTCTGAAATCTCTGTAATCTCAAACAGCAGATCTTTTCACTTCAAAATCCGCAACACGGGCCTCGATAGAATTTGTTGAGGAGAAGACGTGATCCTATCCAACTACATTTCTGGCGAGTGGAAGCACGGAACCGGTGAACGTGTTCCGCTGATCGATCCTGTCAACGGCGAGCACCTTGCACATGTCAGCTCAGACGGTCTTGATCTTGCCGCGGCCCTTGAATTCTCGCGTGAACGCGGATCTCGCGCCTTGCAACGGCTTACCTACCATCAACGAGCCGAACTTCTAAGCAAGATCGCAGAAATACTTACCGGACGTCGCGAGGAGTACTACGAGATCTGTCTTAGGAACATGGGTGCAACCAAAGCCGACGCCGCATTCGATGTTGATGGCGCGATCTATACGCTCAAGCAGTACGCGAAGAGCGGCCAGTCGCTCACAGGTCAGATGATCAAAGACGGGGAAAGCGTACCGCTGTCGAAGACTGGAGTCTTTCAAGGGCAGCATTTTCTGGAGCCGCTTGAAGGGGTCGCGATCCTCATCAATGCGTTCAACTTTCCCGCTTGGGGACTCTGGGAGAAAGCTGCTCCCGCGTTGCTTTCCGGCGTCGCGGTATTGGTGAAGCCAGCCACACCGACGGCCTGGCTGGCGCAGAAAATGATTGAAGACGTGGTGAGAGCCGGCATTCTGCCCGACGGAGCGGTCTCGATCATTTGCGGCGCACCCGGGGACCTGCTCGACCATGTCACCGCGCATGACGTGATCGCTTTTACTGGTTCAGCATCGACCGCCAGCAAGATCAAGACGCATCGGGCAGTCCTCGCTCATTCTGTCCGCGTAAACATTGAAGCCGACAGCCTGAATTCAGCGATTCTCGGACCAGAGGGAACGGGCACGCAGCCATTCGAGCTGCTGGTGAAGGAAGTTGTGAAAGAGATGACGCAGAAGGCCGGGCAGAAATGTACGGCCATTCGTCGCATTCTTGCTCCGAGAAACAGCTTGGGCTCACTTTCTGAGGCGATCGCTACTGCGTTGGCAGCGACTCCTGTTGGCAATCCGCGGAACTCGGCAGTCAAATGCGGACCGCTCATCAACAAGGCCCAGCAGAAATCGGTGCTCAATGGCATCGATCAGCTAAGGCGAGAGTGCACCATCGTCTTTGGCTGTCATGAAAGTTTTCAACCTGTCGATGCGGATTCAGCAGACTCCTGCTTCGTTCAACCAACCCTGCTGCACTGTGATAATCCCCTACGTGCAAGACTACTTCATGAGGTAGAAGTCTTTGGGCCGGTCGCCACCGTCATGGCGTATGACACCGTTGAGGAAACCATCGAACTGGCTCGTCGGGGTCATGGCTCTCTTGTGGCTTCCATCTACTCGGATGACGCGAAGTTCAAACAGGACGTAACGCTCGGACTAGCTACCACTCACGGCCGGATCATGGTCATAGACAGCTCCGTCGGAACCCAGCACACCGGACATGGCAATGTAATGCCCAGCTGCTTGCATGGCGGCCCAGGTCGCGCTGGAGGCGGCGAAGAACTCGCTGGACTGCGTGCGCTAGAGCTTTATCATCGCCGTTTCGTTGTGCAAGGTCCACCGGAACTGCTGAACGAGCTCTGCGAAAACACTACTGATATTTCCACGCTACATGGCTGACGAGGCTCCCTATCGCGGCCGCCTCGCGCCTTCTCCGACAGGGCTCCTTCACATTGGGCATGCGCGTACCTTCTGGATAGCCGCCCAGCGTGCGAAGTCGCAAAATGGAACGCTGATCCTCCGCAACGAAGATCTCGACCCGCAGCGCCGCAGGCCCGAGTTCGTCTCGGCCATGTTCGAGGATCTCAACTGGCTCGGGATTCAATGGAGCGAAGGCCCGGATTGCGGTGGACCATATGGACCGTACTCGCAAAGCGAGCGACGCGACTTCTACGTGGAAGCGTGGCAGCGATTACGCGAGACAGGCCTAATCTTTCCCTGTACATGCTCTCGAAGAGACCTTGCACAATCCGCCAGTGCTCCTAACAACGAATCCGACGACGAGCCCCTCTATCCCGGAACCTGCCGGGAACGCACACCCGATCCTTATTCGTCTCCAGCCGGAGTCAATTGGCGTTTTCGCGTTCCCGATAGTGAGGCCATCCCCTTCAACGATCTCAATCTCGGCCCAAAACGGTACATTGCCGGAAAAGATTTTGGAGACTTTCTTATTTGGCGGCGTGACGATGTGCCCGCGTATCAATTAGCGGTGGTCGTGGATGATGCGGCTATGCACATTACCGAAGTCGTTCGTGGAGCTGACCTGCTCAAATCCACTGCGCGGCAGATTCTTCTTTTTCGCGCTTTGCATCTACAGATTCCGGAGTATTTTCACTGCGAGCTGGTGCGTGACCAGCAAGGCGTTCGCCTGGCAAAGCGCCACGACGCGCTCAGTATTCGGCATCTACGCGAGCAGGGATGCACTCCTGAGCAGGTGTTGGCGATGGCGAAAGTATGACCTTGCTTTGTCGACTCGAATGCCGTGTCAGTGGCTGATGAATGCGGCTGTCTCAACGCGTCTGCGCTCCGGTTCAGGCTCAGCCACAAACGAGCGCAACTGCTTCAGCAACAGCACGAGACAGATAACACCCACAATCAGCAGCACCGTTCCGCGGAGTGCATGTCCAAGAA
>CAYZHX010000025.1:25875-33665 GCA_964476905.1 uncultured Terriglobales bacterium
AGACAGATAACACCCACAATCAGCAGCACCGTTCCGCGGAGTGCATGTCCAAGAATTGCGTAACCTGATCCAAAAAGGAACGAGTACACCATCGCACAGCCGAGAATCCACAGACCCAGATTGCGCCCGAGATCGCGAGTAGGTTTTACCTCGTGTGCAATAGCGGCAATATGCTTCCACCCGCGCACGTCTGGACGAACGTGCCGGTAGAAGCTCACGAGAACTTCCTGACTGACTGGTTTAGTGAGATAGGTCACCACAATCCATGCGATCGTCGTCACAACAGTTGTCGTACCTGCGGTCTTGGCGAACAACACGGGGGCATTGCCGCTGAAAGGATTCGCGAAGCGCAGCAGCAGGGAAGTGACGAGTGCCACAATCATCGCCGTGATCTCGCTCCAGGCATTGATGCGCCACCAGTACCATCGCAACAGATACACCGCGCCGGTTCCGGCGCTGAGTTCCAGCACCCACTGCCATCCCGCCTGAATAGAAGCAAGCTGCGCAGCGACGAAAGCTGCACAGATGACCAAGAAGACCGTTACCAATCGTGAAGCAACCACGTAGTGCTTCTGCGATCCTTCCGGCTTGATGAAACGTTTGTAGAAGTCGGCGACCAGATACGAAGCACCCCAGTTAAGCTGCGTCGCAATCGTCGACATGAACGCCGCCAGGAAACCGGCGACGGCGAGTCCACGCAGCGAAGCCGGTAGGTAGTGTGTGAGCACGAGCATGTATCCGTCTTCTGGATGACGTCCTACCGCGGTCGCGTCCAGGTTGGGATACAGCACGATGGCAACCAGTCCAACCAGAATCCACGGCCAAGGACGAATGGCGTAGTGGGCGATGTTGAACCAGAGAACCGATAGCAGTCCTTCACGCTCATTCTTCGCGCTGAAGATGCGCTGGGCGATGTATCCGCCACCGCCGGGTTCGGCACCCGGATACCAGAATGCCCACCACTGAACCCCCAGATAGACCAGGAGAGTGATCACCGGAAGAGTCCACCAAGTTTGGCCCGTGAGTCCATTGGCGAAATCTGGGAAGAACTTTAGTGGATTACCATGCGCGATCCCTGCCGTTGGAGGTTGTGCAACTTGCAACTTCGTTAGTAAGGCATGCATGCCACCAGCAGCGCTCACGCCGTAGTAAGCAACGGCAACGACGACTCCCATTTTGAGAACGAACTGAAACAGATCAGTCCAGAGCACACCCCAAAGTCCCCCGATGGCGACATACAGCCCAGTAAAGGGAACGATGATGAAAATGCAAATTGCCAGCGCCTTATGCTCAGTGACTCCCATAACGACGCTCACGATGCTGATCATTGCCTTCGTCACCCAGCCCAGAATGAGGCAATTCATCAGTAGACCGATGTATACGGCGCGAAACCCACGCAGAAAGGCAGCGGGCTTGCCGGAGTAGCGCATTTCCGCAAACTGAACGTCGGTGAGCAGGCCTGATCGTCGCCAAAGGCGTGCAAACAGGAACACCGTCATCATGCCTGATAGTAGGAATGACCACCACAGCCAATTGCCGGCGATACCCTGCGTATATACGAGACCCGTGACAAGAAGCGGTGTGTCGGCTGAAAAGGTAGTTGCGACCATCGATGTTCCTGCCAGCCACCATGAGACCGAACGCCCGGAGACAAAGTACTCTTCCAAGCTGCTGCCCGAGCGGCTGCGGAAGTACAGTCCCATCAAAATGGTGATCGCAAGGTAGCCGACGATCGCCGACCAATCGAGCCAGGTGAGTTGCATGGCGAAAAGCTTACTGAGAAGTGCTATAGAGCGCAATGGAAATCCGCGATGTACTTCCAAAAGAAAACGCCGGACCAGTTGTCCGGCGTTTCCAGCTGAAACATCTCAGCGGCCTATGTTCCTTCGCTCCAGCTCGCGAGGTACTCTTCCTGCTGCGGCGTGAGCTTGTCGATCTTAACGCCCATTGCCTCAAGTTTCAGGCGTGCAACGCGCTTATCGAGCTCAACCGGCACTGCGTAGACCTTCTTCTCGAGAGATTTGTAGTTCTTCACCAGGTACTCGCAAGAAAGAGCCTGATTCGCGAAGCTCATATCCATCACCGACGCAGGATGACCTTCGGCGGCAGCGAGGTTGATGAGTCGGCCTTCACCCAGCAGATAAATTTTGCGGCCGTCTTTCATCGCATACTCGTCAACGAAGTCGCGTGTTGCTCGCTTTGAGGAAGAGAGCTTTTCCAAAGCGGGAATATCGATTTCAACATTGAAATGTCCGGAGTTAGCGACTACTGCTCCGTTTTTCATGACTTCGAAGTGCTCGCGGGCAATGACGTTCTTATTGCCGGTGACGGTTACGAACACGTCGCCGATCTTTGCAGCCTCTGCCATCGACATCACACGGAAGCCGTCCATCACTGCTTCGAGAGCCTTGGTCGGATCGATTTCTGTGACGATTACGTCAGCGCCCATGCCTTTGGCCCGCGAAGCCAAACCGCGTCCGCACCAGCCATAGCCGGCGACGACGAACTTCGAACCTGCAAGCAGCGTGTTCGTGCAGCGGATCACGCCATCGATCGTCGACTGGCCCGTGCCGTAACGGTTGTCAAACATGTGCTTAGTCTCGGCGTCATTGACGGCGACGATCGGATAGCGCAGCGCGCCTTCCTTCGCCATCGCGCGCAGGCGGATCACTCCAGTGGTGGTTTCCTCCGTGCCCGCAATGATTCCGTCCACCACATCCTGTCGCTTGGTCAAGGCAATGGTCACAAGATCGGCGCCGTCATCCATGGTGACCTGCGGCTTGTGGTCCAGCGCGCTGAGAATGTGCGAGTAGTAAGAATCGTTGTCCTCGCCTTTGATCGCGAAGGTCGAGATGTTGTAGTCGCGCACCAGCGATGCGGCCACGTCGTCCTGCGTACTCAGCGGATTCGAGGCGCAGAGGACGACGTCGGCTCCGCCATCGCGAAGCGTAATCGCCAGATTGGCGGTCTCTGTCGTAACGTGCAGGCACGCCGAAATGCGAATGCCTTTCAGCGGCTGATTCTTAATGAACTCTTTGCGAATGCTTTGCAGCACAGGCATCGACTGATTGGCCCACTCGATGCGCCGCTTGCCCTGGTCGGCAAGCTCCATGCTTTTTACGTCGCAAGGAATTTGAGTTGCAATTGCTGTAGCCATGATCTCCTTGTAGAAAAAGCCGCCGTGATTTCGCAGCGGCTTCAATATGCACTTGATGTTTCTGCAGAGCGGCCGAGGGCACGCTCCGCGAATTATTTCGCCGTCGCAGCAGTCTTTTCAGAAGCTCCGGCCGCCTTGAGAGCCGCGGCCTTGTCGGTCGCTTCCCATGTGAACTCTGACTCTTTGCGTCCGAAGTGGCCATACGCGGCCGTCTTCTTGTAAATCGGACGGCGGAGGTTCAGAGATTCGATAATGCCTTTCGGCGTCAGCTTGAAGTGCTCACGCACGAGATTCTCGATTTGGGACTCAGGCAGCTTGCCCGTGCCGAACGTCTGCACTAGCACGCTGACCGGATCGGCGATACCAATTGCGTACGCCAACTGTACCTCGCAGCGGTCTGCAAGTCCGGAAGCCACGACGTTCTTAGCGATATACCGCGCCATGTAACATGCCGAACGGTCGACCTTGGTCGGATCCTTGCCCGAGAACGCGCCACCGCCGTGACGTCCCATGCCGCCGTAGGTGTCGACGATGATCTTGCGTCCGGTGAGTCCCGTATCGCCCATCGGGCCGCCAACTACGAAACGTCCCGTCGGATTGATGTGGTACTTGGTGTCGGCATCGAGGAGATGCTCGGGAATTGCGGCCTGAATTACCTGTTCCAGAACTTCAGAGCGAAGGCGACGATTGTCCACGGTCTCGGAGTGTTGCGTCGAGATCACCACTGCGTCCACGCGGACCGGTTTGTGATTGGCGTCGTATTCAACTGTGACTTGGGATTTGCCGAAAGGCAGAAGAAAATCGAGAGAACCGTTTTTGAGAACTTCAGAGAGGCGGCGAGTGAGCTTATGAGCCAGAGAGATCGGGGTCGGCATGTAGTCGTCATTCTCGTTGCTGGCGTAGCCGAACATCATGCCTTGATCGCCGGCGCCTCCGGGATCGACTCCCATCGCGATATCTGGCGATTGCTCATGGATCGAGGAAATGACCGAACAAGTTTGCGAATCGAAGCCGAATGAGGCATCGGTGTAACCGACGGCAGTCACGGTGCCGCGAACGATTGACGGGAAGTCAACGTAAGCCTTGGTCGTGATCTCGCCGGCAATGAATGCCAGACCAGTAGTGAGCAGCGTCTCGCAAGCAACGCGGCTGTATTGATCATGCTCAAGACATGCGTCGAGAATGGCGTCGGAAATCTGATCAGCGATCTTGTCGGGATGACCTTCCGTCACCGACTCGGACGTAAATAGGAAACGATTACGCGAAGACAATCTGGTACTCCTCCAGTGGATGTAATCGGCGGTTATTCGCGCCAGGGGATCGAGCGTGGGAAGACTAACACCAGGGACGGTGACTTCTTGGCTGTCCTAAGTACCTTAGCAAACCCCTGTGCCCCGCGCAACAACTCTCTCACCGTAAGTGATTATAGGCACTTCTACTTAGATCACACATTCAACATTCCACGCGCGGCGCAATTTGGCTGCTGGACAGCAGAAAACAACAGCGAACGGCACTAACGCTGAAGGCCCTCGGCGGTGAATATTAGCTCCTTCACCTGCTGGGGTTGTCCGTCGACGTCCACAGGCTGACCATTGAACGAAATCTCGACTCCCCCAATGTTCCCGATTTTCAGCCGGATTTCCTTTTGTGCGCGAATCGAACGAGTCTTTTGCGCACTCAGAATCCCTTGTCCAAGATCCTTGCCGTCAGCTGAAACGGACAGCCATGAGTCTGCCCGGGCGAAGACTCGGAGCCGAATTGGAGCAGCCTCCACACTACCCGTCAAAGCTGCTGCCGCTGATGCTGATGCCTTGTTCGCACTCGGTTCCGGTTTTGCAGTAGATTTGGCGCCTTCCACTACTTGCGCTGGCTTCGCAGGTTCCGATTCGTGCGTGGAATTCCCATTTTGAATCGGCAATGCCGGAGCTGGCGTCGGTTGATCCTGTGAAACGGGCGGATTCTGATTGGTCGTCGATCTTGAAGAAGCTTCGGCTGGTATCTGCGGCAGTGTACTTTGCGGAGCCGCCGCCTGCGCAGCACGCATGCGCTGATATCCGTACCAAGCTCCTGCTGCGGCTGCAATCAGGATTAGAAGAACAATGGACCACACGGACCGTGAACTCGAGGGTCTCTCTTCCTCTTCTGGAACTTCCAACACCTGAGGATTGCGTTCGGCCTCGAAGGCATTCCAGGCCTCCTCGAAGTCAGCGACGATCTCTTCTTCATCGAGGCCGAGAAAGCGAGCGTAGGCGCGGACGAATCCCTTATTGAAAATGCCGCCTGGCAGCTTCTCGAAGTCCTCGTCCTCGATGGCCTTAAGCGACCGTATGCCGATCTTCGTGGATTTTGAGATCTCTTCAAGCGAAACGCCGCGCATTTCACGCTGCCGCCGAAGCCGCTCGCCAAAAGCACTCATTGCTGTCTCTCATTACGCTATCTAGTTGTACTACTTAGACTTAAGGCGTGTTCTGCGGGTTTTTGCCTGCCGCAAGTCGCCCGATAATAGGAGTGCCCCGGGAATGTGTCAAACAGATATGCCAAGGTAATGTTTACTTTTCATGTAATGCAGGCTATATCTCTTTTTGAGTCTAAAGGATAATGACGTTTATCTGAAGTGGAGGGGGCCCGTCCTGCGAACTCGGTAAAGCCGGATTCTCCCCCGATTGAGCGCAATGACTGAGGCCACCGCTACCGATCGCAAACGGCAGATGGAAGAGATCAGCATCTTCCATGATGTCGCCAAAGCCCTCACGTCGTCACTGAACCTCGATTCTATTCTGCAGACCATCATGGAGAAGATGGCGGTCTTCTTCCGGCCCGACACTTGGTCCCTCCTGATGGTCGACGAACAAAAGGACGAGCTCTATTTCGCCATAGCCGTTGGCGACGCAGCCGATGCCCTCAAAAGCATCCGTCTCAAAGTGGGAGAAGGCATCGCGGGATGGGTCGCCAAACACGGCGAGTCGCTCCTCGTGCCTGATGTTTACAACGATCCGCGTTTCGCCAAGCGCATCGATGAGATGACGAAATGGCAGACGCGCTCGATCATCTGCGTGCCGCTCAAATCAAAGCATCGCGTGCTCGGCGTGATCCAACTCATCAACTGCGCTATGGAGAGTTTCTCCGACAACGAGATGTTCTTCCTTCACGCGCTCTGCGACTATGCCGCCATTGCCATCGAAAACGCCCGCGCCGTCGAGAAGATCCAGGAACTCACCATCACCGACGACTGCACCGGACTCTACAACGCGCGCCATTTGTACAAGACGCTCGAAGCCGAGGTGTACCGCTCGCATCGTTTCAACTACGAATTCAGTGTTGTGTTTATCGACCTCGATCACTTCAAGCAAGTCAACGATACTCACGGACATCTTGTCGGCAGCAAGTTGCTTAACGAAATCGGCTTCAAGATCAAATCGCACTTGCGTCTCATCGATTACGCCTTTCGCTATGGCGGCGACGAGTTCGTAGTCCTGCTTCCCCAGACGGGAAAGGATTCTGCGATGGTGGTAGCTCTGCGTTTACTGAACGTGTTGCGCAGCTCGACGTTTCTCGAGGAAGAAAAGCTGAACCTCAACGTCCGCGCCAGCATGGGTGTTGCGACATATCCTGAAGACGCCAAGAGTGCCCACGAGATCATTCGTCAGGCCGACGAGATGATGTACATGGTCAAGAACTCCACGCGTGACAACATCGCCGTCGCGCAGCAGGGCATGCTGCAATAAATCCTAAGAAAAGTTCTATTTGGGTCGCGTACTTAAGGACGGGTTCGTCTCGCTAGGAGACGGTTTCTCTTTCGTCGCCTGCGGAACCCACGCGCTCGCGTTCGCGGGCGCATTTGGATTCACGCCGAAATCCCACACGAACATGTTGATCGTCTTGGGATCGAGCATTTCGACGACGGCATACTCTCCAGGTGCAAGCGACTGCTGAGGAGTGATCTTTAGCCAGGCGCCGCCGTTCAGTTGCTCGGCTGTGGTGGAAATCACATCCTCCTGGTTGCTCACTTTTCCGAGGAGGGAAACATTGACCTTACTCACTACGCGAGTGTTCTTCTTCACCTGTACACGAACAATTTTGAAACGATCGACCGGGTTCAGCTCAGAAGCTGTCGTCTTGTCCTGGGTATCAGAAGAAGATGGTGTCACGTCGACGAAAAGCGTTGGTGTGGCTTCATGCGCCTGTGCGTTGGCATGGTTTCCTTTGAGTTCAATACTCTGCTTCGCGCCGGTGGGGATGGGAATGATCACTGAGCGCATGATGTTCTTTCCCATTTGCTTGTTCAACTCGCCGCCGTTCTGCGGAATCTCCACGAGCTGCGGCTGGCCGCGGTAGGTGTCGAAGAGGAAGACACCTCCGCTGTCCGGCAGACGTAGACCGGGCGCAACCAGCGGACGCGCAGCTTCTTCCTTCTCGCGCTCAGCTTTCTCCTCCGCATCGACTTGCTTCACTTCATCGGGGCTGACATTTACATTCGCTCCACGCGGATTCTGCTGGTTGAACTTGTTGGTGGCGTCCCAATCGACGAGTTTGTAGGGGATGTCCTCCCAGTCATAGCGCTCGGCGCTGTAATAATGGACGCGATCGCCATGAATCTCCCATTTCGTGGCGATCTGGTAGGAGCCGTCCTTCA
>CAYZHX010000025.1:33765-35506 GCA_964476905.1 uncultured Terriglobales bacterium
TTTACGTCTTGCGTTCCCGACACCAGTCCGAAGTTTGCGATTGTAAGTTGAGCATCCATCGCTTGGGCCGTTGCTCCTGTCGTATCTGTGCCTGAAGCTCCGAGCGCAAATCCGCCTGTCACCGAGGAAATTCCTATCTGCTGTTGCGCCAGAAGTCCAGTTGCAACGGGCCCGTTCGGGTCAGCCGACATAATTACGCCCTGCTTCGAAGAGGCCAGCCAAACGATGAAAGAAGCGTTTCCCACAGAAGCTCCGGTCGAGAACGCGACACGGCCATTCGACGCCACGGTATAGGGTACCGAAGAACTAAATTGGGAATTAGCAGGAGATCCTCCCGCGGTATTTGCGTCAGCTATGCCGGTGCTGATCGTACCTGCGCTGTTGGTATCAAAACGTCCCGCTTGCGAGTATGCCTTTGGCGCGCCGCCGCTGGTAGCGCCACCGACCAAATAAGCGCTTGTCCCCAATGACGCATTTGAGAACGTCCCAGATTGGGCGTAGGCGAATCCTGCCAAGTGCGTGGTGCTGGCTCCGGTGTTCGCCAGCACTAGTGTTGACCCATCGATGATGTAGAGAACAAAGCCGGTGCCGTTAAGCTGGAGGCCGCCTCGTCCGCCAGTACCCACACTCAAACCAGAAATGGCGAGCCCGACGTTATTGGTGACCACTCCATTCGCATTCAGATCCTCGGTTCCCGTGTTTGTGCCGAACGAGAGCTGGCCGACTGCGGCCGCCGGGCCAGCACTATCCCCACTCATGCTGAAAACATACGTTCCGGTCGGCGCAGCCGCTGCGGCGGCTTGATCCTGCTTCCGAATAAAGCCGGAGATCACCGGTCCAGAGTCGAAAGCCATCATTTGGCCGCGAGTACTAGAGGTAAGTGCGAAGGCAAACGTGTGCGTCCCGCCATCGTCGCTGAAGCTGAGTTGGCCCCGGCCATCGCTATTCACCGTATATGTTCCAGTGCCCAAGGTGCCGGCGGTTCCCTGAGCGACGTCATTAATACCGCCGGTAACATTGCCTTTGCCGTCGGCGACGAAGGTACCGACCCGATAGGCAAATCCTGATCCGGAACTGTCGCTCAGACGGCTGGCGAAGAACACATACGTCCCCGTCAGGCTTGCGCTGCCAAACTGTACCGTTACCGGAGCGGACGCAGAGAACGCCGTGTTGGCCTGCGAAGTAGCTGTGACCGTAATTCCTGCCCTGGGAGGCGAAAGCGGAGCGGTATAGAGACCGTTGGCATCAATTGTGCCATGAATCGCGTCCCCGCCTTGCACACCATTCACGCTCCAATTCACCGCGTTATTGGTGCTGCCCGTTACCGTGATCGTGGGAGTAAATTGCTGGGTTTGGCCCGCGGCAACCGTTGCGCTGGTTGGAGACAACGTGATCGTCACAGCCGGGGCAGTGAGCGTTACTACTGCTACAGCTGTCTTAGTCGTATCCGCCTGCGAAATTGCCGTGACGGTGATCGTGGTAGTGCTGGGCAGAACGTTTGGTGCCTTGTACAACCCGTTCGTGTCGATAGTGCCGTTGATGGCATCGCCACCGGTGGCTCCGTTCACCTGCCAGGTGACAGCCGTGTTTGTGGAACCAGTCACAGTAGCCGTGAATTGCTGAGTAGCACCACCCGCAATACTGGCGGTCGTCGGAGAAATGGTGATGGAAACCCCGGTACTTGGTGTGCTCTTCTTGCCGCCGCAGGATGACCAGATCAAAGTGGCCGAAAGAATGAACA
>CAYZHX010000026.1:0-7226 GCA_964476905.1 uncultured Terriglobales bacterium
CGGCGCTGCCCGCGGGAGCGATGCGCCGAAGATGCAGCATGGGAGTTTCGCCAACAAGCTCTGTAATATTTTCGGCGACGCGCAGATGGAGGGCCTCAGTTGTGCTCATCCGACTTCCATCTTAAACCGAGGAACCGCGAACACGAAGATCGCGACGCCAAAAGAAAGAGGCTACAGAGATTTTCTCTGTGGCCTCTCTACGTCGTGTTGTGACTTCGCGTTCTAGCGTGAAGCGCGTTGCTGCGAATTGGCGTAGTAGCCGCTGCGAGTGCGGACTTGTAAGCGTCCGTATCCGGGGGCGTGTGCGTCGACTTTGACTTCGCGGAAGCCACCTTGTTCCTGGGGACGACTCGGACGGTAGTAGATCGAATACTGGCTCCGAATGTCGCGGGCAACGGCGCGGGCGATTTGATCGACTTCGCCGAGATCTTTCGGGAAGAAGGCCACGCCGCCAGTGTTGATTGCCAACTGCTCGAGCGCGCGTTTCGCGCGTTTCTCGTGTTCGCCGCCGAGGATTCCGATGGTGTAAATCATTGGACCATTATCGTCTTGCACGCGACGGACGGCCTGTTCGAGTGTGTCGGTGCTGGCATTGTCCTCGCCGTCGGTGACGACCAGAAGAACCTTCTTCTCGCGACGTCCTTTTTTCGCGAGATAGTCCGCTGACGCGACTACGGCGTCGTAGAGCGCCGTTCCGCCTCGCGAATCGATCTGCTGCAAGCCTTCCTGCATCTTGGCAATGTCGCTGGTCAGGTCAGTATCGATGATGGCTTCGTCACTGAAATTTACGACGAAAACCTCATCATCCTGATTGCTCGACTTTACTAAATCGAGCGCGGCCGTATTCACCGCCTGACGCTTGTCACGCATGGAGCCGGAGTTGTCGACGAGAATGCCGATAGAGACTGGCACGTCTTCTTTGCTAAACCGGGTAATAACCTGAGGCTGTCCGTCCTCGAAAACCGTGAAATCGTTCTTATTCAGATTAGTGACTAGGCGCGAGTGTTGATCGACGACGGTGGCGTGCAGCACGACTTCCTGCACCTCACTCTTGTAGACGTAAGGACCAGTGGGACCATTTTTCCTGCCTGGTGCCTCGGGTGCAGGAACATTGGTTGTATTTCCGTTGACGTTCGGCGCAGTCGTTGGAACGGATGCTTCGGTTTCGGCGTTGGTTTGAGGTAGCGTTTTCCCTGATTGATCCTCAAGCGGAATGCCGGAAGCATCTACAAGAACGTTGTCTGTGCCCTCGCGATGGATGCCGTTAGGCAGCGCCCCAGAAGTCTGCGATTGCTGCGCTGGCGTCCCTTGGGTTGCAGCTGGTTGGCTGCGTTGGGCCGCAGGCTGCGACTGAGCAACGACGAAACTTGCACAAAAAATAAAAAGGAAGAGGGCTGTTAGCTTTGGCCACTCATTCCGTCGGAGCGTAGTATCCAGTCTTTGCATGTACAGTGAGCGGAGGCAAACCTTTAGGCGGCACCAGCTTGACCTTGATCTTCCGCCATTTGCCATCCCGAGCTGCATTGGTTGGACGGTATCCGAGTACATATTGGTTGCGCAGCTCTACTCCAATCTTTGTAGCCACATCCGCCAGCTCATTCGGGTCATCTACGCGGAACATACGTCCGCCGGTAACGTCCGAAATTTCGTTCAGCAGATACGGCCCATAGCGTTCTTCGGAAGTGGCAGGACTATTATCGAACAATCCGATGGAATAAATCTCGACATCCGCCTCTTTTACCAGCGATTTGATCTCGGAATCGGTATACCGGCTGCGATTGTCACCACCATCGGAGATGATGAGCAGGGCCTTCTTCTCGTGATGGGCCTGCTTCATCTTCTTAATGCCCATGTAGATGGCATCCAGCAGGGCGGTGCGTCCCTTAGCATTTGCAAACACCAAACGGCTCTGAATGTCTTCAATTGAGTTCGTAAAATCGCAGATTAATTCCGGTTTGTCGCTGAAGCCGATCATGAAGAATTCGTCGTCAGGATTGGCAGTCTTGAAGAACTCGATCACGGCCTGCTTGCTTTTATCGATCTTGTTCCCCATGCTGCCACTGAGATCGAAGATCACGCCAAGCGACAGAGGAGCGTCCTCGCTGGAGAAAGTGCGAATCTGCTGATTTGAACTGCCTTCAGAAAGATTGAAATTCTCGCGCTCGAGGCCCGTGACGAGGCGATTCATGGGATCGGTTACGGTGACCGGCACCAGAACGAGGGTCGTGTCTACTCTGAGGGGCCGAGACGCTGTTTTAAGTCCAACGGATGGCGTACTTACGTCCGGCGAGGTGACCGCGCTCCCCGGAGCGGCAGGTGAACCGGCCGCGGCGGGCGTCGGAGGAGGTGAGCCCATCCCGCGTGGTGTGATATGCACATCGGTGATGTCACCGGCTTGAGCCCACGCAGCGCAGTTCCAAATCAGGAACAACAGCGCGAGCACCAATCCCGAGCTGAAGATTCTTGATAATGATTTCGTTGAGGCAAGACTTGGGCCACGAAGTTCGAGTCGTGGGCCGGTAAGGGAAGCAGAAACGTAAGGCCCGTTAATCCCGGGCATATCTAAACCCCTGTCGTTTGCAGATACTACCATAGGCTCAAAATCGAATTGTCCATGGTTTGTAAGCTGCTGCATATACTCAGATGTGACAGGGGAGATGCTTGGTTATCCGACAACAACGCGCCGATCCTCGCCAATCGCTGCTGAGTGCTGGCTGCTAGAATTCCCCCATTCCCTACAGACGGGTTCGGCCCGTTGAGGTCACCTGACCGCTTTCATGGCTGAAATATCTCCGTTTCCGGCGCTCCGCTACAACCCAGAGAAAGTGAATCTGGCTGACGTCTTAACCCAACCATACGACAAGATCACGCTGGAGATGCAGGAGGGCTACTACCGTGCCAGCCCTTATAACCTCGTTCGAATCATTCTGGGACGTCCAGAAGGTGAGGAGACTGAAAAGCATAATCGGTATACACAGGCGGCAAATTACCTGAAAAATTGGCAAAAAGAGGGTATTTTCCGGCACGATCCGCCGTCGATTTACGCCTATTCCCAGAATTTTGTAGTTCCCGGGACGCTTCAAAAGGCCCAACGCCGCGGTTTCATTGCTGCCGGCCGACTCCACGAGTACTCCGAACGAGTGGTTTATCGTCACGAAGAAACCTTGGCGAAGCCCAAAAGTGATCGTCTGAACTTGCTGAGAGCGACGCACGCACACTTTGGGCAGATATTTATGCTGTATAGCGATCCAGCGCAAACGATCGATTCGCTATTATTCGGCGAGCAACACGAATGGCAGGAAGTCACCGATGAGTACGGTGTACTCCACAGGATACGGCGGGTTGATGACCCAGCAACTTTGAATATCGTGACCACTGAAATGGCTGATCGCAAGTTGATCATTGCTGATGGTCATCATCGCTATGAGACAGCCCTAAACTTCAAGAAAGAAGTGAATGCTGGGCACTGCGAGTGCCTGAGCAAGAATGCCGAGAAAGTCATGATGACGTTTGTGAATATGGACTCACCCGGGCTGGTGATCCTTCCTACGCATCGCGTCATTTTCGGATTAACGCGATTTCACATGCCATCATTTCTCGATTCGGCACGACAGTGGTATGAGGTGAGCGACATAGGACCTGCTGCCACGCAAGAAACTGTAAGAGTCCTAGCGGAAGCAGGGAAGATGGGTATCGCTTTTGTCGCTGCTGCGAGAACCGGACGCTTTCTGCTGCGTTCGCGAGCGGGCACTTTCGAGAAAATCCCTTCAGAGTTTTCCGCCCGTCAGCGTCAGCTCGAGGTCGTTCACCTGCATTCTTTGTTGCTGGAGCAAATCTTGGGTATTACCCGCCAGGAAATTACAGAACAACGCCACGTACGATATCTGCGAAGTGCTGAAGAGGCCTTACAGTCAGTTCAGGGCGACTCCGATGTGAATGTTGTCTTCCTGACGAATCCGGTTTCGATCGAGCAGGTGCGTGAGATCGCGTTTGCAGGCGAGGTTCTCCCGCAAAAATCGACCGACTTTTATCCGAAACTATTAAGTGGGTTGACGATTTTCTCGCTTGAAGAAGGCAGAAAGAGCGACACAGGAACGCAGGAAGGGAAGAAGTAGTTCTTCAGGCATACGCGTTGGGTTCATTTTGTTAGTCTTGCGAATCGCTGTAATCCTATTCCTAGCCTCCTCGCTGCAGATTCCTTCTACTGCGAGCAGCGAACGCGCGCTCTCTCCACGTCAGCTGGGAGCACGGTCGTCTGACGTCCCACCGAGTAATGCCGGTCCTCAACAGCCTGTCATTCCGCCCAGCTTGGCAGCGAAACCGGCGGCGCAAATTCCCGGGCAGGCCCCCAGACATTTATCCGTTCCGGAATTTTCGGTTGTGATCGATCCCGCGCACGGTGGAAGCGATGCAGGAGCGCGGATTGCGCCGAATCGGCTGGAAAAGGATTTAACCTTGATATTGGCGAAAAGACTCCGGCAAGAGCTGCAGACGAGACACATTGCAGCAATACTCCTGCGCGACAGCGATTCCGATCGCAGCTTCGATCAACGTGCAGTAGCGGTGAATCTGGCCAGACCATCGGTTTTTGTCACGCTACACGCCGAGCCAGGCTCCATGATTCGCATCTACACGGCGGCGACAAACCAGATTTCGGACCCAGATCAAGACCGCAGCAGCTTTCTGCCGTGGGAAAGCGCACAGGCCGCGTTCCAGAATGAAAGCCAAATTTTGGCGAGAACAGCCGTATCTGCGATTGAGAAGCGTGAACTGCCAGCCTTAGTTCAACCCTCGTTTGTTGAGCCGCTGCACTCGATTGCAGCTCCGGCTATCGCAGTGGAAGTTCCAGCCGACAAAAAAGGATTCAAGATCTCCCCAGATCTGATTTCCGGCTCATTGGCTGATGCGATTTCCATTCGCAAAATCACCGCGGGAACCCGTCCATGATTCCCCGCAACGTACAGATCACGCTGGTGTTGCTGTTCCTGCTCGTGCTTGTGAGTGGCGTTTACATCGTGCATTTGCGCCGAGGTACACAGGACAATCTGCGCGCCGTCACCGAGGGCCAAGCCGATGCGCCACCGGAGGTGGGAACGCGGGAATGGGTGAAATTGACCATCGCCTATGACGACGATGGCGTGTTTCGCTCCCGTCAGGTTACCGGAGTTCTTCCCACTGAACCGGAGGCGCGCGCAAGAGCAGTTCTGCAGCTCCTGATTGGACAATATGTCAGCCGTCCATCGCCTCATCCCCTTAGCCCGTCTTCTGCAGTCAAGACTGTGTTTCTCGTCAAAGACAAACTCGCGGTGCTGGATTTGAACGAGCAATTTGTGGATGGGCATCGGTCGGGAGTCATGGTCGAGGACTTTACTCTGCTGTCGCTGATTGATACTTTGGGATCAAATTTTCCTAATTTGGAACAGGTGAAGTTCTTGGTGGATGGGAAAGAGCGCGAAACCCTAGCTGGCCATGCCGACCTGAAAGCGATCTACAACACAGCCGCGGTGCACAGGTTGGTCGAGCAACTGCAATGAAGATCGGTGTATTTGATTCCGGGTTCGGCGGCCTTACCGTGCTTCGCGAACTTCTCACGGCTTTACCGCACGCGGACTATCTTTACCTGGGCGACACGGCACGACTCCCTTATGGTTCGAAATCAGCGGCAACCGTGGCGCGTTACGCGGTTTCGAGCGTCGAGTTCCTCGTCCATCATGGAGCCCAGTATGTAGTGATAGCCTGCAATACAGCCAGCGCGCTGGCTATGGATGGCATTCGAGCGGCAGTGCGAACCGAAGTTCTCGGCGTGATCGTTCCAGGAGCCCGAGCTGCTTCGGTACTTACTCGCAACAAGAGCGTTTACGTGATTGGGACTGCAGCAACGGTTTCAAGTCATGCTTATCAGCGAGAATTGCAGAAGTTGGGAATTTCTACGATTGAAAAGGCCTGCCCGCTCTTCGTCCCGCTGGTTGAAGAAGGATGGATTGATCATCCGGTAACTGAGCAGGTTGCGCACATTTATTTGCGGGAACTTGAGGAGGAGCAACGCCGCCGAAACGGTTCTGCCGATGTACTCGTGCTCGGATGTACGCACTATCCACTGCTGAAACCGCTTCTACATCGGATTCTTCCCGAAAAACTCCAGTTAGTTGACTCGGCTCAAGCAACCGCCCAGGATGCAGCTGCAGCTCTGGGAGTTCGGGGAACCTCATCGCGCAATCCTGCTGTGCAGTTCTTCGCAACTGATTCCGTCCACAAATTTCAGACGCTCGGCAGCCGGTTCCTGCAACGGGAAATCGACCGTGTGACGTTGATCACACTGCCCGAGTGATAGATCATGGCCTGCGGCGGCGCGGATCTTAAATTCGAGACTGCTAATCTCGGTACTTATGCCTGACGGTCAGGCGACTAACGTACGCAAGGGTGGGTCGTGGCTTCCCTCCGTCATTTGCTACACTCGACCATTTGTTTGCTTCAAGACGAGGACTTCGAATGGAAATTCGCACGGTTGGCGTCATCGGCGCAGGAACGATGGGGAATGGTATTGCTCACGTCTTTGCGCGTAGCGGATACGAAGTACTTCTGTGTGACGTGGCACAGCAGCTTCTCGATCGCGGTATCGCGACAATACGCAAGAACCTGCAGCGAGAAGTGGAGAAAAACAAGATCACACTCGAAGAGTCCAATTCGGCAAACGGACGAATTCGCGGGGTGCTCGACCGCAAGGTTCTTTCTGAATGCGATTTCGTCGTCGAAGCAGCGACCGAGAAGTTCGAAATCAAGTCAGAAATCTTTCGCGACATCGATCGCATTTGCCGTCCCGAAGTAATCCTCGCAACAAACACTTCCTCGATCTCTATTACGAAAATCGCAGCTCTCACCCGTCGTCCAGACAAGGTGATCGGCATGCATTTCTTCAATCCCGTGCCCATCATGAAGCTGGTCGAAGTGATTCGTGGCCTCGCTACGTCCAGTGAGACCTATCAGGAGGTCAAGCAGCTCTCAGAGGATTTGGGCAAAACACCGGTAGAAGTAAACGATGCTCCCGGCTTCGTCTCTAATCGCGTGCTGATGCCATTGCTGAACGAAGCTATGTATGCGGTCATGGAGGGAATCGCTACTCCGGCGGCAGTAGACGAGGTCTTCAAGTTGGGGATGGCGCATCCGATGGGCCCGCTTACCCTGGCAGACTTTATTGGTTTGGACATCTGTTTGGACATCATGCGCGT
>CAYZHX010000026.1:7326-27445 GCA_964476905.1 uncultured Terriglobales bacterium
CGCTTACCCTGGCAGACTTTATTGGTTTGGACATCTGTTTGGACATCATGCGCGTTCTGCACGACGGCCTGGGTGACCCGAAATATCGTCCATGCCCGCTCCTCATCAAGATGGTGGATGCGGGCTGGTTAGGTCGCAAGACTGGTCGCGGATTCTACGAATACTGACGTGGATTGACGTGAGGTCCCACTGATTTGTGCAGGGCACAGCGAAATAGCGCGTAATCTAACCCACCATGATGTCGGTCTAGACACAACCCCCTTATCGGAGCGATGCGAACGATGCAAAGCGCTGTGTTATCCTCCCAAGAAATGCCAATGCGCTTCAAAGTATTGGCGGCTTTGCTTCTGGCAATCATTGTTTGTCTGGTTCTGGTGTTGCCGCAGATCGATCTCGATGATGGCGTCCTCAGAGATGTACCGAACCAGATCTTGCTCCTAGCCGTGATAGCCTTTGCCGCAAGCCTCATTCGGCTGATGCGGCCACAATCTTACTTTTCGCGAGAGGCTGCCTCCGCAAACGACATCGCTTTGCAGACAGGCGCCTGTACGGGTTCGATCCTGCGCTGCTGATTCCTGATTTGGATTTCAGTGAAGAGTCCAATTCAGGAGAGAGAGACATTGGTTCCCCCGGCGGCACAAAGTGAAGATCAGCAGGTCTCGTTTCGCGCAGGTGATTCCGTTCAGATTAAGGGTATTTACCGCGTACTCCATTATGCTCATCGATTGCCACATGAGACGGCGATCCTGGTATTGAAGACATTCCCGAAGTGTAACCAGTGTGGCGAAGGAGTTCGCTATCAATTGGTGCGCAGCGTAGGAGAGCTGCTCAAGGACTACAACTTTCGTCCAGACCAGGATACCCAGAGCTTTTCGGAGTGATTCCCGCTATATTTGACGGCCCGGTAGAAGTGTGACAAACAAAAAGGCGTATCTAGTCCGCGGAGACGCCGCAGCGAGCTAGGCTCTAAACTCCGTCCTTTGCTCCCATCACTAGCGGGGGAGGCTCGTTGAGCTCGATCCAGTAATGCTGAATATTGTCGACCATTTTTGCAATATGCACAGGATTTCCGGGCTTCACTAGGTAGGAATTCGCCCCTAAATCGTATGCTGCATTCACCGAGCTTGGGCTGTCATCCATTGTGAGTACCACAACGGGAATCCGTCTAATCTCCTTTTGCGTTCGCAGCCACTGCAGGAGCTGGAGCCCAGTCATTCCAGGAAGCTTAAGGTCGAGCAGAATCAGAACCGGAAGCGGATGTTTAGTCCGATCTCCATATTGTCCAACTCCGGCGAGATATGCCAGGGCTTGGTCGCCGTCTTTCAGATGAACGATCGGATTCAGAACTTTGGATTTCTCGAAACCACGAAGGAGAAGAGTCGCATCGGAGGCTTCGTCTTCGATCAAGAGGATCGTTGGCAAACTGAGGTCAGCCATCGGTTATCCACGGTTGAGTCTGGCGGTGTTCCCGTGTAGATCGGGAGATTCGTTCACCTTGAGCCAGTAACTCTGAAATTGCGTTGCGAGCTGCTCCAGTTGAGACGCAGTCTCAGGCTTCGCAAGATATGAATTTGCACCGAGATCATAGGCCCGGTTAATGTCCACCGAATGCCTCGAAGAGGTGAGCATAACTACAGGAAGCCTGTTGACCGCCGTGGGTTGCCGTCGCAACCATTGCAATACCTCAAAGCCCGACCGTTTCGGCAACTTGATGTCGAGCAGCACAATGGAGGGCAAGGGGTACGTCGTACGATTGTCATACGGCGACTCTCCTGAGAGATAGGAGACGACATCGTCGCCGTTCGTCAGCCGGATCATAGCAATGGTGGCATCCACCTTACCGAAAGCGCGTTGAATAAGGCGGGCATCAGAAGGATCGTCTTCGACGAGCAGAACAGGCCCTTTAGTCATTCACACCCTTTCTCTCTTCACTCTTCGCCTCTCCTGCAGCGGGTAATTCAATCCAGAACGTACTCCCTTCGCCGACTGCGGACTCCACACCGTAACTTCCGTGCATGCGACCGACTGCTCGCTTTACGATTGCCAGTCCAATGCCGCTGCCCGGGTAGACTTCGCGCTCGTGAAGCCTTTCGAACACCTGCCAGATACGTTCCTGATGCTGGGGAGCAATGCCAATGCCGTTATCACGCACGCTGAGGCGAACGCGATCATCGCGCCGCTCGGCAAAAACGGCAACCTCAGGGGTCGAACTGCTGTTGTGAAACTTGAACGCATTCGTCAGCAGATTAAGAACAACTTGAACCAGAATCTGCGAATGGCCCTGGACCCGCAGATTCGGGGGTACGTCGACGGTCAGCGAGCCTCTGCGGTCCTCGCCCAGCTGGACGAGCGCCTGCTCGATCACCTCGGGCACACCAACGCCGACCAGTGGCAGGTCGACGCGGCTCACCCGGCCGTAATCCAGCAGGTCCTGAACGAGAACATTCATTCTCGAAGCAGCATTCGTGATCTCGCTCAAGTAATCGAGACCTTGCGCATCCAGTTTGGCGGCGCAGTCCTCGCGCATTGCTTCTGCAAAGCCGCTGATGGCTCGCAAAGGCGCGCGCAGATCGTGTGATACGGAATATGCAAACGCCTCCAGCTCGGCATTGCTCTCCTCTCGCTCCTGGATGCGCAATTCCAGTTCATGCGCATGCTGCTGAATCGCATCGAGCAGGCGCTTTCGTTCAGTCATATCGCGAGTAACTTTGGAAAAGCCGTAAAGATGGCCTTCGTCATCTCGCAATGCAGTCACAACGACACTCGCCCAGAAGCGAGTTCCGTCTTTGCGCATCCGCCAACCCTCGCCGGTAAAGTGCCCCTCCCTTGCCGCGGTCTCGAGCACCTTTTGGGGAAGCGCATCAGCGCGATCTTCTGGCGTGTAAAAGGCGGAGAAGTTCTTGCCTACGATCTCGTGCGGCTTGTATCCCTTGATACGTTCGGCCCCAATGTTCCAGGAGGTGACCACTCCATTCGGGTCCATGGAAAAGATGGCATAATCCTGCACGCCTTCAACAAGCAGCCGATAGCGTACTTCCGACAGTCGGCGTTCAGTAAGATCACGCGTAATCTTGCCAAACCCGATCAGATCTCCTTTGTCGTCGAGAATGCGTGTGATGAGTACGTTCGCCCAGAAGCGAGAACCATCTTTGCGCAGTCGCCAACCTTCATCTTCGAAATGCCCATCCTCTGCCGCGGCACGTAGTTCGTGCCCCGGCTTATCTGCCGCGAGATCTGCAGGAGTGTAGAGAATGCCGAAGTGCTTGCCGATAATCTCATCGCGCATGTATTGGTTTAACCGCTCGGCGCCGCAATTCCAGGACACAATGTAGCCCGCCGTGTCGAGCACGAGGATCGCGTAGTCGCTGACGTTATCCACAAGTCGCCGAAAGATTTCGTCGGATTGGAGCTCAGAAAGTTGTGGGGCATTAGGCGTGGGGAGAGGTGATGCCATAGAAATTGGTTGAAGCTCTTATCAGTTTATTGCGTCTAAGTAGATCGTCGCTTTATACACGCTTCTTCGAGGATTGGATGCACGCAGCACTTCTGCATGGCTCCCAGTTATCCTTTTCATTCCGCGAGTTTTTTTTGACGTTCGCAGCTACTAACAAGTATGTTAGATTAGGATATTCCAATGCAATTCGCGGCAACAATCTTATTGATTGACGACGACCCGTCGCAGCTCAAGCTGTATCGCTGGATATTGGAGCGCGGCGCCTTCAGGGTTGTGCCCGCACTTGTGGGTAGCTCTTCGGTGAGCCTGCCTGATCCCGAAGTTGTTTCCGTCGACGTGGTTCTTCTGGACTACAGACTTTCAAGTGAGCTAACCGCGGCCGATATTGCAGCGGATGTGCGCAATAGATTCCCGAAAGCTCCGATTGTTGTGCTCTCCGACCTTCCGTTCATGCCGGATGTCGCAAGAGAATTTGCCGATGGTTTCGTGCAAAAGGGAGAGCCTGAAAAGCTGCTGAAGACGGTTGAAGCCGCTGTAACCCTAGCAGAGTCAAAGAGATCTCATTAGGCTCAGTGACTTTCCTATTCTCGTAGTCACTGCATTCCCGGATTTATGAATGTCTCACCTACGCGATCGGGAACGCTCGCCTGCCACACGAAAGGCGAATCGCTCGGAGTTAATCGATAGCGCAAGAAGCGTGCCTGGCCACGGCGTCGCCAATACCGCGAAGTGTAGGAAGAGACTCGGACCCCGCGCGTAAGCGCGCTGAGGAAAGTCGTGTGATCGGGATCGACGACGACTCCCACGTGTCCCGGCCAGACGATCAAATCTCCCGGTCGCGGGTGGTACACCCGCTTGAATGCCGCCGTTCCGCGATAAAGAACGCGCGAAGGCTCGTACTTATAGTAGAGGCCTGCTTGCTGAAAAAGTGAGTTAACGAAATGTGAGCAATCGAGTGCGGTCTTTTGGAATTGCATTCCCAACGTAATGACTGCATCGCTTGCTCGGAGGCGCGCCGCCTCTCCCAATATGGAATTAGATTCAGCAGCACAAAACTGATTCGCGGCGACGACCGCAAAAAATACGACTAGGCTGCGGGCACCATTCCTGAACGTCGGCATGATTTTCTGCAATGTCGCTTATTGCAGAAATTCGATGCACCTTTCTCAGAAGAGGTCGGCGGCAATCGAGAGTTGCACAATAGAGCAGCTCTACTCACGGCAAAGGTATCTGGCGAGAAGAGAGAAACGCCTTGATCGCGATCGCGTGTGGTTGCTGTCCCACAGGAATGATAGTTAGCGTCGGAAACCAGCGCTCTCGTGGAGCATTTGACCGCTGTGGAATCGAAGTGCGAATCACGGTCACATCGCCTGCTGCAGTATCGACGACGAAAAGAAAATTTTGGTTGGGCGAGAGCGCCAACGCGTCGGGACGGCTACCGACTTGAATCCAGCCTAGAGCCTTTCCGTCGTCAATGCTGTAGATGGCAACTGTATCGGATTTGAAGTTGCTCACGTAAAGAATGGTGTTGTCGGCACTCACAATCCCGCGCACGGGACCGGCACCGATTACATAACTCCCGCCGACTTCATTCGTGTTGGTAACGATTTCGGAAATCGTGTCCGCCCCAAAGTTGCTCACGAAAAGTTCGCCACCATCCGGTTTTAGCGCGAGCTGGAGTGGAGTGGTGCCCACATCGAGGAGTGCTAGTAATCGATCCGGCGCATATGACGTTGTTGCTGAGGCTCCGTTCAAAGCCACCGCCGCGACCTGTCCTGATCCACTGCAGGCGACGAACGCTTTACTCGAGTCGTGCAATATCTGAATGTCGGTAGGCTCGTTGCAGATTGCGATCGACGAGCGCACCGTCATTCTCCCGGTATCGATTACCGAAATGGAATTGCCCACTCTTTCCGCCACAACGACAACTTTGCCGTCGTGAGATACACGCGCGATCCCCGGACCGTTTCCAACAGCGATGGTTCGTAGTACGCGCCGGTTCGCCAGGTCGACGACTGAAACAGTGTTCGATCCTGAATTGGCAACGTAGGCGCGCGTTCCGTCCGGAGCAACATCAACAAAGTAAGGATTCCGGCCGAGAGAAATGGTCTTGATGACGATGTTCTGTTCGGCATCGATCATGCTGAGAGAACTCGAGCCAGTGTTGACTACGTACACTTCGTTTTTTTTGGGATTAATCGCAACTCCAGTGGGATCCGATCCGACTGGAATTGTCGTAAGCGGTCGAAAGTTGCGCGTGTCGAGCACGGAAACGCTGTTGCTCTTTCCGTTGGTGACGTATGCATACTCGCGATACGAGGCCGGATAATCAGGCAACTTCTGCGTGCAACTCGTCAGAAGCGCAGAAAAGAAAAACAGCAGGAAGCAACTGGTGACTGTCCGAAGATGCACTGGCGGTGTGTGCTGCGAAAAAGAGAGTGTACCAGCTTGTGGGCTCTGTCCCTTCTCACCCGGTCAAGGAGCATGCACAAACGCAAACGGAGACCATCACGAAAACAGAGAAAGTCAGGAGATTTCCCTGTCGCCTTCGCGACCCTCATTGTCCGTTCTTGACGAAAAACGTCCGAGCCTCCATCTTGTTGAGTTCAAGAAAAGCAACACACTTTTTACATACTGAAAGCGGGTCAAACGGATCTTGGAACTGACACAGCACTCTTTGTCTCGGCGCAAGTGGCTGAAATACATGACAGCGGGATCGGTAGCATCGGGCCTGGTCGGAGCGACCGAAGTGTTCGCATCCACTGCCATGGAGGGTGACCAAGCGCTAACCGGATCGTCTGAAGCAAACATAAAAGGGACGCGCGTTTACAACATCCGCGACTTTGGAGCGAAGGGGGATGGTCTAACTCTCGATACCGCTGCACTCCAGTCCGCGATCGATGCATGTAATCGCGATCAAGGCGGAACAGTTCTGGTACCTGCAGGCGTCTTCGTCATTGGAACCGTCGAGATAAAGAGCAATGTCACACTGCATATCGCAGCGCAAGGAAAACTGCTCGGCAGCGCAGACGGCAAGCAGTATCACGCCATCGACGCGATCCCTTTGCGTGGAGACTCGACACTGAACGACGGAAATGTCGGGCTGATCTTCGCGGTCAAAGCCGAGAACTTCACCATCGAAGGCCGGGGAACAATTGACGGTCAGGGAGCGCAGTTTCGCAATCCCGAGCGCGGCGTTCCGCCCCCATCGGGCCGCGGTGGGGCCCAGCGTCCATATCACCTGCTCTTCCATCAATGCAAGAACGTCACGGTTCGTGACATTTTCCTGACCCAGAGCGCGTTTCATTCCATTCGTATCATTCAGTCGAGCTACATTCAGTTGCATGGCATTCATATTTACAACCGCGTCAACCACAACAATGATGGTTTTCATTTCATCAGTTGTGAGCGCGTGCACATTAGCAACTGCGATATCGAATGCCAGGACGATGCCTGCGCGCTCTTCGGAAGCTGCAAGTTCATTACCGTTTGCAATTGCTCGTTCAGCACGCGTTGGTCGGTCTTCCGATTCGGCGGTGGTGTGGCTGAGAACATCGCGATCTCGAATTGCCTCATCTATCAGACCTTCGGCTGCCCGATAAAAATGCGCTGCGGCCCGGGGTCCAGGTTTGAGAACATGTCATTCTCCAATCTGGTGATGGACGGAGTTACTGGGCCTATCTCAATCAACCTGGGCCTGCGTCGTCCAGGCGTAAGCCCGCAAACGCTATCAGCTTCTGAGCCACAGGAAGCAACCGGTGAGCCTGGGATTGTGCGCAATATCGCATTTCGCGGGATTCGTGCCCGGGTGGTTGTTCCCGAGCCTTTTCCAGACGTTCCCTTCACCAGCGACTACCGGCCCGCGGAGATCAAGTCGTGCATCGCGCTCAACGGTGTCGATATGACGATCGAGAACATCAGCTTCGATGATGTCCACGTCACCTTTCCTGGCGGAGGAACCTCCCAAGAAGCAGCAGTTCGTGACGTTCCGAAGATCGCCGGCGAATACTTTCAGAATGGCGTGCTTCCCAGCTACGCGCTCTATGCTCGCAACGTTCGCCGACTCACTCTGAACAACGTCCGCTTCGAAGTAAGCGCCGCCGAAGCTCGGCCTGCAGTGGTCTTTGACCATGTCGACGACGCCACGGTAAACGCCTTCAGCGTGGAGGGAACCAAGGAAGCAGAATCAACGCTTCGTTTCATCGATACCCGCGACGTGCTGTTGAGCGCCACTCGTTTGCTAACGCCATCTTCGGTCTTCATGCGCGTCGAGGGCGCAAACAGTGGAGCAATCACAATCGATGGCGGCGAGCTTTCCAAAGCGGGAAAGACGCTTGCGTTCGCCGCTGGAGCCTCGGAGAAGGCAGTGAAGCAAAGAGGTTAGATTTACTTTGCCCATGAGGCGGATTCAGTGCACCTGTAGAAACTCCCGTAAGGCTGTGTTGGTCTCCAAAATGTCTTGTCATCTTGAGGCCCGTATTTGGCCGAAGGATCTCCGGTACTGGTTAAGATTTCCTTGCCGCCGCCTTGTCCTTCGACAACAACCCGCGCGATATGAGCGAAGTCAAGACGACAGATTCGAGAGCACACGCGCCCACCTGACACACGATTCATATAAAATTCGCTGTCCTTGATTAACATCCATCCAATGAAACGTTCGCTAATCAGAGTCGCAGTCGTTCTCATCTTCGCTGTCATATTCAGCTTTCGAGTTCTGCATAGCTCCAGCGAAAAAACCGGCAGGCTCGGACTGCCCAGTAGCAAGGTGCTGCTCGAACCCGTGCCGGGTAGTCCACAAAAAACTAATAGCTTCCCGACGGCGATGGCACTCTCGCCGGACGGCAAGTACCTCGCCATGCTGAACGATGGCTACGGCACCTTCGACTCCGATTACGACCAGTCGATCGCCGTCCTCGACATCGCGAGCAACCAACTAGCCGATTTTCCTGATAAACGTCTGCCGCGAAAAGCGCGACAGTCGTACTTCTATGGACTAGCTTTCAGCACGAATGGCAAGAAACTGTTCGCGAGCATGAGCTCGATGACCGATCCTTCGGGCAAGAATTCCGGAAGCACTGGCAGTGGGGTGGCAATCTACGATTTTTCAAAAGGCAAAGTGAAGCCGTCCGGCTTCATTCGCTTTCCTGCATCGAACCGACCGGCGCAACCGAAGGCCCTGCCCGACGATCCCGACGAGCAGCCGACTAAGAGTCCCGGCTTCACTGTCCCTTACCCGAGCGGCATCTGCGCCTTCCGGCAAAACGGAAAGGAGATGCTCCTCGTCGGCGACAACCTCTCCGACGCGGCGGAGATCGTCGACGTGAAAGCGAAGAAGGCAACAAAGCTGATCAGCCTGGCTGTCTACCGAGCTGTGCCCGGCTCGTACCCATTTGCCGCCACAGCGACCAAGGATGGAGGCACGGGATATGTGAGCCTGTGGAACGCATCGCGTGTTGCCGAGATCGACTTGGCCACTGCGACGTTGCGGCGAATGATCGAATTGCATCTTCCCAGCAGTGCAGAAGCTGCGGGATCGCATCCGACTGCACTGTTGCTCAGTCCTGACGAGAAGCGCCTATATGTCGCGCTGGCGAACACAGACGAAGTGGCTGTCATCGATCGTGACAACAAGGAAGTGTCGTATCTCAGCACCAAGCTTCCCAACCAGGAGTATGGCGGCAATTTCCCGATAGCGCTCGCGCTTACTCCTGACGGGCAGCATTTGTTTGTAGCGAATGCCAGCTCTGACGCTGTCGCAGTCTTCGACAATCCGCAATCGAACTCTAAGCCGCGCGGCTTCATTCCCACCGAGTGGTATCCGACGTCATTGGCAGTTCACGATGGCGAGCTCTTCATCGCCACCGGCAAAGGACAAGGCACCGGTCCCAATAAGGGACTCACGGGAAAAGTTAATGGAAAGGAGCGGACGAACTACATCGCGACTTTGCTTCACGGCTCGATCGGTCGCGTGCGCCTGAGCGATGTCGATGCTCATTTGTCCGACTGGACCCAGGAAGTCGAAGCCAGCAACTTGATGCGCGGCAATGCTGATCAGATTGCTTTTGCTGGCGGCGGGAATCCAATCAAGCATGTGATCTACATCATCAAAGAGAACCGCAGCTACGATCAGGTGCTCGGCGATCTGGGCGTAGGCGATGGCGATCCTTCGCTTGTGATGTTTGGCGACGACGTCACGCCAAATGAACACAAGCTCGCGCGGCAGTTCGGAGTGCTCGACAATTTCTATGACAGCGGAGAAGTCTCGGGCGATGGCCACGTGTGGTCCAATGCCGCCATCACCAGCGACTACACGGAGCAAACCTGGGAGATTGCGTATCGCGGAAAAGAGCGAACGTATGACTATGAAGGCGTGGTCAACGAACGCTATCCCATTCAGGAACACATTCCTGACGTCAACGAGCCTGCGACAGGATATCTGTGGACAAACTTTGCACGCCACGGAATCAGCTACCGGCATTACGGCGAGTACATCTCGACCAAATTTTGCAATCAGCACCAAACGGAAGAGATGCCACAGGCCGGCACTCCGCTCCAGCAAGGCAGCAGTTGCTCGCGCAATTCGATCAAAGCAGGCGAGCCGCTTCCCGACTACCTTGGCCAGCCGCACGGGTCGCCGAGTCCGTGGCCGTGGGCGATTCCAATGGTGCAACAGAACATTGCTACCAAACCTGAGCTGGAGGGCCACTTCGATCCACGGTATCCGGATTTCAACTTGAATTTCCCCGATCAGCTTCGCGCGGACGAATTCCTGAACGAGTTCGAGCAGTTCGTGACAAAGCGAAACACCGGAGCGGACACTATGCCGCAGTTCATCCTGCTTCGTTTGCCGAACGATCACACATCAGCTACGAAACCGGGAATCGCGACTCCTCCCGCCGCGGTCGCCGACAATGACTTAGCAGTTGGCAGAGTAGTAGAGGCAGTCTCCCACAGTGCGTATTGGCAGGACACGGCGATTTTTATTTTGGAAGATGATGCTCAAAACGGCGCGGATCACGTAGACGCGCATCGCAGCATCGGTTGGGTGATTAGCCGATTCTCGCCGCGCGCATCCGAAGGCAAACCGTTTGTCGATCACACGTTCTACACCACCGTAAACATGGTGCACACCATGGAAGCTCTGCTCGGCGCGCCACCAATGAACAACAACGACGCGCGAGCCGCCGTTATGGCCGCGATGTTTTCTGGCGGAGGCGATCAGCCGCCGTACAACGCGGATACGAGCAACCGCGACAACGGAATGATCTACAAAATGAATCCGCCGAAAGGAGTCGACGCAAAGAAATCGGCCGCGCTCGACTTCTCTCATGCGGATGCTGTCGATGCTGGGGTCCTGAACGCAATTCTTTGGCGCAATCGGATGGGTAACCGTCCAATCCCGCAGACGCCGGGCGCTGAATTCAAGTAACCGCCGTTTACAAAAGGGAGAGGCAACCTCTCGGTTGCCTCTTCTTAGTTAGTTCGAATCTGGGCACGCTGTCAGGCCGCCCGGGTGTATTGCTGAGGATTGCTGCGGAACGTAGCCGCGCATTGCTGCGAGCAGAAGTAATAATCTTTGCCGTGGTGATTCAGCTTGGCCGCAGCATTCTTTTCGTCGACCTGCATGTTGCAAACAGGATCTCGTTGCATAGTATCCTCCGAACAGATTGGACGGGCGCCAGTGAGCAGTTGGCTGCCCGCGGAGAAAAAAGTGGCAGAGAAGACGATCAGTGCCGTGGTCGCAGAGCGGCGTTCCACACCGCGATTCGCCGAGACTCCGGTGCTGGAAGAACATCTAAAACAAATCCTGATAGTCGGCCTCGAGTCACCCAGCGGCTATAACCTCCAGCCGTGGAGATTCGTTGTGGTGCGCAAACCGGAACTGCGAAGAATGTTGCGGGCTGCAGCGCATAATCAACCGAAGATCGAGCAGGCGCCGGTCGTCATCGTCGCCCTGGGTGATCCTGATGGGTGGCGGCAAGGCGATCTCGACGAGATGATCCGCATCGGCGCCGAGCACGGATATGCTCATCCTTCGAAATCGGGTGAGACCAGAAAATTGATCTTCGATTACCTCAGCCAGCACGAAAATTTGCCAATGTGGCTGAATCGCCAAGTGATGATCGCGCTCACCACGATGATGCTGATGGCGGAAGCACTCGGCTATGACACCGCGTTAATGGAAGGCTTCAAAGACCAGGAGGTTCGGGACGCCATTCACGCGCCGGCTAGTATGGAAGTGGTTTGCCTGCTTGCCATTGGACATCGCGATGGTGATGATAAGCGGTACGGCGGAAGGTTCCCAAACGATCGGGTATTGTTCACCGAGCGATTTGGAGACCCATTCAGGTTGTAGCCAAATGCGATCCCGTGCGTATGGGGCGCGAGCTTACAGCGTGACGCTTTAGTTCAGCAGCCTAGCAGCTAGACTCTTTTTTTCATGCGCCGCGATTACCCGGATCGACCGTTTCTTGGTGTTGGCGCAATCATCATTGATGACAATCGAGTATTACTCGTGCGGCGCGCGAATCCGCCGCTTCAGGGCGAGTGGTCTATCCCAGGTGGACTCGTGGAAACAGGAGAAACGACCCGTGATGCTATTGTTCGTGAGGTGCTGGAAGAAACCACCCTGCAGGTTGAGGTAGCCGCACTCGTGGAAGTATTCGAGCGAATTATTCACGACAGTGAATCGCGTGTGCAATATCACTATGTGCTTCTCGATTATCACTGCTGCGTGCTTAGCGGAGTGGCTCAAGCTGCCTCTGATGTCAAAGAGGTGCGCTGGGCAAGCGCAGGTGAATTGGAATCGCTGTCGGTCGCGCCAGAGACATGCGCAGTAATTCGCAAGGCTTTGAGTTCCGCAACAAAGAGTTCCGTCCCTTAACCGCCTATTCTTGTTCGTAGGCTAGCTTGGAGCGTTCGTAATTCCGTTAATCACTCATGCTTCCTTCTGAAGTTTCAGCTGCAATTGCGGAATTGAACGCAGAGATTCCGTGGGCTGATCTCGCGCAAGCCGTGGCGGAGCTTTCCGCAACATATCGTGCCACGGAGCGAGGCCGCCCGCGGCTGACGGATACCCATCGCGCGGCGTATCTTGCAACCCGGTTTCCGGCAACTGGCTCCGTGATCTCACGCGTCCTTCGCGAAGCGCAGCTCCGCGTTCCCGCATTGTGCGTCGAAAGTATGCTCGACCTGGGTGCTGGCCCCGGAACAGCAATGTGGGTGGCTGCGGAACTGTTTCCCCATCTGGCACGCATTGTCTTAGTTGAAGACTCCGCTGAATGGATTGAGATCGGCAAACGCTTGAGCTCCAAATCGGCGAATCACGCCATCCGCGAAGCTGATTGGCGGCAGGGAAGCGTGACCAGTGAATTGCCCGCGCAATCGTTCGACCTGGTGTTAGCGTCGTACCTGATGAACGAGGTCCCACTGAAAGATCGAGTCAGAGTCGCTTTGGAAGCCTGGGAACGAGCCAAAAAGGCGGTTGTCGTCATTGAGCCGGGGACGCCAGAGGGATTTGCCAATATACGCAGTCTCCGCCAGCACTTAATTTCCGCAGGCGCCTACCTGGCCGCGCCGTGTCCTCACGCAAATGACTGTCCGATTGCGGGCCAAGACTGGTGCCATTTCTCTGAGCGTCTGCAGCGCACTTCCGCGCACCGCAACGTAAAGGGCGGGAAATTAGGGTATGAAGATGAGAAGTATTCGTACGTCATCTTCTCTCGCGAGCCGGTCGCCCTGCCTTCCGCGAGGATTTTGCGGCATCCTCGAAAACACTCCGGACACATCGAGTTCGAGCTGTGCACTGCCGAAGGACTCAAAGAGGACACGATTTCGCGCAGACAGGGCGATCGCTACGAGACGGCGAAGAAAGCCGAATGGGGCGACACTCTGTAGAGGTGCAGTAGTGGCGCACTCTATCTCGAAGTCAGGTTTTACTTAGGGGTACTCGTTTTAGGCGGAACACGATGTGCCGCGGCTGCCGGCTTGCGCGGCGTAGCTCTCGGCTTCGCCAACCCTGTGATCTCGATTTTTGTAATTTTCACTGGATCATAAGGCCGATTATCGCGGGGATCGGTGGCTTTACGTGCGATCTGCTTTACCAGTTCGACGCTCTCCGGTGTGCACTCTCCGAAGATCGTGTGATGTCCGTTGAGATGCGGGGTCGGCACTTCGGTGATGAAGAACTGCGAGCCGTTGGTGCTCGGTCCAGAGTTGGCCATTGCGAGCCGGCCTGGAACATCGAAATTCAAGTCGGGCGAGAACTCATCCTCGAAGCTGTAACCTGGGCCGCCTTCGCCGGTTCCCTCAGGATCGCCGCCCTGGATCATGAAATTGGGAATCACGCGATGGAAGATGGTGCCGTCATAAAGCGGCACGCCGTGTTCTTTCTTGTGGGTCTTCGGATCTATCCAATCTTTCCTACCTGTAGCCAGACCAATGAAGTTCTCAACTGTCTTGGGTGCCTGTTTAGGGAACAGCTCGCAGGTAAGGTCGCCGGCGGTCGTGTGAAAGATTGCTTTGGGATTGGCCGCAGGCGCAGCCGCTTGTGGTGCGTTCTTTGCCTGGGTTGCGCGATGCGCGGAGGATGACTTTGATGCTGCTGTCTGAGCAACGACAAACGAAGGTAAAATGCAAAACAGAAAAATGAAACGAACTTTCATGATCTCCTCATACCCGTGCTAGTGTGCTGAGCCCATCTCCCGCGCAAGCGAACGGCGCTGTTGGGATTTCTGTGCCCGCATCTGTTTGCTGACCTGTTCAACCTGGCGGAACACTCGCATAAAATTACCGCCGAGAATCTTGCGGATCTGTGCCGGAGTATATCCCCGCTTCAACAGACCTTCTGTGATCTTGGGCAGATCCGCCGCAGAATCCATTCCCTCCGGCATCGATGGCGTACCATCGAAGTCCGAACCCAAGCCTACGTGTTCGATTCCGGCAACCTTTGCGACGTGATCGATATGGTCGATGATGTCGTCGAACGGAGGCCGTGGAATCCTTGCCGCCCACTCTTTCGCGATTTTGTCCGTTTCGCGATACCGCGTGACCGGATCGGCATCTTTGTACTTATCAGCGACGGCATCGATCGCCGCTTTGCGATCTTTTGTCTGCGCCTCATATGCCTTCCGCCAATTTTCATCGACAAATGCCGAGTAGTAGTTGACCATCACCACGCCACCCTGACGCGCGATCGCGCGAAGCATGTCATCCGTCATATTGCGGGGATGATTCGTCAGTGCGCGTGCCGAGGAGTGCGAGGCGATCACGGGAGCGCGGCTCACTTGCAGCGTGTCATAAAACGTTTTGTCCGAGACATGGGAAACGTCCACCATCATGCCAAGCCGATTCATCTCATGAACGACATCTTTTCCGAAGTCGGTCAGTCCATTGTGGTGTTGAACTGAGGGATCATCGATATCGCCCGACGAGTCCGCCCATTCATTTGTGTTGGACCAGGTCAGCGTCATGTAGCGAACGCCGAGGTGATAGTAGTCGCGCAGCAGGCGGATGTCATTCTCAATGGAGTGTCCGCCCTCAATTCCCATCAGTGCCGCGAGCTTATGCTCGCGATGTGCGAACTCGAGACCCGTACTTGTGAAGACCATCACCATCTTGTCGGGATGCTTCGCCGCCTGCTGATACACAGCGTCGATCAGATCAAGTGTCCGATGAGCGTACTGACCTTTGAGCTGCGTCGGCTCGACCCAAATGGAGAAGAACTCTGCGCCTAGATTTCCCATTTTGGCTTTGGCGAAATCGAGATTACCTTTGTCGCCTGCGGGAGGATTGCCCATGTCGAAATCCTCGTCCAGCAGTCTCTGCGTGGTATCGGCATGAGTGTCGATAATCAGCGCGGAATTGTGAATCTGTCTGGCGGAAGCGGAAGAGGTCCTGCCCGTCTTCTTCGACGGTTTTGCCTGAGCCATAAGTAATGAAGACGAAGTAAGGAAGCTAACCACCGCACACAGCAAAATCCGTGGCAGCATCGTCGTTTGGGAACCCTCGATAGAGATAGAAATGAAAGGCCGCTTACGCGGCCTTTTCGGATTCTACACGACGGAATTTTCTATGCGGAGCTATTGTTGCGGAGGAAGCGGCGTGAGCACCGGGGGTTCCGGCGCAGGTTCCGCGGCAACAGTGGCCTTGGTCTGAATCGCAACCGGATACGGATATCGCTCCGACACCATCACGTGGAAACAAGCCTGACGGCGTTCTTCTTCCGGCTCGATCACATCCTGCTTCTTCAGATTCGCAAGATAATCTGCGATCCACTTGTGCTGCTTGCGCGTGAGTCCGCGCTTGGCGATATCGACCGTCGTTCCGGCCAGGTGCGAAGAAGCGAGCTCGCCTTCTGCCGGCGCAGCGTTGTGGTTGTGGCGCATCAGCTTGCGTTGCTGTTCAGCCGTGCGCACTGCCGAGTTCACCTCGATGGGCTTGTGAAATGTTTCGTAGAACTCGCGGCCCATGTCATCGACGAACTGCGCCGCCCACGGGCGCGCATATCGGCGGTTGTCCTTCAGCGAAGGATTAATGGTCACGTACTGCGTCTCCGGGAGCGGAATCAGCACGCCACGATCTTCGAGCTGCTGCAGTTGCTCATCATCTTCGATGCGTTGCAGCCCAGCCTGATCGATTTCAAGATTCTGTTTGAGCAGAGAGTCGCGCGATCCGCGCAGCTCCGGCGCAACCGGCGGCCCGTAGTAGCGAATCCGGCGCAGATGCCCGTAACGACGATGACGGTGCGAGGAAGTGAGGTGCCGCGCGGCCCTGCGATGGGGCACGTTGTGCACGCTCGCCTGGGCCGATACCGCAACCATGGCCGACAGCAGAATGAGATAAAAACGGCGCATTTGTCCCTAGGTCCCTGAGTTCTCCAGAGTTCAGCTACAGCTTCTCTGGATTGTACCTAAGATGCAACTGGGTATTTATCTGGTTCCCTCTTTGGTAACAACAATTTGCAACTCTAAGTGAATTAGGTCAATGAACTTTCGTGCCTTGCTTTGCGCCGCAAAGATTCCGAATGAGGAAATTCAACAACATACGTTGTGGAAGACTCGTTTGTGCTATTCTGCCGAGCGCTTTTTCGCCAGATAACTGCGGGTTTGGACCTCTTCAGCGCGGTGCTCTTGGATCTGCTTGTCTGGGCGTTCTGTCTGGCCGCATTGATTGCGTTTGCTCGCATTTCCGTTACGCATCCGGCCATGCCCTATCTGGTATTTCATGGTTGGTTCGTCAGCGTGCGTCCCAACAAAGTATTCGACTACATGGCAGCAGGCAGGCCGACGGTGCTCGCCATCAAAGGACCGATGAGCCAGGCAATACAAACGTCGGGGGCGGGAATCTGCCTAGAGGCTGAAAATAGCAGTGCTATTGCTGATGCAATCCTATTGCTACGCCGCTCCCAAGAGGTGAGAACCGAAATGGGAGGAAAGGCGCGTGCTTATGTCGAACAGTATTTTAGCCGCACTGAGCAGGCCCGGCAGTTTGCTCAGCTGCTAGAAGATGTCGCCCCTGTGGCGCCTTGCAAGACCCAAACCTCACCTACCGCCGGCGGTTCTCTTTTGGGATCAATTCGGAAGAGGTAGTGGGCCTCGATTCAGCACGCTGAGGAAGCGGGGGTCCTTTCTATAGCTGGCGAACTCGCGATCCTTCTCGAAGCCTTCCGCCACTTTGTATCCTTCCTCCATAGCCTTTTTGAGATAGAGGAGGCATCGATCCACGTCGCCGCGGCTGGCAAACATCTTTGCAATAACGTAGGAGTACCGAGCGCGCTCCTCGGGAGAAGACATCTGGGCAGTTATGCCTGCTTGTGAGTGTCGCTCGAAGATCTCCGGGTCGAGGGAAAGAGCAGTGGCATATTCCTGGCTGGCCTTCTCATACTTGCGTTGGGCAAAGTACGCAGTGCCAAGATTGCTGTGAAAGCTTGCGGAGTCGTCGTTCATGACGATTGCCCGGTGGTAGTACTTCACAGCCTTCCCGTAACTGCGCATGTTGTAGTACACGACACCGAGGTTATTGGTCGCCTCAGGAAACTCGCGATTGCTCTTGATCGCGCGCTCGAACAGATGCTTGGCTTCATTGAAGTGCAACATCTGCAACTCAGCGATCCCTTCCTTGTTGTATAGCTGTGCCGGAGTGGGACTCTTTTTAATGGCAGCTTCGTAGTAGTCAAGTGCGTCGGCGTAGTATTTCTCCGCGCGCAGGATGTCGCCGCGTTCTTCAAGTTCTTTCACGTTGGCCGTCGGCGAAGGCGGCTCGATACGACGCAGTTGCGTCGGCGTTGTCATGGTTTGGGAGCTGTCGTTAATCAGGGGGATTTCGGTTTGAGCGAACGATGTGACAGCGGTGAAAGCAAACAGTAGCGCGGACCAGGAACGATACATCACGGTGACCTCCCCAGGTCAATGGTCGCGGGTTCTACCTCGGCGCAGGCTGTGGTTGAGAACTCTGCGGCGAATTTTGGTCCTTATTATCTCCCTTAATGGCCCCAAAAAGCTTGCCAAAAAAGCCTTTTTTCTTCTTGTCGTCATCGGCACTGGCCGCTTGGGCAGGCTGCGCTGGCTGGCCGGGTTGGACTGTCTGGGTACTCTGGACCTGCTGTCCGGGGTTAGACACCGGAGGCGGTGTCGGCGGCTTCGGACCAACTCCAAGGAGTTTTTGGAAGAAATTGCGCTGGTCCCCAGCGGTCATCTCACACGTCTGGCTGGGCTGAGTGCCGGCGATGAAGGCGGCAGTGTAATCGTTGGGACAAACCGGCGTTGCAAGGTAATTCGTTACCTTATCGAGACTTACCTCGACCACTCCCGAGGGAGCCGTAAACGGCTTAACCCCGTCTTTATATTGGGGCAAGGCGATTGCGCGCTTCATGAATGCTGCCCAGATAGGCGCTGCAGTATCCGCACCTTCGAGGCGGAGGTCGCTGTAATCGTCATAACCAACCCAGACGATGCACAGCAAGTTCGTGGTGTATCCGGCGAACCATGCGTCGTGAGAGGTTCCAGTCTTACCTGCAGCGGGAGCTGTAAATCCATACCGGCCGCGAACGCCCGCCGCCGTGCCATAGTTCAGAACGCCTTCCATCATCTCGGTGACAACGTAAGCGACACGAGGATCGAGGACCTGCCGTGAATCGGTAGTGAAGTCCTGAATCACATCGCCTTTTGCATCGCGGATTGAGGTGACGAAGATCGGAGAAATGCGTGTTCCACTGTTGGCGAAAACCGTGTATGCACCCGCCATTTCCATCGGCGTAGCGTCATACGAGCCGATAGCCATCGCTGGAGTCGCGCGCACGGATTTGATTCCCGCAGCGCGCGCGAGGGCTACGACTTTGTCGTATCCCACTGCTTCTGCGACTTTGATTGTGGCGTTATTCAGCGAATGCGCAAGCGCGAAACTGGCGCTGACAGGGCCAAAGTATTCATCTCCAAAATTCTTTGGCGTGTAGACTTTATCCTCATACTGAAAAACAGTCGGAGCGTCGTCGATGATGCTAGCCGGTGTAAATACTGGTTGCGTGCCAGTAAGGGCGGTGTTAATGGCTGTTGCAAAGACGAATGGCTTAAAGATCGATCCGGTTGGACGGCTCGCGGTAGCGTGGTTCAACTGACTCCACCCGTAGTTGCGTCCGCCCGAGAGCGCGAGAACTGCTCCGGTGTGTGGATCGATGCAGACCAGCGCTACCTGAGCTTCCGGCCCCGGCTGCACCGTTGTGACGTACTTGGCGTTCTTGCCCTTGCCTTCGCGAACCTTCTTGGTGCGCTTTTTGCGGACTAAATCGTCGACCTGCTTCATGCCTAGGTCGATCGCGCTCGCTGCGGCTTTCTGCAGATCAAGATCAAGGCTGGTATAGATCCGATAGCCGTTATCGTTTAAGTCCGTATCGCGATATTGCGAGAGCAGCGATTCGCGCACCATATCGACAAAGTACGGTGCATCGCTGGCTTCCACGTTTGGTGGCGCAAGTTTCAGAGGCGTCGCTTTCGCCTGATCTGCCTGCGCTTGCGAGATCACATTGTTCTCAACCATCGCCTGCAGCACGAGATTGCGTCGCTCCATCGCTCGATCCGGATGGCGATACGGTGAGAAGTACGTGGGGCCATTCACGATTCCGGCCAATAATGCTGCTTCGGGAAGATTCAGATCCCCGATATCTTTCCCAAAATAGGCCTGCGACGCTTCCCCGAACCCTTTGATCGTGAAGGAGCCACGCTGGCCCATGTCCACTTGATTTACGTAGAGCTCAAGAATTTGCTTCTTCGAGAGACGCTGTTCGATCTCAATCGCGATCAGCATCTCCTCCATCTTGCGCTTGATCGTCTGTTGCGGCGTTAGGAAGAATCCGCGCGCGAGTTGCATCGTGAGCGTCGAACCACCCTGCTTGTGTCCCCCACGAAGGTCGACAAGAACAGCTTCGGCGAGACGGTAATAGTTCACCCCGCTGTGCTGAAAGAAGCGACGATCCTCGATGGAGAGAATGGCGTTGACGAGCACCTGCGGCATATCGTCATAGGTGATCAGTCGCCGTTTGGAGCGGTTCTCGCGATCGAAAAGTCCGGTTACGAGTTCAGGCTCCAGCTCATACGCTTCGAGGTCATTGCCGCTCTTCTGGCTGATGCGATCGATTTTGCCGCTGGTGAAGTGGATGGTCGCAGGCTCCGG
>CAYZHX010000026.1:27545-35383 GCA_964476905.1 uncultured Terriglobales bacterium
TACTTCACGTAGTAGTACGCAAAGACCCCGAAGAAGACCATGCATACGATGATGAATCCGGCAACAGAGGCTTTGACGGCAGGATGGGAGAGTCGCTTGTGAATCCCGTGGCCGCGTGGAATTTTAAGTTTGATTGCCAATGTGGTGACTGCTACCTAATAGATTAGACGAAAGTTGACGCATCATCCATGCCGCGTCTGATGCTTTTAACGGCACATGGCTTGCCAGACGATTGCCATTGAAATTCAGGGACTTAAGGGAGACCGCCTGGAACGGGAGTGTCAAGGAATACACGTTTGTGGTCGATCAGACGCAAAATGTCGGCGCTTATTGAACAGTTGTCCGATTGGTTGGGACCGGGTCGGCTGGATCGCCATTCTTCGTTGAAGGATGAAATTGCAGATCGAAAGGATGAAATGCAGAATCAACGTGTACCGTGTAATTAACACCGATAAGGACATCGAAGCTCGCTTTATTGATGACAACGCTCTCAGGATTCACAGGAATACCGAAGTCGCTGATTTTCTGCGCCACCTGCTTACGGATGCCATTTTCGTCTACGGCAGCGTACTCGCTGTTACGAGCGATGCTTTGAATCTCCTGCTGAAACTGATACTCCTGGATGTACGGTGGGAGTATTTTCCAGGCGAGGTAGAAAAAAGCTACAACCAGGAACACCCCAAAGAGTGCTTTGAGTCTCTGCATGGCGAGAGGCCGAATTACTGCGCAATTTCGCGCAATTTGGTAGTAATTTCGGCCATCGTAGCATCGGTAGATTGACGTGTCGAGCGTTGTACGAGCTCAACCTTACCTTCGGTAACCTTCTTGCCAACATTGATTCTGTAAGGGATTCCCACTAGATCAGCATCTTTGAACTTCACGCCGGCGCGATCTTCCCTGTCGTCGAGCAGGACGTCAAACCCCTCCGTGCTCAGCGTCGCCGCGAGTTCCTCGCCGGCGCTGCGAATCGTACTATCAGCGACATTGGTCGACGTGATCACAACATCGAATGGCGCGATGCTACGTGGCAGCCAGAAGCCATCGTTGTCGTTGCTCTGCTCAATCGCAGAGGTGAGAATGCGCTCGATGCCGATGCCATAACTTCCCATGATGGGAGCGACTTCCTTGCCTGACTGATCGAGCACACGCGCACCCATTGACTCCGAGTATTTGTAGCCCAGCTTGAAGATGTGTCCAATCTCGACGGCTTTCGCCACGACCATAGGCGTTCCGCAATTGGGACATCCTTCGCCTGGTTCTACGTTGCGCACATCGGCGTATTGCTTAACGGGGAAGTCGCGTCCAGGAGTGACGTTACGTACGTGGTAGTCCTCTTTGTTCGCGCCAGCAACGAGATTTGACCGTCCTTCGAGGGCCTTGTCGACCACGACCTCCAGCCCATTCAGTCCTATCGGCCCGAGATAACCTGCAGGTGATTTGAATGATGACTCAATCTCCTCAGCATGCATGGGTCGGATTTCCTGTGCTCCGATGGTAGCTAGCAGCTTGGCCTCGTTCAGCATGTGGTCGCCACGTACAAAGACCGCGACGGGGCGATCAACGCGCTTTCCATCTTTGCCATCCCAGGTTCCAATTAACGCCAATGTCTTGATCTTTTGCTTCGGCGAGACGCCGAGATACTGCGCAACTTCTTCGATAGTCTTCTTTCCAGGCGTTTGTACCAATTCGGGAGAGCCGTTTCCGGTTGGTTTAAGATCGTCTATGGGCTCCAGCCGCGAGGTTGCTTTTTCCAGATTGGCTGCATAACCGCACTTCGGACAGCTCGCGACCATGTCCTCGCCCGCATCGGTGTAGACCATGAATTCGTGCGACTGCGATCCCCCCATGGCGCCCGAGTGCGCTTCGACGACGACGAACCTCAATCCGCAACGGGTAAATGATGCCGTATAGGCGTCGTAGTGCCTGCGATACGAGACGTCCAACCCGGCAGCATCGATATCGAAGGAATACGAATCCTTCATAATGAACTGGCGAACGCGCAGCAGTCCCGACTTGGGACGAGGCTCGTCGCGGAACTTGGTCTGGATTTGATACCAGATCTGAGGTAGCTGCTTATAGCTGCGCAGCTCCTTGCGCGCAATCTCCGTCATGACCTCTTCGTGCGTCATGCCCAGGCACAGATCGCGGCCGTTGCGATCTTTAAGGCGAAACATGTTGTCGCCCATCACCGTCCATCGCCCGCTGGCCTCCCACAGCTCGCGCGGATTCAGAGCGGGCAACAGGAACTCCTGGCCGATCCTGTCCATTTCCTCACGCACGATCTTGATGATCTTGTTGATCGAGCGTTGGCCCAGGAAGAGATAGGAGTAAATGCCGGCAGCGAGCTGCCTGACGTATCCGGCGCGAACCAAGAACTTGTGGCTTGCGACCTCGGCGTCCGCAGGAGCTTCGCGCAATGTGGGAATGAATAGCTGTGACCAACGATGCATGGGTAAGAGTTCTATTGTAGCGAACAGAGGAACAGGGAAAGGCGAACACGAAGGTCACTAAGATAAAAGAATGAGGCCACAGAGTCGCTTTGTGACCTCTCGATCTTGCCTTCGTGAACTTTGTATTCGCCGTTCTCGGTCAAATCGACTCGGTGCCCCAAAGATCATGCAAATGAACGACACCAAGCAACTGGGAATCTTGTTCTACGACAACTAGAGATGTGATTTTTCGCTGCTCCATTAAATTGAGCGCGGTCATTGCGAACGTGGAAGAATTCACGGTCACCGGCGTCCCTGTCATGCACTCGCCGGCCTTTAGATCCATCGCATCTTTACCGCGGCGTTCAAGCAGGCGGCGGAGATCGCCATCGCTAATCACTCCCAGCAATTTCCCGTTCTGGGCCACTGTGGTCATGCCCAGCTTTTTCCGCGACATTTCGTAGATCACCTCGTGCATTGCAGTATCGGGAGAGACGCGCGGAAGCGCCTCGCCAGAGTGCATGAAATCCGAGACGCGCATTAGCTTCTTGCCGAGCTTTCCACCTGGGTGCAGCTCAGCAAAATCCTCTTCTTTGAACCCTCTCTTTTCCGAGAGAACGACCGCGATTGCGTCGCCCAATGCCAGCATGGCTGTGGTGCTCGCCGTAGGAGCAAGACCCAAATTACATCCCTCACGCGGGACCGAGCAATCGAGTGCGACGTCGGAAGCTTGAGCAAGTGTGGACTTCACATCGCAGGTGAAGGAGATCAGCGCATCGCCGATGCGTTTGATCTTCGCCAAGAGCTTAAGGAGTTCTTCGGTTTCGCCGCTAGAAGAAAGGGCAACCACCACATCTCCACTCGCCACCATGCCCAGATCGCCATGCAGAGCTTCGGCCGGATGCATGAAGAGCGAGGGCGTACCGGTGGAGCTGAGCGTGGCCGCAATCTTCTGGGCGATGATCCCGCTCTTTCCCATTCCGGTTACAACGACACGAGCGCCACAGCGATAGAGGAGATCAACTGCTTTTTCAAAATCCGACTTCATTGGTCCGGCGAGCCGATTCGCCAGCGCGGTAAGAGCTTCCGCTTCAATGCGGATTACGTTTTCTCCTGTCGAGGGCATCAGTGACGAGATAGTAGCAAACGCTACTCCCATTCAATAGTGCCGGGAGGTTTTGAGGTGATGTCGTACACAACGCGGTTGATGCCGCGAACTTCGTTGACGATTCGACTCGAAATCGTCCTTAGAACTTCATAAGGAAGTGGCACCCAATCAGCGGTCATTCCATCCTCGGAGTGGACAGCACGAATCGCGCATGTGTATGCGTAAGTGCGATAGTCGCCCATTACACCCACTGACATAACTGGAAGCAGTACCGCGAAGGATTGCCAGATCTGCGTGTAGAGCCCGGCGGCTTTTATTTCGGAGACGACGATGTCATCGGCTTCCTGAAGCAGCTTTACGCGCTCGGGCGTGACCTCGCCGAGGATGCGCACCGCGAGTCCCGGACCAGGGAATGGCTGCCGCTGCAGAATCTCTTCCGGCATGCCAAGATCGCGGCCGATGCGGCGGACTTCGTCCTTGAACAAATCCTTCAGGGGTTCAATCAGCTTCAGGTTCATCTTTTCCGGCAGACCGCCAACGTTGTGGTGAGTCTTAATGGTCTGCGATGGGCCGCGCACTGAGCGCGATTCGATGACGTCGGGATAAAGCGTTCCTTGAACGAGGAATTCGGCTTTGGAAGCCCGATGTCCGTTCGCGTTCTTTTCTTGTTGATGCTTGCGGATCAGCCTTTCAGCTTCTTCGTCGAAGACCGCAATGAACTCGTTGCCGATGATCTTGCGTTTCTTTTCCGGATCGGTAACGCCGCTGAGCTTTGACAAAAAACGCTCGCTGGCGTCAGCTGCCACCAGATTGAGCCCAAGCCGATCGCGAAGACTTTTCTGAACCTTCGTGAATTCGTCTTTTCGCAGCACGCCGTTGTTGACAAAGACGCAGGTAAGTCGATCACCGATTGCGCGATGAACCAGAACGGCTGCCACGGAAGAATCCACGCCACCCGATAGAGCGCAGATCGCGTGCCCTTCTCCAACGGTGTTCCTGATTGTGGCAACGGTCTCGTCGATGAAGCGCTGCGCCGTCCAATTCGCCTCGGCGCCGCAGATCTCGAAAACGAAATTGCGTAGCAAGTCCGTTCCCAACTTGGTGTGATGGACCTCAGGATGGAACTGCACAGCCCAGGTCCTTCGCTCGGGATTTTCCATAGCGGCCAGAGCGCTCGACGATTTGGCTATTACACGGAAGCCGCTCGGAAGCTCGCGGGCTTCGTCACCGTGTGACATCCAGACCGATAAAGAAGTTGGAAGATTGCGAAACAGGGAAGACGATGAATCCAAAACCTCGACTTGAGCGTGTCCGTATTCCCGCTTTGGACCGGGCACTACTTTCCCGCCCAGCTTATGCGTAATGAAGTGCAGTCCATAACAGATTCCCAGAACAGGAAGGCCTAGCTGCAGTACGCGTTCGTCGGCCGGAGGAGCATCATCGTCATACACCGAGCAGGGGCCTCCCGAAAGGATGATCCCGGCAGGCGAATAGCTCTTGATTTCATCCAGCGCAGCGGTGCAGGGGAGCACTACCGAGAAGACGCGCTGTTCGCGTATCCGTCGCGCGATCAGCTGCGTGTACTGCGAGCCAAAGTCGAGGATGACGATGGATTGGGGATTCATGCTTGAGTGTCGCAGAAGGGAACCCCTTTTGTCATTCCGAACGAAGTGAGGAATCCCTACCACCTTTTATCCGGACGGCTAGCAGAACTCCACCCGTGCGGGCGACAGTAGGGATTCCTGATCTTCGCGTCCGAAAAGCACGGACGCTACGCTCGGAATGACAGACAGAATGCCGCTTCAATCGTATCTAAGCGCCTGTACCGGATCGAGCCTCGCTGCGCGCGCTGCAGGATAGAGTCCTGCGAGCAGGCTGACGATTAGTGAGAATCCAATAGCGCCCAGCACGAGCCACAGCGGAACGAGCCATACATCGTCAGGCGTGAACTGTTGCTGGCGCTGCATGTACACGCGCGTTCCAAAGTTGATGGCGCGGCCGATGATCCAGCCAAGCAAGACACCGACTCCGCCGCCGAAGATTCCCATTGCTCCAGCTTCGGCAAAGAACAGCTTCTGCACGTCGCCATCACTCGCGCCGATCGCCTTCATGATTCCAATCTCGCGGCGACGCTCCAGGATCGACATCACCAAAGTGTTGATGATTCCCAGAGATGCGACGGCAAGCGCCAGACTCCCAAAGATGCCTAGGAACAGGTCGAGAATGGAAAAAAATCTACGCAGATTTCGCGTTGCATCGAGCAGGGAAAAGGTGTTGTAGCCAAGCTGCTTGATCTGATTTTCGATTCCTTCGACTTGGCTCGATCGATTTGCGCGCACGATCAGCGCGGAGTAGTTGTTGGCCAGTGGATCGCGGTCACCGGCAAGACGGACCTGAGTCATTTGCATCGGTTCGAGTTTGAGCGCCAAATCGATTGGGACATATGCGCCGGCGCTTCCCGCCCCGCGAATCCCCGCGTCGGCTTTCGATTCCACAAGGCCAACTACCTTTAAAGTAGTTTCTTTTGGCGACACCGCATATACGCTCAGCTCGCTTGCTGCGCCGTATTCAGAGGCCGCCGATGCACTCCCGTCGTCGTTGAGCAAATGCCGTGACGCGTATCGCAGCACGACATTCTTTCCGAGAAGATCATCAGGTTTGTCGGTAAGAGTCTTCGCCTCATCACTCTGCAGGATGATCTCCGCCGCACCCGGCGCGGAGAAATAGTTGCCTTTCATGTTGTCGAAGCTCTCAAGCTGACGCGCCGACATTGGCAATCCGCTGATGAGCTGGTACTCCCGCGAGTTTTGGCCTTCGGCTGTTTGCGAGGAAGCCTCGCTATTTGAAGTCGCGGTTTGCGCCTTGGGCAAAGAAGACGCCGCAGTCGCGGACAACCTCTTCAGCTCGGCAGGGAACCGAACGTCGGGATAAACCTCGGCTACACCTTCGTACTTCGCCATCTTTTGACGCGCAGTTTCGTCCAGCGGTGGAGGCGGTGCCTTGCGGTTTTCTCGTCGTCCGTTCGGACCTTGGATTCTCCGCCCGGAAGTCACATAAATGCTGTCGAACAATCCTGACTTCGCCAGTCGTGAAGCCGCCAAGTGCTGTAAGCCGATTCCGAGAGAAAGCATGGCTACTAGCGACGCAACTCCCACGGAGATCCCGACTGTGGTGAGCGAATTGCGCAGCACGGACTCGCGCAGATTGCGCGCTGCGAGTTCTACTAGGTCGCCGGCCTTCATGCCGTCACCTCGGCGGGATCTTCTGCTAATTTTCCGTCGCGCAGGAAGATGAAGCGTGATGCGTACCGCTCCGCCAGCGGACGCTCATGCGTAACCATCAGCACCGTCGTTCCTTCTTTGTTGATGGTGTGGATCAGGTCCATGATCTCAGTTCCAGTTCGGCTGTCCAGATTTCCCGTAGGTTCGTCAGCGAGAAGCAACGATGGATGGTTGACCAGTGCCCTAGCCAGTGAAGCCCGCTGTTGCTCTCCGCCGGAGAGTTCCGAAGGACGATGGTCGAGGCGGTGTCCTAGACCGACCCGCTCGAGTACAGCGCGAGCGCGGTCTATGCGATGCTCCCGCGCAACTTCGGCGAAGCGCATGGGAAGCTCAACGTTCTCCAGAACCGTCATAGCAGGCACAAGATTGAATGCCTGAAAGACCATCCCCGCGGTGCTGCGGCGATATCGCGCCAGTTCCTCGCGTGACATGCGCGCAAGATCGCGTCCTGCTACCGCAACCGAACCTGCAGTCGGAGTGTCGAGTCCCGCGATCAAGTTCAGCAGGGAAGACTTCCCCGATCCTGAAGTTCCCAGTAATGCGACAAATTCGCCGCCTCCGATGGAGAACGACACATTGTTGACTGCGCGAATTTCCGACTCGCCCATGCGGTAAACACGCACGAGTCCCTGCACCTCGATAGCGGCGCCCTGGTTGGTATTTTGAATTGGCATCAGAAAATTGACGTGATTGGGCCTGTGGCTATTACGCCTTGAAAAGCGCGGAAGTTGCAAGGGGAAATCAAGGATTCCGCACTCAGCAGTCGGAGTTCGGCACGAAGGGTTTCGAATCTCAGGTTCGATTTCGGACGTAAGGCCCCCGGGGTGTCTCTGTTGGGGACGAACTTGACCGAAACCTGACACCTCGACATTCTGAGGCCCGACTGCATCTTTGTTAATCACATGATGACCCGATCGCTCGCGGGGCCCGATCCCCATTGACTTTCCGGTTATCAGCCGATTATGCTTTGCTTACACGGGAAAGGAGGGCGATCCATACATATGCAAAGTTCTGATGGTA
>CAYZHX010000027.1:0-17159 GCA_964476905.1 uncultured Terriglobales bacterium
GCACGCACAGCACCTGGAACTCGACCGGCAGGCGCTCGATGTAGGCGCAGACGCGGTCGAAGTTAAGATCCGTCACCGCGCGCGCCAGCGCCGAGGAGACCGCATATTGCGCCGCCGCGCCCTCCGGCACCGGCTCGCGGAGCGGGTTCAGCAGGATGGCATCGATATTAGGCAACTGGCGGAAGGTCGCGAGAAAGGCGGAAAACTCCGTTGCCGCGCCCGCTCCTACCGCTCCGGCGAAGAGTTCATGCTCGACGCCTCGCGCCTGAGTCGATCCCACCAGCCGCGACACGAACTCCCAGGAACGCGGGCTGGGGAAGGCATGGGCATCTCGCTCAAAGACGCTGAGCAGCTCCGGGCGAAAGCGCAGAAAGGCGATGACCTCGGGGCGAATGCCCGCCACCACCGCCCACCGCGACCACTCATCCAGATCGAGCTCGAAATCCAGATGTACAAAACGGTTGCGCAACGGCGCCGGCATGCGCGTGGTTGCGCCCCGGTCGCCCTCGCCATTTCCCGCAGCCACGATCGCCCAGCCGTCGGGCAGGGAGTACTCGCCCAGCTTGCGGTCAAGCACCAGCTGGTAGCAGGCCGCCTGTACCATCGTCGGCGCTGCGTTCAACTCATCCAGAAACAGGATTCCGCAGCCGTCCTGGGGGAGAAATTCCGGAGGCGCCCATTTCGCGCGGCCGTCGCTTCCCAGAAAGGGAAGACCGCGGAGATCGACCGGATCGAGCAGCAGTGCGCGGATATCGCGCAGCGGAAGTCCGGCCTGAGCCGCGACCTGGCGCACCATAGCCGACTTGCCGATTCCCGGCCCGCCCCAGATAAATACCGGCTGGCGCGCCTCGATCAGCGACGGCAAAACCGCAGAGATCAGTGATGATTTCATGGCTTACTCCATCTTTTGTTTGCGTTATCGCAAAATCAGGCCGCTCCTGATTTGGGAAAGCTTTGCCTGGAATCACAGGGCACACGCGGCCACGATCAGGAGAAAGAAGAAAAGGAGAGAAGAGAGAAACCGGGAGAGAAGACAAGAAAGCCATTGGAGTCCCCGGCAAGAGCAAACCGTCCGGGGACACTTAAGTTTGCGAACGACTCGCCTCTGCCTCCGCCGCCGCGACGATTGCCTCCAATCGCTCCAGCGTAGTGACCTCATCGAGGGATCGCAGCGCGAACGAATAGAGCACCCGCGACAGGGATTCCGCGCCGCCTTCCTCGACCACCGCGCGCAGGCGATCCAGTAGCCTTTGCGCCGCCTGCATGTCGACCAGCACCTTCTCGAGCAAGCTCATCTCGCGAATCTCTTCTGGCTTCCAAGCCATCGCCCCGCTCTTCAGTAATCCACGATAGAGTTTCTTGCCTAGCGCTTCCGCCATCGCCTGAATCTGCGCCACCAACTCGCGCCTCTGTAACTGGTTTCCATCCGTCTCCAGCGCCTCTGCCGGTTTCACAAGCGCAGGCCTTTCGTCCAACTCGTAGCCGCTCTCTTCGCCGCTCGGCCGCAGCCCCGCTCTCCACCCCTGCGGCGTCGCCCATCCCGTGAGTACAGGCACGCCTTTGGCGCGGTTACGCCCGTCGAGTTCCACCCATACGCCGCCGAATGAATAAAGATACCGACCCAGTCCGAAGCATGAGCACGCTCGTTTGAACGCCTGTGCTTCGGCGCTGGTACCCGCGTTCTCGTCGTCGGTCCACTCTTCTCCGGTGGCCGAATGCGCGCCCAATCCCAGCACCTTCAGCTCGCAGGTGACGAACACCTTGGCCACCATCTTTCCGTCGCGGCTGCGCTCAAAGTTGGCGCTGGTGTGTACGTTGTAGCTGCGCGACCAGCCCGCCGGGGTAAACAAAGCGTTCAGTCGATCGGTGTAGGCTCGCTGGTCGGCGTAAGGCATGAGCAGCCCTTTGCGTTTGCCGACCTCGCGTTCGAACTTCATGATTCGCCATTCGATCAGCGCCGGATCAAAGGGAACTTCCAGCTCCGCGACCGCACGGCGCATCTTTGCCGTGGTGCGGCACACCGCCGTTTTGGGAACTGCGGGCTTCACCAGAGGAGCGCTCGCTTGCGTGCTTTCGATCTCGCTTAGACGGTCCTTCGCCTGGCCGTTGGTAGCAGCCATAACTTACCTTCCTTTTCGAATCTTTAACTTGGTTAGTTCTTGATTGGAGATTCCGCTCGAAGCTTAGTTTGGACGCGTTGAACAGGACTAGACGTACGCGCCATGAATCGCCGAACTGCATTTATCGGCAAACAAGCTGAACGCGCCGGACAATCGCTCGGCCACCTGCTCTACTTTGCAAAACCTGTTCCTGGAGCGGTCGGTTTCGTAGTGGCGCCGCACCGCGGGCAGATCGGCTCCATTCTGGTACCGCACACGTGACAACTAGGTATCCCCAAAGGCTCGGAAACAAGGTCGACAGAATCTTCGCCTGACGATTTCGCTTTGAGGCTGAGCAGACAACTGCACCTTTGGTTCAGCACCTCGGCCAGCACGTCGGCATCATTGACGGCATCGACCGGATCTCGAGCGAGTGCGGATTGCAGCGCCTGTTTGATCCAGAAGGAGGCTGCAGGATCGCGCAGAATTTGTGCGATCTCCTGGCTTAAATGGTCACTTGCGAACAACTCGTGCTTGCTCATCTCGCCACCATTCCACTGCGCGGCATTCTCCAGCCTCGCAAAAATCCGTATCCCCGGTTTAGGATTTTGCGCAGTACATCTGGGACACGCACAGGCCCACTGCCGCTCGAATCTCTTCTTTCGTGCATCCCGCCCAGCACCTGTATTTGGTCGGTTCATTCACAGAAATCGCCAGATTGTCTCCGTGTTTGTCCCGGCCGTGGCGGGCGCACGCCGGACATCGCGTGAAGTAATTCCGGCCCATCTTGCGCAGTCTTCCGCTCACATAATTCAGGATCGAAAACTGTCCGGGTAAGCTTCCCCCAGGTGTGAACGAAGTTCTCTTGCCTGTGTGCTGCGCCGCAACTGATTGCTCCTCTGAAGTCGAAGGTGCCGCTGCCAGGAACCTGGTCAGCTTTTCTTGGCTAAATTTCCCGAGTCCCTGCAAGTACTCGAGCTGAGCTTCGATCTCGTAACTCGCGCCATAAAACCAGTAGCGTTTGCCGTCACGGCGGTGGACTCCCAGTGGCGCGCGAATCGCGTTGCCAAACTGGCCGGCTGACAATCGATCCTGCTTGGGAAAGATCTCAATGCCCTCGATCGACGTCTGAGCGAGCTTTTGCCGTTCCGCAGCTCCAGAGACTGCAGTTCGAACTCTAGCCGCCAGGCTCTGTACATAGCGTCGGCATTCCGCGGCTAGTAAAGGTTCCTGAGTGAAAATCCAGAGGTGCCCACCTCGCCGTGATTTTTCCAGGGCCGACTCGACTCCATCGTTACGAAGCTCCCATTGAAGCCTCAGTAGATCGGTTAAAGCATCGTGGTAGTCGGCATCGATAACGATCCATTTGCAGCGCTGCGTCACCGGGTTCAGGGCATACAGTCCGACGGTAATTTCGCCGAGAAGGTGACGTCGGATGGTTTCGAGAGACGCATAGCGGTCATCTTTGGGGCGATAGTAGTGAGATTTCTTTTCCTTGCCTTCTCCGCCGATGGTCTGCAGAGTGTAGGCACGGCGGTTTAGAAACAGTTCAAAGTAGTCTCTCAACACTTTGTTCTCGAGATCGGGGCGGGACGGAGGCATACAACGCTCCAGAGTTCTTAATATCGATCTAAATCTCGGTCAAATTTCTGCTTTTGGCGCTTAAGCGGCTGCAAGTTCCTTGTCTCCCTTTTGTAGGAAGTCCAGATGCAGAGACCACTCGATGAGGCGATATTCAGCGACAATGTCGACGAAGTCTGCCAAGGTCAGGTTGTCCTCGGCTCCTTCGAACGTCAGCATGTAGAACTCCTGCTGAATCCGATGGTAAAGATAAATCGCGCCGGAAGCTGAATCATTGGGCACGACCTGAAACAGTAGGACCGCATTCGGCATTTGGATCCAACGTGCCGCGACAGCTTCTCCAATTGATAGAAACTCTCGAATCACACAGTCCAGATTTGATTCTGGATTGCACAATCCAAGCTCCCCAACGTCGAATAACTTCTGCGGGGTCATGAGGCCCCGAGTGCTGCTTTCCATAGTTCCTCCTCTTGTGGTGGTTAGAGTCTTTACGGTTTTCACGTACGGTATCCCTACCGCCGTGCACTTTGGTCGCATGAAGCGTGATCACAAGTTCCAGCACACTGATGCTGCGTGCTTTGAAAAATGTCTCTTTTAGAATTCGATGGTGCTGGATGCTTTGTTTGATCAGGCCCCACTACCAAGAAGTGATCCAGTTCGAGGCGTATCGTTAATTGCCGACTACCATAGAGTCGACGCTAACCTACTAAGAAATTGAACACTCTTGCAGCTTCCAATCGAGCAAACGGTGAGCAAAATGGAGAATCATTGTCCGGAGGAGTATCCGTGTGCGGAACCGTATGCGCGGCAGGGCCGCATGCGCATCGGTCATCTGAAAAAGTGAATTGCGGAACACTGACAGGTAAGGCCGTTTCAACGTGACTCACATCTGTTTCGCCTTGCTTTGCGCTCCTGAACCGAGCTGCAGCGACGCTGCCGGGATGGGTCTAGTGAGTTCGCAGCTCTGCGTCGGCGACTTGGGAAGAGAAAAAGCTGTCAACCCCGTCCTGTCAATTTAGCCCGACCCGTCGATTCTTAGTTGGTAAGTGGCGACTGGCTACGCTTTTGAGGTGCGCCGATCCGCTTGAGATACTCGATTACAGGTGCATGGGCAGAAAATATCTTGTTAGGTTCCATTTCCTGCAGCGATATCCATCGTGGAGTTCCTTCCCACGACTCGCGCAGCTGTCCTCGTGCCACTCCCCGAAATACGGTCGTAATAGCCGGCACATCTACATCCGATTCATACTCAAAAAGTCTCTCGGCCGAAATGAGGTCAAGGCCCGTCTCCTCGAGGAGCTCGCGACGGGCGGTCTCCAGACTCATCTCACGCCAATGAGCAAGGCCTCCAGGGAAACAAAGCCCGAGTCCGTCGCTGCGGTCGAGCACAAGGTAGAGATGTCCGGACTGGATAATGGCAATCGCGCCTCTGAAAGGACCAAAGAGTGGAAAGAGCCCATACATTCGCCTTGCAACGCGTGAAAAAAGCCAATGTATCCGCTGCCGAGACGCGAGCCTCATCGGCGCTGATTGTAACCTCTGCCCCGATTCTTTATCGTCAAGGAGCCTCCTTCTCGTGTTCGAATGGCAGGCGAATCCACATCGTCTAAGAAGACTCGCGTGCGACACAGAGCAAGCAATCAGGCAATTTCGGAACTATCAAGACGGGAACGGGTGCCCTGCGTAATGGCGGCGGCTCCATTTGGGAAGCGTATTTAAAGGGACTGATTCGATGAAGTTCGCATCTACAAACAGCTGCTCAGAGCCCCTGAAATCTAAACTGACATGAAGACGCCATCCAGTAAGCTGAGAGAGTGTTCGCGGTTTTCTATCAGGACTGAGCTGAACACTTTAAGGGATTTCCATTTGCATGCATATTCTTCACGTAGTCGGTGCAAGACCAAATTTCATGAAGGCGGCTCCTGTGGTCGCCGCGCTCGAGCAAAGGGCAGGAATTACTCAGACGCTGGTTCACACTGGTCAGCACTATGATCAGAACATGTCCGGAGTATTTTTCGAGCAACTCGGCATTCCCGCTCCCGAAGTGAATCTCGAAGTCGGCTCCGGCAGCCATGCTCATCAAACTGCTCAAATCATGAGCCGCTTCGAGCCGGTAGTACTGGAGAAGAAGCCGGACATGGTTCTAGTCTATGGAGACGTAAACTCTACCGTCGCAGCCGCATTGGTTTGTTCCAAACTCCTCATTCCAGTCGGACACGTGGAGGCGGGCCTACGCTCGGGTGATCGTACAATGCCCGAAGAAATCAATCGTCTGCTAACTGATCAACTAGCGGATATTCTCTTCACTCCCTCTGAAGACGGCGATCGCAATCTGCTCCGCGAAGGCATTGCTCCCGAAAAAATTCACTGTGTCGGTAACGTCATGATTGACTCTTTAATTCGCCTGCTGCCCAGGGCCTTAGAGACTAATCTGGACGGACTTCCCAAGCGCTACGCTCTCGTTACCTTGCATCGTCCTTCAAATGTGGACGATCCGGTTGTGCTCGAAAGAATTCTGCGTGCATTACTCGATGTAAATGACGAGTTTAGCGTCGTCTTCCCAGTACATCCTCGCACACGGCAACGAATTGCCGAGTTTGGAATCGATACAGCGAGCCTGCATCTCCTGGATCCAAAACCTTACGTCGAATTTCTTGCGTTGCAAGCACGCGCAGCCGTGGTCATTACTGACTCAGGTGGTATTCAGGAGGAGACAACCTACTTGCAGGTCCCATGTTTGACGATTCGAGAGAATACCGAGCGGCCGATTACGGCGGAACTTGGAACCAATGTGCTTATTGGTCATGACATGGACAAACTCCGCGGGGAACTGTGCAGGATTTCTCAAGGTCTGGCCAGATCCGGAACAATTCCGCCGCTGTGGGATGGTCGTGCTGGCGAAAGGATTGCTGATATGTTGGAGGGATCTCGAAGTTCAGTGATGAACTTTAGAAGACTGCACAGCTCAAGTTAATCTTGTAGATCTCGCAGCCGGTAGTGCAGCTTGCTCTTCCAAAAAATGGATTCGACCGCTTTGCTGAACTCACCTTGCGCCAAGCAATAGGTCGATTGTGAGCTGATCGAGCCTTTCATACATCAGTCCGCGCGAAGACAGAGCAGCACGATCAAACTGCCTTTTCAATAAAGTCTGTCCACTCTTGCTCGAATACCTTCCGACATGCTCCACGGGATTCGGGTTGATTTCCTTCAGTAACGCCTGGATCTCTTTGTCCTGATTCCAGCGCTTGGCCTTCTCTTTCAGGATCAGATAGCTGCGCATGCACCCGCGCGCGAAGTCCTTCACGCCTTCGATATCTTCGGTTCGATATGCATGCGCGTCGAAATGGCGTGGACCGCTGTAGCCGACATCTTCCAGGAACTTCACCAGCCAGAACATCGCCTTGGGATTGGCTGAGGCGAAGCGAAGGTCCTGATCGTAGCGTCCCGGGTATTGATCATTCAGATCAATGTGGAACAGCTTTCCCGCTTCCCAGGCTTGCGCAACAGCGTGGACGAAGTTCAGGCCGGCCATGTGCTCGTGTGCCACCTCGGGATTTACACCGACTATCTCGGGATGATCCAAAGTGGGAATCAGACCTAAATAGGCTGCTGTACTCGGCATGTAGATATCGCCCCGCGGTTCGTTGGGTTTGGCTTCAAGGGCGAATTTGTATCCATACTTTTTATCAATGTTGTATTCGCAGAGATAGTTGATGGATTCGCGCAGGTTCTTGAGCGCGTGATCCGGGCGTCGGCAAGCATCGGTTTCGGTTCCTTCGCGTCCACCCCAGAGTACGAAGATCTTGGCGCCGAGTTCCGCACCGAGATCCATGGCATGCATTGTCTTCTGCACGGCATAGGTCCGGACTTCACGGTCATTAGCGGTAAATGCCCCGTCGCGAAAGACAGGATCAAAGAACAGATTAACGGTAGCCATCGGTACAACAATGCCGTGCTCTTTGCAGGCTTTCTTGAACTCGCGCACGATGCGATCGCGCTCCGCCGGGGTGGCGTCGATGGGCACGAGATCGTTGTCGTGCAGGTTCACTCCCCAGGCTCCGACTTCGGCCAACAAGGCAACGATGTCATTGGGGGGAATGGTGGGACGCACGGCTTCGCCGAAAGGATCACGTCCACGATTTCCGATCGTCCACAGTCCAAAAGAAAATTTATGTTCCGGCTTTGGATCGTACGAGCCGCTCGGCATGAATCCTCCAGGTATTTAGGCAGTATGAGATGCGGATGACTCTTCGCGCATGGACCGCAGCGCAGGATAAATGCGACGATACTGCTGATATTGCCGCTGCATGATGGCCGAGGATTCCCGCTCTGGTTCGACCACCGAGCTTACACGTACTGCCACACGACAGGCATCGTCAACTGTATTCCAAATGCCGGCTCCGACTCCCGCCAGGAGGGCGGCTCCATAGGCCGCGCCTTCTTCCGCCGCAACCACCTCAACCGGATGAGCATAAACGTCGGCCTGAATCTGACGCCAGAGCGGCGAGCGTGCGCCGCCACCGCCGAGGCGGATCTCCTTCACCGGTACCTTCATCTCCTCAAAGATCGAGAGTGAATCGCGCAGACTGAAGGTTACACCTTCAATGATCGCGCGTATAACGTGTGCGCGGCGATGGTTCGCAGCAAGTCCCACAAGTGCGGCGCGAGCGTCAGGATCGAGGTGCGGCGTCCGCTCACCCATAAGATAAGGAGCCCACATCACACCGTCGGATCCAGGAGGAACCGACGCAGCTTCCTTTGTGAGTACCTCGTAAGCATCGCCACTCGTAGATGCTGTCCCAAATTGGTCTCGGAACCATCGCAACGAGAGTCCCGCCGCCTGGGTTACGCCCATGACGTGCCAGCGGTTGGGGATTGCATGACAAAAAGTGTGCAGTCGTCCACGGGGATCCATGGCGGGACGATCAGTTGAAGCGAACACCACTCCAGAGGTTCCGATCGTCGCGTGTACTGCCCCGGGGGCGACTACGCCTAGCCCCACAGCACCGGCAGCTTGATCTCCTGCTCCGGCGACTACTGGAGTTCCAATCGCCAGCCCGGTTGCGGCTGCCCCTTCCTTCGATACCTTTCCGCACACCTGGCACGATTCGAATAAGGGTGGAAGGACCGATTCGTCTACGCGCGCAGCCTTCGCCATATCTGCCGACCAGCGACGGTGCGCGACATCGAGCAGCAACGTGCCCGATGCATCAGCCATGTCCATTCCATATTCGCCGGTGAGACGAAAGCGCACGTAGTCCTTGGGAAGCTGCAGCATGCGGAATTTTTCGTAGACGCGAGGCTCGTGTTTCCGAACCCACAGGAGCTTGGTCACTGTGAAGTTCGTCAGGGCCGGATTACATGTCCATGCAATGAGCTGCGATTCACCCACTTGCTCGGTCAGTTCGCGAGCTTCCTTGGCAGTACGCTGATCACACCATATCAATGAAGGACGCAGAGCGTTCCCAGCCGCGTCCATCAAGACTGCACCGTGCATCTGGCCGGAGAATCCAATGGCCGCGATGCCCGCTCCCGAAACTCCTGCAGAACTGAGCAATCCGCGAACAGCTTCACGGCACGCTCTCCACCAATCGAGCGGTTCCTGCTCGGCCCATCCGGTCTGTGGCGAGGCGAACGGCTGATGGTCGGCCGTCTTCGACGCCAATACCTTGCCAGTCTCGTCAATGAGCAGAGCACGCGTGCCGCCGGTGCCGACATCGATACCCAAGAGTTTGGTTGAGGAACTCATCGCATGAATTTGTTACGGAGCAGCCGACAGATTATGACTGAACCGCAAATTTAAAAAAAGTGCAATCGTGTACGTTAACGGTATAGATTGATATCCCATTCTGTCGAGTGAAATTTCTTCGGAGCTTAAAGTCGATGAGTCTTCGCGGTTTTGCAGTGTTAGTTGCGAATACCTTGATGGCCGTTCTCCCATGCGTGGCACAGCAGTCGGCGTCGTACAAGAATCCGTCGCTGCCGATCGATGCTCGCGTCAAAGACCTGATGAACCGTATGACGCTCGAGGAAAAGGTCGCGCAGCTCGAATCAACTTGGCAAAACCACGGCCAGAATCTAGCCCCCGAAGATTATTTTGTCGACGAGAAAGGCGTACTGGATGAAGCCAAAGCAATACAGTTGCTGAAGAACGGATTGGGTCAAGTTTCGCGTCCCGGCGAAGGCCGTGGGCCGGCAGAGATGGCGGAGTTCACGAATCGACTTCAGCACATCGCGATTGAGAATTCGCGACTTGGGATTCCTCTCATGTTCCACGAGGAATGTCTGCATGGATTCGTTGCTATCGGCGCGACTTCATACCCTCAGGCAATCGGACTTGCCGCAACTTGGGACGACGCTCTGCTGAAACGCATCTTCAGCTCGGTTGCACTGGAAGCACGATCACGCGGAGCCAACGAATGCCTTATGCCAGTGGTGGATGTCGCCCGCGATCCGCGCTGGGGACGCACAGAAGAAACGTACGGGGAAGATCCGTACCTCGCGGGGCGTATGGGGCTGGCGGCTGTGCGTGGACTCCAAGGGGATGGATCAACGATTGACGGCAACCACGTTTTTGCCACGCTGAAACACTTCGCTGTCCACAGCCAGCCGCAGGCAGGAACCAATGTTGCACCGGCAGACTACGGTGAGCGCACCGTGCGCGAGTATTTTCTTCCGCCATTTGAGGTGGGCGTTAATCAAGGAGATGTTCGCGCCATTATGCCTTCATATAACGAGCTTGACGGTATTCCCAATCACAGTAATGTCTGGCTTCTGCGCAATATTCTTCGTAACGAGTGGGCCTACAAATATCTCGTCGTTTCAGATTACTTCGCGATCGATCAACTCATCAGCATTCATCACATCGCCGCAAACTGCGACGAAGCGGCGAAGTTTGCGATCACGGCAGGCGTAGACATCGAGTTGCCATTCGCGAAGTGCTACCGATCGCTTCCCACTTTAGTTCTCAATCACCAGATTCCTGAATCGTTGATCGACGAAGCGGTCGCGCGCGTCCTCCGCGCAAAGTTCGACCTTGGACTCTTCGATCATCCATTTGTCGAGCCTCAGAAGGCTGTTCAGAGCGCCGGCACACAAGCTGATGCCGAGCTTGCGCTGCGGGCCGCGCACGAGACGATCGCACTCCTGAAGAATGACAACAATCTCCTCCCACTCGATATTTCCAAGCTCAAGCGCATTGCCGTCATTGGTCCGAACGCCGCTGAAGCGCATTTGGGCGGATATAGCGGAACGCCAAAGCACGCAATCAGCGTTCTTGATGGAATCAAGAATAAGGTCGGGAACAAAGTCGAAGTGCTGTACGCAGAAGGGTGTCGGATTACCGAAAGCAAACCAGTTTGGGAAGAGGACAAAGTCATTCCTGCCAATCCTGGGCTCGACGAACAACGTATGTCCGATGCTGTTGATGTTCTACGGAAGGCCGATCTGGGCGTCGTCGTCGTTGGTGACAACGAGCAAACATCTCGTGAAGCATGGTCGGACACCCATCTGGGCGATCGCGACAGCCTCGATCTCGTCGGTCGACAGGATGAGCTCGTAGCCCGTCTCCTTGCGACAGGGAAGCCAATTATTGTGGTCCTGTTACACGGGCGTCCGAACTCCATCAACTTCATCGCCGAACACGTTTCCGCGATTCTCGACGGCTGGTATCTGGGCCAGGAGGGCGGAACGGCGATCGCCGACGTCATCTTCGGCGACTACAATCCAGCGGGCAGACTGCCTATCACCGTGCCACGCTCAGTTGGGCAGTTGCCGGTTTTTTATAACCAGAAGCCTTCCGCCCATCGGCCCTATCTGTTCGCGAACTCGACTCCACTGTTCCCGTTTGGATACGGACTGAGCTACACCAAATTTCGATATGCCAATCTACGGCTCGAGCCCGCAACGATTAGCGTTGACGGGCGGACGAAAGTTTCAGTCGACATAACCAATGCTGGCAATCGCACCGGAGACGAGGTTGTTCAACTTTACATCCGTGATGAGATCAGTTCTGTTACGCGTCCCATTAAGGAACTGAAAGGCTTTCAGCGCATTAGCATTAAACCTGGCGAGATCCGTACGGTGAGCTTCTCGATTGGCCCGCAAGAACTCCAGTTCTACAACCGCGAAATGAAGCGGGTTGTCGAACCGGGGACCTTCAAGATCATGGTTGGGCCGAATTCGGTCGATCTCACATCCGTCTCGCTGGATGTCCATTGATGCCGAGGAGCGCGCGTAAGAAAAGCGGTATTCCGCACATTGCTGAACTCGCCGGCGTTTCCATCGGGACCGTTGATCGGGCGCTGCATGGACGAAGCGGAATCAATCCGCGAACGCTTTCGCGAGTCCTGAAAATTGCGCGCGGAATCGGTTACACACCCAATGTCACCGCCCGCGCGTTATCTACCGGCAAACGCGTGCGCATTGGCGTTTGTGTTCCTAAAGAGCTGGCCTATTTCTATGACGAGGTGTGGGCCGGCATTCGTGATGAAGCCGCGCATTATACAAATCGAGGCGTCGAGTTTGTCTTCCGACCAGTTCCTGAATTGGGAAGAGGCGAGCGCCTAGCCTTTCGTTCCATCTATGCGTCGAAAACGGACGGGATCATTCTGACGCCCGGCAATCCCGAGGTTATGACTCCGCTGATCGATGCCGCCGAAAAGGAAGGCACACGTGTAGTCTGTGTTTCGACTGACGCTCCCATGAGCCGGCGTTCGTCAGTTGTGTGCGTTGAACCACGACTGAACGGATTGATCGCCGGGGAACTCATGGCGGATTTCGTGCCCGCCGGCAGTAAAGTTGCGATCGTCACGGGTATGCTCCGAACCATTGACCATCGCGAAAAGGCGGAAGGGTTCAGCACGAGCTTTCGCGATCTATCTCGAGGTGGAACTGTGGTGGAAGTTGTCGAGGCCCACGAGCATCCTACCGAGAGCCTCCGCAAAACCCTGGACTTACTCAGACGAGTACCGAATGTTGCGGGTATTTACGTAAACACCGTCAATTGTCTGCCGGTCTGTCGCGCTTTGGAACAAGAAGGCCTCATTGGACACGTGCGAGTGATTGCCACTGATCTATTCCGTCAGATGATTCGAGCCATTCAGTCCGGAGCCATCGCCGCCTCCATTCACCAGCAGCCTTATGTTCAGGGACAACACGCAGTGCGAAGCCTGGCTGAACACCTGCTTAATGGCACGGAATTTCCCGCGAAGCAGCATCTGAACCCCGGCATTATTCTGAGGTCCAACCTGGCTTTGTTTCGCGAGGCTGTTTCTTTGCCACGACCACCTGCCAATGGACAGCGCCGCCTACGCTAAACGAAGAAGAACGGAACCACCGGGTTGCGCAGTTCCTTCATTGGCACCGTCAACTCCCTAGCTAAGTTAATCGATTTAGTATAGTGTGCTGAGACCATCCGCGCGGAGAGTCGATATGCTGCCGACGAGAAAACCTGTTTTTGGCTTGATGCCGGATTTCGAATATGCAAGGCTCAAGTAGCCGGGAAATGGGACGAACATCGATGCCGAAGCGAACTACAGCCAACAGCAACGGCCGCACGGCGACAAACGGCACCGGCGAGCGTGTCACGCTCAAGTTCCTCGCCAATCACCTCGATCTCTCGCCTACTACTATCTCCGTGGTGATCAGCGATTCCCCGTTGGCTGCGACCATAGCCCAAAAAACCAAGGACCGCATCTGGGAAGCGGTCCGTGAGTTCAATTACCGTCCTAATGTTTTCGCCCGTTATCTGCATGGCAAGCGTACGTATTGCGTTGCCGTGCTGGTTCCAGACATCGGCGACGAATTTTCGGCGTCGCTTATCAGCGGTATCGAGAAAGAGCTGGCAAACCGCGGATATTTCTACTTCGTCGTCAGCCATCGAGGTGCTCCTGAGCTCATTGAAACCTCTCCGGACACGCTACTCGATCGTGGCGTTGAGGGAATGATCTTCATCAATACACCCCTGAAACGATCACTATCGGTTCCCGTAGTCGCCGTTTCCGATATCACCGAGGCGCCGGACGTAAGCAGCATCGTCATCGACAATGCGCGCGCCGCGAGTTTGGCTTTGAAGCACCTTCTCAAATTGGGCCACAAGAGCATCGCCGTGTTACGAGGGCCTCGCGGCAATGGAGATTCTGAGGATCGCTGGCTCAGTCTGCAGAAGGCCGCGGGTGAGTTGGGAGTGGTTCTTGCGCCCAAACTTATACGCGAGCTGGGAACGTACCCGGAATGCAACAACACCACGATGTCGGATCTGGGATATCACGCCGCGAAAGAGTTGCTCGAGGCATCTCAGGAATTTACGGCTCTGATTGCGTTTAATGATGGTTCTGCTATTGGTGCGATTCGCGCTTTCCGCGATGCGGGCCTCGGAGTACCCGAGGACATCTCCGTGGTGGGTTTTGACGATATCGAGCAAGCAGCGTTCAACATTCCTCGCCTCACGACGATTCGACAACCGCTGCTCAACATGGGTGAACTCGCAGCGCGTACTCTGATCAAGCGCATCGAGCAGCCCGCAGAAAAGTCACGCGAGGTCCTAGTCGAGCCGAAACTCGTAGTCAGGGAGTCCACCGCGCCTCCGGCCGCGACCCGGCGCGAACGCAGCTCTTAATTAAAATCGCGACAGCGTTTTCCCCGTTCGTCCCGGGATTTGTCTGTTCTGGGCTACTCCTCCCCCAAACTTCCAAGTTTTGCTTTTAAAAACCTTGACAACTGCATTCTGCTCGTGCGAGAGTTTACGACCGAAATGACTAAAACGTTTTAGACCTGCGCCTGAAAGGTTTTAGGAAATACCGCTATCAGGAGGAAAGCCGTGAAGCTTTGGTTCGAAGGGGTCGTCAGGTGTGTTCGCACAGCAAACAAAATCGTCGTTCTCGTCTTTTTGTTTGTAGCGGCACTGAGTATCGGCGCAGCCGCGCAAGAAGCAACTATCGTAGGGACGGTTACGGACAGCTCCGGAGCTGTTGTGCCGAACGCCACCATCACCATTACCAATATCGCCACCGGCCAGGTTCGCAAAATGCAGAGCAACGAAGTCGGTCAGTATGTTGCGACTGCGCTTCCGATTGGCAACTACGACATCAAAGCCCAGGCCACTGGCTTTAATCTCGCGGACACCACCGGAGTGGTGGTGAACGTCGGAGACCGCCGCCGCGTGGATTTTGCGCTGAAGGTCGGCGGCACACAGGAGTTGATCACGGTAGAAGCCGCCCCGATTGCGGTCAAGACCGAATCCGGGGAGCAAAGCAGCCTGATCACCGGCCAGCAGATCACGCAGCTCGAGACTAATGGGCGCAGCCTCTACTCAATCGTGAACCTCACTCCTGGCGCGAGCAGCCTGCAAGGGGACTTTCAGATTCCTACGCCGATGGGTGGCGACCAGAATGTCGCGTTTAACGGCCAACGTGTAGCGCACAACCTCTACATGATCGACGGTGCGGAAGCCGCCGATCGCGGTGGTTCCGGTGCGATTGTGATGCCTTCGATTGACGCGGTTGCCGAATTCCGACAGCTGACCTCGAACTACAGCGCCGAGTACGGATTGTCTTCCTCCGCGACTGTGACCACCGTCCTTCGGTCGGGTACAAAGACGTTCCATGCGTCAGCGTGGTGGTTTGGGCGAAACGATGCTTTCAACGCGCGCAACTATTTCACGCCCGGATTTAACGCAAACGGCACGCAAAATAAGATGCCGAAGCTGCGCTTTAACACCTATGGCTTCAATGCCGGTGGCCCGGTGGAATTCAAACCCAGCGACAATCCAAAGACATTCTTCTTCTACAACATGGAATGGCGCAGCCTGATTCAGGGTGGCGCGCTGCGAACGAACGTTCCATTTCCGAGTACTTATGGTGGCAATCTGAATGAAGCGATGAACTTCGGTGGCCTTTTGAACTCGGGTAATACGACGGTTCACGTTCCTAACTTCGCGAACCTCTCCACAGCCGAACAGGCAAAGTTCACGGCGGCCGGGCTTACTTCAGGACAAGCGTTTCCCAACAATACGATTCCAACGTCATTGCTCGATCCCAATGCTCAAGCTCTGTTAAAGGCTGGTCTGTTCCCAGCACCCACTTCGGGACGCACATTTATCGGTGGTGCCGACTCTCCCACCAACGTACGCGAAGAGCTTGCGCGCGTCGATCACACATTCAGCGACAAGTTCTCGGTCTTTGGACACTGGATCTCGGAGCAAATCCTGCAAACCGATATCCCGACACGCTGGAGTGGTGGTGCGAACTTACCGACAGTTGGAGACACATTCGGAAATCCGTCGTACAGCGCTGTAATCCATGCCACTCACATCATCAGCCCGACGTTGCTGAATGAAATCGCGTTCAATTATGGTGGAAATCGAATCAATATGCTGCCGCTGGGTAAGTACACACTTTCAGATACGGGTTTCCAGCAGCACAAGCTTTTTGGGTTTAAGAGCGACGTCACTCCGATTATCAATCTTAATGCCGGCGGAAAGACTGGATCTCGATATGATCCGAATTGGAACCCATGGGTGAACGCCGCCAACAGCTATCAGCTTCGTGATGATCTTTCATGGACAAAGGGCGCTCATCAGCTCAAGTTTGGCGCTGGTTGGCTCAACTTCCGAAAACTGCAGCCTTTGCAGGTGTCGGCGGAAGGATCGTTTTCCTTCAACGGCAATTTCACCGGCTATGACTTTGCCGACTATCTGTTGGGTCTTTCGAGCGGATACAGCGAGCCCGCGCTGAAAGACGACCGCAACTGGAACAGTGTCTCCTGGTTTGGGTATCTGCAGGACAACTGGCGCACATCGAAGCGCCTGACACTGAATCTCGGCTTGCGCTGGGATGGCATGCCGCACACTGCCGAGATCAACGGACAGATGTCGAACTTCTATCCGAATCTCTACAATGCGGCGAGTGCTCCAACTTTTGCCAACAGCAATGGAACTTTGATTTGTTCCGGCGCGGGTCTTCCCAATTCCTCGTGCACCGGAGCAAGTCCAGGCTTGGCGACAGGTCCGAATCCGCAACTCAGCGGACTGCTGCAGTACGCCAACGGCCTTGGTGTTCCGGGAAAGTCCCCGGGAGTGACCAACGGGTTGGTGAACAACTACTGGAACAACTGGGGTCCGCGAATCGGCTTTGCTTATGACCTTACGGGCGAAGGTACGACAGTCGTACGCGGTGGTGTCGGCGTGATGTTTGAACGCATCCAGGGCAACGATATGTATCAAGCGGGGGGCAATAACCTCTTCGGCGGATCCGTCAGCCTCAGTAGCGTTTCCTTGTCGGATCCTCACATTGGAATAGACCAAACCAATGCGAATATCAGCACTTCCTCTCTGCCGGTAACGGTGAATAGCATCACCGAACTTGACCCGAACAACTACAAGAACCCAACCAGCTATCAGTACAGCCTAGGAATCCAGCGGCAACTTGCAAAACAGACTGTGCTGTCGGTCGCATACGTTGGGAATCAGAACCGGCATTT